>JAOZST010000070.1:0-14986 GCA_029939535.1 Desulfobacteraceae bacterium | reverse complement strand
AAAAAAATTGCTGGCCCATGGTTTACACATGTTTTGCCCGGAAGGTTTGAAAATAATTATATGTCGGGCAATGGGAAAAATAATTCAGGGAAGTGAGAATATAGTGATCAGAACTGCAAAAGATATATGGAATAATCGTCATGCAATATACAGTCAATTTTATGTAAATATCAAAGTTACGGTTGCCAGCACCCGATTAGGGATTCTGTGGTGGATATTCGATCCCTTACTGCTCATGATTATTTATTATTTTGTGGTTAAGGTTATTTTTGACAGGGGGGGGCCCAATTATCATTTATTTGCTCTATGCGGTATTGTCACCTGGCAGTCTTTTGCCCGGTCAATAGGCATTTGTACAAATGCGCTTATCAGCAATATAGGTTTGATCAAACAGGCCTCATTGCCCATGGTGATTTATTTGATTGTTCCTCCCGTGGTTCAGGCATTTTTTTATATGATTGGCCTGGTGATCATTATGATCTGGAATTTTCCGTCAGCTGGGTTGCATACCCTGGGAGTTTTTATTCTCGCACTTCTTATGATCATGATGACATTTACCGCTGGTTTATATCTTTCGATATTTGAAGGTTATATAAGAGATACTGGAAAAATAGTGGATTATGCCCTGCGCTTTGGTTTTTTTTTAAGTCCGATTCTTTATTCTCCCGATAAAATTTATGATTCCCAAAGAATACCGGATTTAGCAAAAACGATCTATTCCTTAAATCCAATGGTTCCTTTTATCACAGCCGTGCGAGACCTGCTGTTAGACGGGCATATGTTTAATTTTCCCCCGATTTTTATTACGTTTGCAGTTACTCTTTTTGCCATGCAGCTAGGATTGGTATTTTTTCGTCACATGTCACCCTATATTCCCAAAATGATTTAATACACAAGTCAGGTTAATTTATATTAATGACCCAATTATCTTCAGAGTCCTTTTCAGACAATACAGGCACCATGGTTTCATTTGAGAATGTAGGTTTATGTTTTCGAAAACATTCATCCCTTTTTGATTTACTCTTTAATATGAGAAAAAAAGATCGAATTTTCTGGGCTTTAAAAGACGTTTCCTTTACAGTCCGGAAAGGAGAATATCTCGGAATCATTGGTCGGAACGGTTCCGGTAAAAGCACATTGTCCCTTATATGTACACAGATATATCTTCCTGAAAAAGGAAAAATTAAAGTCAACGGCAAGGTGCAGCTTCTGGCTTTGGGTGTTGGGTTTCAAAATCAACTTTCCGGCAGGGAAAATGTGTACATCAGCGGCAGCCTGTTAGGATTTAAGTTCTCAGAGATTCGAAAAAAAATGAAAGACATTGAAGATTTTGCAGACATTGGTGATTTTATGGATCAACCGGTTCGTACCTATTCCAGTGGCATGAGAAGTCGATTGGCTTTTTCCATTGCAACGGCTATCCGCCCGGATATTTTAATTTTAGATGAGGTGCTGGCAACTGGAGATGATGTTTTTAAGAAGAAAGCCATGGATAGAATGGAAAATTTACAGTCGTCAGCCAAGTGTGCCATTATCATCTCCCATAGTCCGGCCCAGTTGAGAAAATTATGCAATAACGTCTTGTGGTTGGAAAAAGGAAGGGTCGTGATGCAGGGGGAATCAAATTCTGTTTTAAAGGCCTACCTGGAATTTTGTAATGATCCTCAAAAATGGAAATTAGAAAATTCGGAATATTTCCCAGTCTCTTTTTAAATTTTTGCAATTTTGGAGAATTATTGGTGTTGAATAAAGGGGAGGGAATAAAAATACGGTGGGCAACATGGTGGCCTGTGCCATATTGGGTGGAACGGTATAATGCTTTGGCAGATCAAGAGGGCATACACTTGGAAGTTGTATTTCTTTCCAGTGAAAGTGAGTTTCTTCCAAGTACATCGGGAAAAAAGAACTGGAAATTTACATATCAGATTGTCCGGAAAGAGAAAACAATATCCGGCTACTCTAAAGTAAATTGCCGTATTCCCATGCCATGGGCCCTTGTGAGAGGAGCATTTGATTTATTGATAATGCCCTATGGTGATCCAGATTATGTTTCAGCAGCATTTCTATGTGTTTTGCTGAAAAAGAAATTCTGTGTGTTCTCGCCCAATCACAAATATGAAACACGGTCTTTTTCTTTATTTAGAGAAAAAGTAAAAAAGTTTGTATATGGTGCTGCCATTGGTGCTCTTGCAACTGGAATAGATCAAAAAGAGTATGTTTGCAACTATTGTAAGAATCAGAAAAAAATCCATATTGTTGGGAATCCAGCGCCCAAATTATTTCAATTGGAAAATCTTCAATCAACCCGGGGGAGAGATGCCATCAGAGATGAGTTGGGGTGGGGCAGTGAATTCGTACTTTTGTATGTTGGCAGATTCTCACAAGAAAAGGGATTATATACTCTTTTGGATTCACTGGAAGATTTGAAGGATAGGAATATACATGTACGAACAGTATTTGTCGGTACGGGACCCTGTGGAGACGATTTGAAAGCCAAGGCGGAAAGCAGGAATTTGAATGTAGAGTTTACAGAATTCCTTGAGGGGGCAGATCTTACCAGAAGATATATTGCTGCAGATATTTTTATTCTTCCAAGTCTTAGTGAAGCATGGGGATTGGTAGTGAATGAAGCAATGGAGGCTGGCCTACCGGTTGTTGTCTCCGATAGAGTCGGCGCACAAAAGGTTTTGGTACATCATGGAAAAAACGGTATTGTGTTTCGGGCCGGAGATTCCAGAAGCTTGACATCAGGATTGGTCAGTCTATACGAAAATTCGGAAATTAGAAGGGATATGGCAAGGATATCATTGGATATAATCCAGAAGCATACAATTGGTGAATGGGTGGATAATGTCACCAGGGGCATTCGCAAAATGACTGCGGATAGCAGCACTATCAACGATAAGGATGACATTTGAAAGAAAACAGGGTGTTAAAGCAGCAATCCAGTGATTACGAACCTAACTACAGGGATAGTTTTGCAAGGATAACAAGGCAGTTGAATAAATTGTCCTCAAAGGCCCAGAGCGGTATGGCTCACATTAGTGTCGGGCAGGAATATGCTCAGAAGGCCAAGGGGTTTAATGCAGGATTGTATGAACTTGAAAAAATATATCATGTGGTGAAGGGCTCTAAACGTCTGCAGGTGGGGAATCTGCTCGGCAATGCCAAGCTGCTGCTGTCACTTCAAAGCAGGCCGGTTTTGTCCATAGATCGCCTGAAGCATATTTTCATGCTGCATAGAGACTACCTGTTGTCACCGGCAGGGCGAAATGCTGAGCAGGATTTTTATTTTTTTCTGACCTTAATGCAGCAGGCAAGAAAATACTTTGCAGATGTATTTGGCTCACGTCGATGGAAAATTGGTAATACAATTGTTTCCGCCTTCAGTCGTTTTGAAAAAGATCACGTTGAGTTGGCCTTGAAAAAGAAGATAGACCTCATATTTGGTAGATACGTGGCAAATGCCCCCCCAAAGGAGACTATGGTCTCCCAAAAGGAATTTAAAGCCCCTCAAAAAGTGCGTATGAAGTGGCCAAGGGTTTCTGTTATCATTCCTGTTTACAATAAGGCCGGGTTTTTAGGTTCCTGCCTGGAATCGCTGCTCTCTTCAGGGTATGAAAAATTGGAAATAGTCTGTATCGATGATAAGTCCACTGATGAAAGTATGCAAATACTGCAAAAGATTGCAAGCAGTGATTCTCGTGTAAAGGTTTACTCCAATGAAATCAATAGCGGCGCAAGCGTATCCAGGAACTTAGGTATTCAACGTTCAACCGGGGAGTATTTATTCTTTTTAGATGCCGATGATATTATTGCAGAGAATGCGATTGAGTCCATGGTTGAAATTGCCGAAGCTCAAAACAGCGATATTGTCAGAGGGAAAATCACGGGTGTGAAAAATGATGGAACACTGTGCACCCTTGCCGCAGAGCACTTGCTTCATACCGAATCCATAGATGCTGTAACCTGGTTCAATGAAGAATCATTGTGGTATTATTGGTATTTTACCGCAAATATGTATCGTGCTGATTTCATAAAAGACAATTGTATTATTTTCCCTGCAAATCTTAGAAATGAAGATCCATTTTTTTTGTGTCGATGTTTTTTGAATGCAGGCAATGTTAGTCTTTATAGTGATGTTGTGTACTACTATAGAATTGGTGAAGAGCAGAAGAGCAAAACACCGACACTTGATTTTCTCATTGGATGGTCAATGGGTAATTTTTATATTTATCAGTTGATTCAAAATCATCATAAGCAAGCCCAGTATTTTATGATTCATTTTTCAAGCCTTATGACGCACTCCATTAATGCAGTAAAACATTTAGAAGAAGAGCAGGCAAAATCAGTCCTTGTTTATATAAAGTTGATATTTAAAAATGCAGATCTGGGTTATTTTAAAAATCCTGATACCCAGCCATGGTCCAGGAAAAAATTTTTTCCGTCAGAATATATTGATTATGTATCGATGTTAAAAAATGATGATGTGTCATTAATTTATAATACGATAGCAAGGGATATTAATGTTTAGTCACATTTTTTTTGTCGGACTGAGGAGGCAATTGTGGGACCGCTGATATCTATCATTGTTCCTGTGTATAATGTTGAAAGGTATTTAGGGCAGTGTATGGATTCCATAGTTGCCCAGAATTATACTAATTTCGAAGTGCTGGGAGTTGACGATAAATCTCAAGATAATTCTTCAAGAATCTTCGAGGAATATAGCCGTAATGACAGTCGGTTTACCTTGCTTCATCATAAGGAAAATCTTGGATTGCCCAGTGCCAGAAATACCGGCATTGAATCTGCCAGGGGAGAATATCTTTTTTTTCTTGATTCCGATGATTGGATTTCACCTCATGCACTGAAATCTTTATGTGATCTCGCCCAACAAGACAATGTTGATATTGCCCTAGGGGGGGTGTTAAAGTGTTGGGATGAAGATGGAAGAGCTCACCCTGCAAATCATGCTGCCTATATGAAAGAAAAATTTAAGGCAGTGACCATCTTCGACACGCCGGTGCTAGGTCGATCTATTATTTCTTGTAATAAATTGATTAAAATTGATTTTATAAATCAGCATAATTTGATCTTCAGCCCGGAACCCAGAAGATTTGAAGATATGCTTACGTATAAGTGGTATCTTTCCGGTGCTAAAATTTCTACCACAAATGATATTACCTACTTTTACAGGCAACGTGCCGGGAATGTTGATTCTCAATCTATAATGCAGGGAATGGATATCGTTGTTCTCAAGGATAAGCTGCTTGCATTTGCAGATATTACGGAATTTTTAGTAGAGAGAGGACATTTTTTCACGGAGCATGACCCTTTGAACAATGAAAATGGGCTTATTTATCTTCCACGGGCATTGGCATGGATTCTTAAAAGTATGGTAGAATACAGTAATGATGGAATCACTGAAGAGAATACGGTCGTCTTGGCATTTCGTTCTTTTAAAAAACTCTCTTCAAATTTTACCAGGGACTATATAAAAACACTTCCAAAAGAAGTTCGGCTTGCGACTGAATACCTGGCAAAGTATCAATTTGCAAAAGCAATAAAAAAGATTGAAACACTTTACACATAAAAAATCCATGGGATGGATTTTCATCTCTGATATTACAAAGAACAAAGGAAATTATATCATGCAAAATTCTAAACACACATTTCTGAATTTCTGGAAATATCAGTTGAAAAAATGAAAACGATTCTTGTGACAGGGGCCTCAGGATTTATCGGTCGGGCAATCTGCCGGAATTTGACTTTGAAGCATCATGTGATTGGATTTGATAGAAATTTTTATTCAATTGCCGGTGTGACACCTGCAATAGGATGCATTCTGAATCAAGATGATATTCGGTCTGTTTTACATAAATACAGGCCCGATATTGTTGTCCATTGCGCTGGTATTGCCCATCAGAAGTTCAAAAACAGTTTGAGTGTTGATGATTATGATCAATTAAATAACCTGGCTGCAAAAAAGTTATGCATGGAAGCCGCAAAAGTTAATCAAAAGGTTTATTTTATTTTTCTTTCGTCTATTTCTGTATACGGTGAAAAGCATATTGGAAAAGAGGTGAAAGAAAATGATGAATGTTTTCCTACAAGCGATTATGGTGTCAGCAAGCTGAAAGCCGAAAAAAGTTTAACACGGCTTTTCAATCAATCTCGGGTTAATAAATTGGATATTTTAAGACTGGCCCCTGTTTATGATATCTCTTGGAGTTTGAATCTTGAAAAAAGAGTGTTGGCGCCTAAAGAATTATTTTATATGAGATTTGGATCTGGTTGTCAGAAAGTGTCTGTGCTTGCCAGGGAAAATCTTGTGGGCTTCATTGCTCATAGAGTAGAGGGTAATTTAGGAAATAGATTTTGTAATATTTTGAATATTTGTGATCAGTTCCCATGTGCTTTTAATGAGATAATCGAAACGTTTAAACAATCCGGATATCATCCAAACAGATGGGTTGTGACAATTCCTCTGTGGCTGGTCTGGGCAGGAACCCGTATCGCTGGGAAAATTATGAAGCGTAAGTCTCAATGGATTCATTCATTTTATGATAAACTTGCTAAAAGTTTGATTTTTGATAATACTCGAATGCTTGAATCCGGCTATAAACCGCCTGAAACACTGAGATCTGTTTATATTAAAAGATGAAGGTTTCCATTATTACAGTGTCATATAATTGTGAGACTACAATAGAAGACACAATATTATCGGTTGCATCCCAGGACTATTCCAGTATAGAACACATTGTGATTGATGGTGGGTCTACAGATAAGACCATGGATATTGTTAAAAAGCACGGCACCATAATACAATATTATATTTCAGAACCGGACAATGGCATCTACGATGCCATGAACAAAGGAATAAAGCTTGCAACAGGTGATGTCATTGGTATATTGAATGCCGATGATATTTATTTTGACAGATCCTGCATCTCCGAAGTTGTCTATGCCTTTGAAGAAAAAGGAGTGAGTGCTATCTGTGGTAACCTTGTGTATGTAGCTCCCGATAATTTGAACAAGACCGTACGGTTTTATTCCTCCAGGGGATTTCAACCCAATATGTTTGCGTTTGGAATGATGCCGGCCCATCCGGCATTTTTTGTTTTGCGGAAGTGTTATTTGAACTTTGGGCTTTATAAGGCTGATTATAGGATTGCTGCGGATTTTGAATTATTGTTGAGATTTTTAAAAATCCATGGAATTTCCTATCACTGCATTTCCAAAATCCTGGTAAAAATGCGGACCGGCGGGGTCAGTACCCGTAATATAAAAAGCAATTGGATTTTAAATAAAGAAATTTTAAAAGCGTGTAAAGAAAATAATATTGATACAAACATGGTAAAAATATTTTCAAAATATTTCAGCAAGCTGCGCCAATTATTCCAACACCCTTTCTGAAAGGAGCAAGCAGACGGGGTATCGCATGTTGCAGGATATATAAAAGGGAAGAGTGCTATCCATATAGCAAGGACATAAGCCTTCGGGTTTACCGGAAGTCACTGGCTTTTTTGTTAAATAATGGGGATGAATATAAATTTGTATATAATTGGTTTTTTTATGGGGGGATTGGGTGCTTTCCTTGCAATGAGATTTGGTGGCAGGATAGGAATAAATGATATTCCCAATAACAGGAGTTCCCACGAAGAAATTATCCCAAGGGGTGGTGGGATAGGTGTTTTATTCGCTTTTATTTGGGCAAGCCTGGTCTTGTCAATTCCTGTAAGTATCTGGTTCCCTTCTTTGGTTATCGCTTTGACCGGTCTGTGGGGAGGGGATAAACATCGTCTTTCTGTCAAAGAAAGACTTGTTCTTCAGTTTGGCTGCAGTATGTTTTTTTTGGCCTTTTTTCTATATTCAAAACAGGTTTCCCTGGGCAATTATTTTTTGATAGTTCCCATATCTGTTTTTATAGTGGGAACTTCTAATTATTATAATTTCATGGACGGAATAGATGGTATTGCCGGGATTACCGGGGTTGTGGGGTTTTCGCTGCTTTCCTTTTACAACCATATTCCAGGAATAGATAATGATTATACTGCTTTATGCCTGGTCATGGCTTTTGCCTGCCTTGGTTTCCTCTGTTTTAATATGCCCAAAGCAAGAGTATTTATAGGAGACATTGGAAGCATATTGTTAGGTTTTGTGTTTGCCTGTCTGGTCATAGCATTGTCAGAAAACATGACTGATTTTATTTTGATGGCCGGATTTATAGCCCCATTTTATTTGGACGAGCTTTCTACAATGGTTGTGAGAATTAAAGATGGTGATTCTTTGATCATAGCCCATCGAAAACATATTTATCAGTTGCTGGCAAATGAAGTGGGAATCAGCCATTGGAAAGTCTCTTTAGGTTATGGGCTTGCACAGATGATGATAGGTTTGTCTGTTATATTTATAAAGCCAATGGGTATCTATTTTATATTGTTCTTCTACCTGGTTTACAGCCTGCTATTTATCTGGTTTTCAATCATTATCCGTAAGAAGGTTTCCGTAAAGTGAAAGTACGCCTGACCAGAAACCTGTTTATAATCGCTCTATTAGATATTGCTTTATTGTGCACTTCTTTTTATCTGGCACATTTGATCCGGTTTGACTTTGTTCTGCCGGATTGGGCCATGGAAGGATTTATTCAAATGCTTCCATTTGTCCTGTGTGGAAAATTGGTCTGCTTTTATTTTTTTGATTCATATAAAGGCATGTGGCGGTATACAAGCCTTAACGATTTGATAAACATTGTCAAAGCGTGCACAGTAGCGACCTTTGGACTGGTTGTCTTTATTCTTTTTAAAAACAGGTTTGAAATGGTATCAAGGTCTGTTTTTATCATTGACTGGTGCCTCACCCTCATATTCATTCTCAGTGTTAGAATTATTACCAGGCTGTGCTTTGAAGAGTTTACAGAAGATATTGGTTTTCGTGCAGTGTTCAATTCCTTCTTGAAAATTTTTAAAAGCGGGCCAAGGAAGGGCAAGGGGGTAATTATAGTTGGTGCTGGCGATAGTGGTCAGAAAATATGCCGGGAATTTATTGAGAATCCTTATGTACAATCCCATGTGATCGGATTTCTGGATGATGATATTTCTAAAATCGGAAGAAAGATTCATGGGGTATCTGTGTTAAATGTGATTGATAAAATTGAACATACGGTGAAATCCACAGATGTGGATGAGGTAATTATTGCAATTTCCAATGCAAGTTCGGAACGGATGAGAAATATTGTGGGGGCATGCAAAAAAGCAGACATTAATTTTAAAACTATTCCCAATATGGGAGAAGTGATTGATGGAAAAATAAATATTAACTCCATCAGAAATGTTGAATATAGAGACCTTTTGGGCAGGGAGCCGGTTAAGCTGAATAAGGCGGAAATTGGAAAATACCTTGGCAGTAAACGGGTGCTTGTCACTGGGGCTGGTGGATCCATAGGGACAGAGCTATGCCGGCAGATCTGTAGATATTCTCCTGAAAAAATTATCCTTTTTGAAAGGGCGGAAAGTCCCCTTTATGAGATTGATCTTGAGCTTATAAAAAATTTTTCCGATGTTGAGGTCATACCGGTTCTAGGAGATATCCAGAATAAGACTGAGTTGAATAAAGTATTTGAAGAGTTTCAACCTGATATTGTATTCCATGCTGCAGCATACAAGCATGTTCCCATGTTGGAAAAACACCCCTGGAAAGCAGTGGAAAACAATATTGCAGGGACTGAGAACCTTGTTGAAGTTACCCATAAATTCAAATGTGAAAAATTTGTTTTTGTTTCCACTGATAAAGCAGTAAACCCCACCAATGTCATGGGCACCAGTAAACGGATCGCTGAAATTCTGGTCCAGAACATGAATAATACACAAGGGTCAAAAACAAATTTTATCACGGTACGATTTGGAAATGTGATCGGCAGTGTCGGCAGTGTCATTCCTGTTTTTAAGAAACAGATCAATGAGGGAGGACCGGTAACCGTTACCCATCCAGATATAATCAGATATTTTATGCTGATTCCCGAGGCCTGCCAATTGATACTCCAGGCAGGTTCCATGGGAAAGGGCGGTGAAATTTTCATCCTTGAGATGGGAAAACCTGTCAAAATAGACAGTATGGCAAGGGATTTGATAAGGTTTTCAGGATTTGAACCCGGGGTTGATATCAAGATTGAGTACACAGGATTGAGGCCGGGTGAAAAGTTGTATGAAGAGTTGATAACGGATCAGGAGAATATTGTTCCCACAGGACATCGCAAGATTATGGTGCTTAACAGCTGCGGTATTGTGATGGACACATTGGATAGAGAGCTTGAAAATTTGAAAAAGGAGGCTCAAAATAGAAATTCTAATAATATCAGGGCAGTGTTAAAAAAAATTATCCCGGAATATTCTCCTGGCTCATCTGGTGACTCATCTCCTGGCTCCTCTGGGGGCAAATCAAAATAATATGAAAAAATTTTTTGATTTTTCCATCGCCCTTATTTTATTTATTGTGTTAATGCCCCTGATTACTGTAATTGGCGTATTGGTTCGGATTAAATTGGGCTCCCCTGTATTGTTCAGGCAGACAAGGCCTGGGTTAAACGGAATTCCGTTCCTCATGTATAAATTCCGTACACTTACAGATGAAAGGGATGATAACGGGATACTTTTACCGGATGCATTCAGAATGACTCGGTTTGGGGCCTTGTTAAGAAAATTGAGCCTGGATGAATTGCCGGAACTGATCAATGTTTTAAAAGGAGACATGAGCCTTGTGGGGCCAAGGCCTCTTTTGATGCAATATTTGAAAAGATATTCGACGGACCAGGCCCGACGGCATGATGTTAAGCCGGGAATTACCGGCTGGGCCCAGATAAACGGCCGTAATTCAATCTCCTGGCCGGAAAAATTTAAACTGGATGTCTGGTATGTTGATAACCAGAGTTTCATGCTTGATGTAAAAATATTAATATTGACGATTGTCCAGGTGTATAAGCGGGAAGGTGTACACCAGGAAGGGCATGTTACAGCAGAAGAATTCATGGGGGATACAGATCATGAAAGATAGGTTCACTGAATGGGAGTTTCCTGAAATCATTGATGGCAAGCCAACCCGTTATAATTGGGTTGTGCAATACTCTGCTGGATTGAAACTGGGTTACAAGACAGATATTGGCGCTTTTTCCTATATTAATGCCCGATATGAAGTTGAAATTGAGGATTATGTCCAGATCGGTTCCCATTGTTCCATTTATTCTGTTTCCACAATCGATAATAAAAAAGGAAAAGTCACGTTAAAGAAAAATTGTCGTATCGGCACCCACAGCTCTGTAATGCCAGGCGTGACAATCGGCAGGAATGCAGTCATCGGGGCCCACAGCTTTGTGAACAGGGACATTCCAGATAATGTTCTTGCCTGTGGTACACCGATCAAAATACTTAAAAAGGTGGAAAAATAAAATGAATTTTGCACCATGGCCATATTTTGAGGATGACGAGATAGAAGCTGTAACAAAAGTGCTCAGGTCAGGCAGGGTAAATCAATGGACAGGAAATGAGATCAATGCCTTTGAAAAAGAGTTTGCCCAATATTTAGGCATTGATTATTCAATTGCCCTTGCCAATGGTAGTCTTGCCCTTGATCTGGCCCTTGCTGCATTTAATATTGGAAATGGCGATGAGGTAATTGTAACCCCGCGATCATTTATTGCCTCTGTCAGTTGTGTCGCCTTAAGGGGGGCAGTTCCTGTTTTTGTGGATGTGGACCCTGTCAGTCAGAACATGACTTTGGAGAATATTTCCAATGCAGTCACTTCCAGAACAAAGGCTGTCATAGCCGTTAACCTGGCGGGATGGCCCTGTGAATTGGATAAAATTTCATTTTTTTGCCGGCAAAAGGGCATTGTGTTAATTGAAGACTGCGCACAATCCCATGGGGCTATGTATAAAGGGAAAAAAGTCGGAAGTTTCGGGGACTGCGCCATTTTTTCTTTCTGCCAGGACAAAATAATGACCACCGGCGGAGAGGGCGGTATGCTGGTGACAAATAACAGGGAAATATGGGAAAGAGTGTGGAGCTATAAGGATCATGGGAAAAATTATACCAAAGTGATTTCTGAAAATCATGATCCTGGGTTCAAATGGCTGGCAGATAGCTTTGGAACCAATTGCAGAATGACTGAAATCCAGGCGGCCCTGGGAAGGATTCAGTTGAAAAAACTTGATGAACAGGTTAAAAAAAGGAGGAAATTTGCAGATCTATTTAACCGGGCATTTGATGATATCCCTGGGTTGAGTACAACCATACCGGGTGATGGGGTCTATCATTCCTATTATAAATATTATGTTTTTATTAATCAGGAAGAACTTAAACAAGGCTGGGACCGGTCTACTGTATTAGAAACCTTAAACAATGAGGGAATTCCGTGCAACACAGGTATCTGCCCTGAAATTTATCTTGAAAAAGCATTTGAACAATGTTCCCATAAAATCAACGGACCAGAGAACGGTCAACCAGTTGCCTTCCGCCTTCCCGTGGCAAAGCAATTGGGTGAAACCTCAATGATGTTCATGGTACATCCAACCCTGGATACAAAGGCAATTCGCCTGGTAATTCATCAGGTGAAAAAGGTTATGGGAAAAGCCTGTGGATAGGATAAATTGATTGATTCTAAACCTTCCCTAAAAAAACTGGACAAAGGGTTAAACCCTTTTGTGTGGATTTTTATTCCTTCCAAAATAAAAACTCAGTACCATAAGGAATATTGAGGTGAACACATTGGCAAAAACAAGTCCTTCAATTGCGTATAACCAGGCCAATAAAGTGACAGTACAAAAGTAGAAAAAAGCTGTCAGTCCTTTTATTAATAATAATGTTTTCATTATGTGGGCCTGGTAAAATTTTGCCTGGAATAAATATGCAATGGCATTTACAACCGCAGCTAAAAAAAGCCAGGGTAAAAGCCATGAATACTGGCGGTATTGTTCACCCACCAGCCAGGAGAAAATCCATTGATGCGCAAACTGTAAAAATAACCAGACAGAGAAGAACAGTGAGGTGGTACTGACGATAATTTTTGTATTAATCGTTTTTTTAGTCTGGTTATAAAAAAGCGGAAAAAGAAAATTTGCACTGGCACGCATAAGAACAATTACCGGCATATATGCGATCTGTACCAAAACAAAATAAATACCTAACATATCCTCACCATGAATTTTTTCAATGGCAAGCCGGTCGTAAAAAGTTGTAAACCAAACAAAAAAACCGATTAATATTGGTGTGTAGCCTTTGAAAATATTAAAATGTGATGGGGTAATATTTTGTTTGAGGTTGAATGGCGTTATGCTTTTCCATATAATGAAGTCAAAAAATGTTGCCATTAGAAAAGCCAGAATAAATCCTAGGAGGATGGATGAAGTGGTGGATCTGAAATAAGTGAAGAAAAGCGCTGCTAAAGGAAATCTCAGCCACTGAATCGTGTTAAGGTGTATTGCATATGCGCCTCTTTTTAATACTGCCGATAAAAAAGCTTCTCCCACCACTGCACAGCCAAGTAATAAAATTAAAAGAAAACTTAAAATAAGTTCTGCAGAACTCTCAGGATTAATCCAAAAATAGCAGAGCAGACAAATTAAACTATAGCAGATTATTATCGGAAATCGTGCATTCTTAATCAGCCTTATTGCTATAAATTTATTTTGCTGAATTTCGAAAGCATGTCTCATCAGGGCATTGCTCAATGCTTCTCTTACTATTGTTTGAAAAAGTGTGGCAATGGCAATATAAAGTGCTATTGTTCCATACATATCGGTTGTTACAATATGTGATAGTAAGGAAACACCAAATAATGCACCTATTGAGCTTAATAGATAGCCACCATAATGGATCAGTGCCTGTCTTTTCATGGTGTGTTTGTCTTCCAGTGAGATAATTCACGTCCGGTCATAGAAGCAAGTAAGTCAATGTCATCCTGGAGTTCTGATATTATTACTTGGAACTCTTCTTGTGACAGGCGGTGCGATGTTTTTTTAATACTGTTTCGGGCTGTTAATTTTCTTGCAGTATTTTCAACAGATTTTATGAAATTTGAATGGCTGGTTGCAACATGCCGGCGTATTTTAGCATGGGCCGTTCCCAAAATACCAGGTGGTGAAATCAGCCATTTAGATAACCAGTTGCGTTTGTGATATTTGGCCTCATTCACTCTTGGAAAGTCTTTTCGCCCGTCATCATCAAGGTCAAGAAAATTCAGAACATTTTGATAAATTGTTTTAGGTGAACAGACAAAATCTTCGAAAAATATGGTGAAAATCATATTTTCACCAAAGAATTTTCTGTATTTTTTTAAATTTTTTCCTAATACACATACTTTTCTGTATTGCAGTGTTTGGGGTTCTCGGCATGAAGCGGGAATGTGTTCTCCTCTTTTCCTCAAATTTTGTAGTAGCCAGGCTTCATATGGGTCTTCGATATTTTCATAGAATGAATAGAGCAACTGAGAATGCTCCGAAAGAAATAGGTCAACAGGATTTCTGAGCATAATGATGATTTTTGAGTGGGGGTTGTAGTTTCGTATTGCCTCAGGAGCCACGTCAGATGCCAGGTAGCAGACCGAAGCATCTCCTGCAAGCGTTTGCCGATGGTTGGCAAACAGTTTTTCATATTCTGTTTTTGTTTTAAGCCTGCCACCGATATTGGGGTAGTCTTTCGCAAAAAAGTTTGGTTCTTTATGGCTTGGGAAAAAGATATCCGGGTGGGTTGAAAGATATGTATATAATGCTGTGGTTCCTGACTTGGGCGCGCCTACAATAAAAAAATTAACCTTACTCACGATTTTTAATTGGTTGCCCCCCCCTTAAAAAAAGCAGGGAAGCTCCTTAAAAGAATTATTATGATTAAATATTATTTTGCCCTTTTTATCAGACATATTAATAAATAGGAACTTGATTTTTGTCAAGATATGAAAATGTTTGGTGTATCCCCAGTAACTTTTCCAAAACTGGTG
>JAOZST010000228.1:0-5091 GCA_029939535.1 Desulfobacteraceae bacterium | reverse complement strand
AAAAAAACTAAAATATATTTAAAGGCAATGAACAGAATACAACAGGTTAAAATCCCTTTGATATATACGGGTTGAACATATTTTTGTGCCCTTGCGCCCAGGTACATGCCCATAAAACCGCCAAAACCGAATAAAGCACCAAGCACCCAGTCAGGAGACACAGCCATTTGTGGGTATAGGCTGGCCAGAAAATGATAGAAAATTACTCCGGAAACAGATGTAGCAAAAGTACCCAAAAGGGCTGCCCCTGCAATCACGTGCACGGGCAGTCCAATGATGGTGACCAGTATGGGGGCGACTATGGAGCCGCCTCCGATGCCGTATATGCCGCCGATTATCCCCACCAGGAAACAGATACTATAAATGGTTAAAGGTTTATAGGAGTGTAATTCCCCCCTGTATGTAAAGGAAACCTTTCTAAAGGAAGACTCAGTTACAACAAGACTGTGAAAATCCATTGCAGTGGCCTGGTGGTTTTTTCCCTTTTTATTTCTTATACCTTTTATCATATCTTTTAAAAGCTTCCACCCGATATAAAGCAGGACAAGTCCTGCAAACATTTTAAAATTTTTTGGATCAGGCAGATACTCAATACGTATCCAGGCACCGATAAAAACCCCGGGCAGGGTACCGATAATAATTTCCCTGGCCAGGGGCCAGAGCATCCGTTTTTCTTTGATATATCGATACACACCACTAGGTATAGCAACTATATTAAAAACATGATTGGTGGCGGAAACAGAGGGAGTGGTATACCCCAGAACGCTCATCTGGAAGGGAAGCAGCAAAAAAGCTCCTGAAACACCTCCCATGGAAGTGAAAAAAGAAACAACCAGTGCCGTAAAAAAAATAATATAAGGATTGGCATGGATTTCGGCAATGGGAAAATACATTCTGTGTCTCCTATGTTAATTTTATACAAACACCAAAATCACTATATTATGAATTCAAAATCTTTTCCATTGCAAAAAACAGGTCCTGCTCCCTTATCACACCCACTGTTCTGTCAAACAATGTGACAAGAAGACGTCTCTCACTCTTGTGAATCATGAGATATGCAGCTTCCATAAGGTTGGATCTGCCGTCAATGGAAATGGGAGAAGGGGACATGACATCATTGATGCATTTATTTTTAACATCCTGAATTCCTTTTTTAAACATGCCGCTCCAGAACATGGGGGAATATTCGATACTGTCTGCTAAAAATGGCTTGGGTGCGGAAAGATATGCAGGCATGACCACTTCCAGCAAATCCCGGATGGTTAAAATCCCTTTTACCTTATCATCATGACCCTTCACAAGAATGGACCGATGACCCGTTTCCATCAACCGGTCTGTTGCCATTTTTGCAATAAAGGATTTTTTCAGTTCCTTAATTGCATCCTGAATGGTTTTGCCCTCATTGATCATTGTATACTCTTCAATGGGGATCATTGCCCCTGCAACCCGCCTTTCTTCCTTGTCAGACAATTTATCGCCTAAATGGCAGGCTTCCTTTATTTTTTCTGTTAAAAGGTCAATATCGCAGGGTTTGCTCAGATAATCAAAGGCCCCTTCAACCAGGGCTTCCTTTGCTGAAAGGGCATCCCCGTGACCGGTCAGCATGATGACAGGGAGATCTGGTTTGCGTTTTTTTATTTCTGCCAGGGCCTGGTGGCCATCAATTCCGGGCATTTTGATATCCAGAATAACCACATCCGGGCCCTGTCCTATTTTTACAAGAGCGTCTTCGCCACTTTCAGCAAGGATGGTGTCAAATCCTTTTTTGTTCAATATTTTTTTTGTGGTTTCCCGGAACCTTTTTTCATCATCCACCATCAATACTTTTATTTGTTTTGTCATCTGATTTGTCTCCCAATTCATATGCACCATGCATTTGGTTTAATTAATATTTTAAATTTTATACTGTTACCTGGCAAAGGCCATTAAGGCTGAATACATGAGAAAAAACTGAATAGTCATGGAAATCACCAGAATCAGTAATGCCTGTTTCCAGCTGACGTTACAGGCATTTTTAAACCCTGTGTATATCAGCCACCATTTCCACGGTTCAGTAAAATATAAGAGAAAAGGCAGCCATGACAAAAAAAGAGTTATCCCGGCAGAAAAGGCATATACACTGAAAACGATTGCAAAAGAAGTACGTTTCCCCAGGATCATGACCATTGCCGTATACCCCAGGCATGATGCAATCAAAATCATCCCCGAGGCATTCACAAAATAAATGATTCCCATTATCGTGGCAGGCCTGGAATAAGACCCGGTTAAAAGACTTGCAATTGCAAAGAAGGAGCTGCAGATCACCATAAATCCCAGGGCGCGGCCCAAACTGGTTCTTCCGGAAAGTTCCTTAAAAAACAGCCCGGGTTCAATCAAAAGCTGGATCATGGAATAAGCATAAAACTGCCCGCTTTTTAAAGTGGATTCCAACATCACCACGCTCTCCTTTGACTATCTTTGTTAGTATCTATCATCTACCTTGTTCCCAGGGGCTTCTACCGATCATACCAGCTTTACGAACACACCCATTAAAAGCATGAACAGGGTCATGAAAAAAAAGAATTTCCGCTCTGTTTCCCTGGTGAAAAAAAATTTCCCATTTTCCAGTATTATCTTTTTTACTTCAGTTTTTTTTACTTCTTTACTTTTTATTTTCTGGATATCATCCATGGCAGTACTCCCTTTACAATATTGTTAAAACACCGGCATTATGCCAAAACCCCTGAAAGACCAGTAAACTCCGGTCAAAAGGAGTAAAATAACATTGGCAAAGAAAAACATGGGGATACCTACCCTTAAATAATCTTTGGGCTCCAGGTAACCGCTGGCGTAAACAATTGCATTGGGCGGTGTGCCAATAATCAGGCAATAGGCAAATGAGGATGAAATAGCGGTTGCCATGGCCATAAAGGGCAGATAAGTGGTTCCTGGATGAACCATGCCTGCCATGTTCAATGCAATGGGTCCCACAGAAGCTGCGGCAGGTCCGTCTGCCATAAGATTGGTGAGAATGGAGGTCAACCCGTTACTGACCATCATTAAAGGGAGACCTGCTTCCATGCCGAATTGCGATAAAAAGTCTATGACTGACCTGGCCAGCCAATAGGCAGCACCTGTTGAATCCAGTGTTCTTCCGAATATTATGGCACCGGCATACAGCCAGACCACACCCCAGTCCACTTTTTCCTGGTAATCCCTCCAATTAACAACCCCTGTCAGGATATAGGCAACTGCCCCTGCTATGGCAATTACACCAATGCCCAGACGGATGGGATAAATACCCATATTAAAAAATATTTTTTCCGTAAACCATCCAAACAGCATTATCCCGAAAATTATCAGAGCCCATACCTGCTGCCTGTTCCATCCTCCCATCTTATCAATTTCCGTCTTTAAATGGTCCATGGCAGGTGCCAGGGATACTATTTGGGGCCGGAATCTCAAATTGGTAATAAACCAGGTAATGGGAATCATGAGAATAACAAAGGGAAAACAATAGGTAACCCATTGGAAATAACCGATATCAACTCCGAACATATCAGTGAGATAGGTCATCATGATCACATTTCTGGCTCCGCCGGAAGGTGCTCCAGGCCCTCCGATATTACAGGCCATGGCAATGGAGATCATAAGCAGCTTGGCAAGCTCCTTGTCTTCAGGAACTTCATTGGTCAGGCTATTCTGATATAGGAGCATGCCAATGGGAAGAAACATGGCTGCCAGGGCATGATCGGATATAAAAGCCGCCAGGGGGGATATGATCAAGAAAAAAATCAAAGTGATCCACCTGGTACTGGGAACGGCAAGTTTTTTGAACATTGCCATGCAAACACGTTTGTCCACCCCGGTTTTAACAAAGGCTGCAGCAAACATGAGACTGCCCATGATGAACCAGCAGGCATCACTCCAGTAAAGCATGGCCACTTCTTTTCGGGATGTCACCCCGGTAAATACAAGAATCAGGCCGACACAAAAGGCAACGGCCGGAAGGGGGATACACTCCGTCAAAAAACAGAGCACAACAAACACACCCATGGCAATGGCAACCTTTATATGCCAGGCACCCTTGTCTGCAGCTTTTTTATCCTTTCCGGTCAGGTCTTCATACTTTAAACCTTCTTTTCTTACTTCCAGTGCATTTTTCATTACAACCAGATAGGTGTCGTTGGATATATTTGTTTTAATAAACGCCTGGGCCTTGTCAAAGTTTTTTTGACTGGCCTCCATCTTATTTTTTTTACACCACTTAAGATCCCTTTTTAAAAACCTGGTTTTGTTCAAGGCTCCCATCCGGATATTTTTTTCCATGATTTTGGCTGTGAGTAACTGCCATTGCTGTGCATCTGAGCTGTTTATATCAAACAGTTTTTTGGTAATATGGTTCACAACTGCCTTGGGCCCAATATTATATTCAGTGCCCACATCCTTCATTCCGTATGGGGTGGGCATGAGCAGGATTCCAATCAAAAGGATTACTGGGAAAACAAAAATTTTCCAATCTATGTATTTATCATACCCTGTGGCTTGTATTTCTTTTTTCATGGATCAACCTCCAGTCAATATTATTCTAATCATCATCGCCTCTGAGAATTTCCCGGGGAGATCTCATAAATTTTTTACTTTGGGCAAATCTTATTTTTTCCTCAAGAAGATGTCGTTTTTCAAACGCCTCCATGGCTTTTCCCATAACATCATCAATATCAGCGGGTTTCACCAGGTAATCAAAGGCCCCTGATTTTAAACCGTCAATGGCAGAATCCATTGTGCCATGGCCGGTGAGCATGATGACCTCCACCAGAGGATACAGGGTCTTGATTGCCTTTAAGGTTGTATTTCCATCCATGCCCGGCATTTTGACATCAAGAATAACCACATGAACATTTTGCATTTTCAGTTTTTCAAGGGCCTCCTCCCCGCTTTGGGCTGTTAAAACCTCATACCCTTTTTTTCCAATCAATTTGCTGGTTGTTTTAAGAAAACGCTCCTCATCATCAACCAGCATAATTTTCATTTTTTCCATGACAAACCTCCCTATTTTTATTAATTTATTGCCGGCAGACTGATAATAAATGTTGTGCCGACATTTTGTTC
>JAOZST010000227.1:0-5091 GCA_029939535.1 Desulfobacteraceae bacterium | reverse complement strand
CAGAGTTGCTGTTCACTCTTTTGATATCCTGAACCGGTACCGGGTACATCATGTCAATTTCCCCGGACAAAAGTGCAGCTACCCTTGTGGCATCCGAAGAGATAGGAGTAAAAATAACCTCTGTAAGGTTATGTTTGGGTGTATCCCACCACCCAGCATAGGGTTTCATGACTGATTTAACATCGGTCTGCCTTTCCGTAATGATGAAGGGGCCAGTCCCGTTTTCATGGCGGGTGGCATAATTTTCCGTTCCCTTGCTGACACTGGCAGCTTCAACAGCACCATTTTTTTCACACCACTCCTTGTCCATCATATACCAGCTGTCCCATTCGGATACCAGGATGGGATTGGGAGCAGTAGTCACGAAATCAACCGTATAATCATCAATCTTGATGACCTCCTTGACTGTGGATAACCGCGTTTTCATGCTCGATCCCTCTGTGTTTGTCCTTGCTACCGTGAATACCACATCATCGGCATTAAAATCATTGCCATTGTGGAATTTAACCCCTTTGCGCAGATAAAAACGCCAGCGGGTCGGTTCCATTATTTCCCAGCGTTCAGCTAAGCCCGGCACGGTCTTAAGATCCGGGTCCCTTCGAACAAGTCCTTCATATACATTCCCAAGAAAACTGATAAGAAAAGTTTCATTTAATGAATGGGGGTCCAGGGAATTGGAATCACCCTGGAAGGCCCACTTAAGGGTTTTAGACGAGGCTGATCCCGGGAATATTGATATTCCGATCCCACAAATCAGAACAACTAACATTAAAGATAAAGTCTTTTTTTTCATGCTCCTACCTCCTTTTGGATTATATTTATGCGAATCAAGCTACCTGATAAAAATATCTAATAAAATTCAACTGATTTTGACAGCATTCTTTCATTATTGCTTTTTAACAATCCTATATATTCATATGCGACATTATATCATGTAAAGCATTTTCAAGATGATGTATCATAGCCTGCTCTGCGCCCTCTTTATCCCGATTTTTTACGGCTTTGATAATGCTTCTGTGTTCATGAATTGTCTTTTCTATCCGTTCTGGAATATGAAGGCTGGATATCCCGCCGTAGGGAAAGGAACTAGTCATGGATTCAACAAGGGCATGCAAAGTTGGATTCTTAGTTGCCTTTGCCAGCCTCCGATGGAAATCACGATCATGATTTATCATTTCAACTGTATTTTTGTGTTTTGCATAGGACTCAAACTGGGTACAGATCTCCTCAATTTTCCGTATATCACCGCTATCTGCTTTTTGCGCTGCATAGGCTGCAGCTTTAGGCTCTATGATCAAATTAACCTCAAAAATATCAGTAATTGAATTTTCATTGGTCTTGAGCCAGTCAATAAAAGGTTGCAATTTCACAGCATTTGTATCTGTAATATAAACACCCTTTCCATGCCTTACTGTCACCTTTCCTGTTACTTCAAGTATTCTGATCGCCTCTCGCACAGACGACCGACTGACCTGCAATTTTTTTGTCAGCTCATTTTCAGAATAAAATTTATCCCCAGGTTCAAAATTGTCTGCAACAATCATTTTTTTGATTGCCTTAATAATGCTTTCCGAAAGCCTTATTTTTCTTATGGGTTTCAATAAAATCGATCCAGCATATTTAATAATTAATTATTATCCAGACGTCTACTTATCAGACAAGTTAAAAACTTACACTCTCAATTTTCCCATGTCAAGAATTATTTCCCGCTCCTTTGAAATTTTTTTGTACTGTTCTTTTTGTACCTATTCTGTCATAAAATAATTCTGCCATAAAATAAGGATACCCATGATGATTGCCCAGGGAAGCGGCGATACAATCGTCCATCCGGAGGGTGCTCAATTGCTCTATGATCTGCTGGGTTCTAAAGATAAAACCATCAAGACCTATGAAGGCCTTTTCCACGAGCTGTTCAATGAACCCGAGCAGGTGCAGGTCCTGGATAAGGTCAAAACATGGATAGAAACCAGGCTTGGCAAGGCAGGTCTTTAGGATATAAATCAGAAAAAATCTTTAGAACCAAAGGCATAAAAATTTCTGTTTATTTTTTCCCCAACGGCTCAGGAACTCAAAATCTTAATCATTGTGGCAGAATCGATATTGCCGCCACTTAAAATAATTCCCACCCGGCCCCGGGGTATCACAGCCCGGCTCAGCAGGGCTGCCAGCCCCAGTGCGCCCGATGGCTCAATCACAAGTTTCATTCGATAAAATAAAAATTTGACAGCATCCATAATTGCTTTTTCTGAAACCGTTTTCATATCATCCACATACTCCAGGACCAGGGGAAATGTAATTTTACCCAGAGATGATGTCCGGGTTCCATCGGCAATGGTAGGAGGATTATGTACAGAGTGCAGCTCCTTTGTGTGAAATGACCTGCATGCATCGTCGGCAATTTCCGGCTCAATGCCTATTACCCGGCAATTGGGTGACATTCCCCTGGCAGCAATGGCTGAACCGCTGAGCAGGCCTCCGCCTCCACAGGGAACCAGCAGCAGATCCAGATCGCCAACCTCCTCAAACATCTCCAGAGCAGCAGTTCCCTGGCCAGCTACCACGTCTTTATGATCAAAGGGCGGGACCATGGCATAACCCTTCCTGGCCTGGAGTTCCCTGGCAATGTCTTCACGGGCTGTCCTGTCCGGATCATTTTCAACAATAGTCGCTCCATAGCCTTCAGTAGCAGCCCGCTTGGTTGCAGGCGCATTGGCTGGCATTACAATGGTTGTCTGTATATCCATCATTTGACCGACCAGGGCCACTGCCTGGGCATGATTCCCCGAAGAATAGGTAATCACACCCCTTGCCTTTTCTTCCCTGGAAAGTTGAGAAATACTATTAAAGGCCCCGCGAAATTTAAAAGCACCGATTTTCTGGAAATTCTCACACTTGAAACACACGTCAGCCCTGACCATGCTGTTCAATGTCCTGGAGGCCATAATTGGAGTTATATTCGCATAATTTTTCAATCTTTTTTTAGCGGCCAGAACCTTTTCAAACATGGTTTTTTCCATTAATTTTTCTCCACATACCCCGGCAATTGGAGCAGTTCCCTAAGAACCCGAAGGGCAAGTCCTTCATTATATGCCATATTTTCCTCCCAAAAACTTTTTTGTGGTTCTACGGATGATTCTTCTTTTGAGTTCTCCCAGTCTGCTTAATAAAAATTACCCATGGTGTCAATCATTTCCAATCCCCGGCCCAAAGCGATCCCAAAAAAAAGGATAATTACAAATAACTTTTTTAAAATCAAAACAATGAGCATGAAATTGAATTTGCAATGGTTCGCCAATTATTATAATGTAATTCATGTAAAATTTAAGGGATGGTATCAAGGGTCTTTTATTGAAATCGATTGTAATGAAGGATCTTTCACAAAAAATACATAAAGTGCTGGATAAGTGAGTAGAGCATGGCTGAAATTATTATACCTGACAAGTGCATTTGGGCTTTTGAAAATATTGAAAATGAATTTGAATAATACAACCCATTGAATGGAACCCTGCAGGGGAAGGATGCACCCATGATAAACTGGAACGATTGGTATTCTGATAATATTAAAGATTATGAAGGTTATCCCATTGGAAAAACTCTGAAATATTTATCAGACCCGGAGATTATTTCTCTTGCAGGGGGACTGCCTTCCCCGAAAATTTTTCAAAAATCAGAATTACGAACAGCATCGGAAAAAATATTGCTGAATGATATCGAAAAAATAATGCAATATTCAGCCATTGCCGGCGAAGAAAGCCTTATGGATGCGATAATTGATTTTTTAAAAAAAGATAATATAAATCTTAAAAAACAAAATATCCTTATCACAACTTCAGGTCAGCATGGGCTGGACCTTACGGGCAGAGCTTTTCTCAACAAGGATGATATTGTTTTAGTGGACAGGCCTACTTTTGCAGGTGCATTGGTGGCTTTTAACATGGAAAAACCAAAATTCATGGGCGTGGATATTGAGCAGGATGGAACAGACACAGAAGCTCTCAGAAAAATCATAAACCAGCTTCACATTGAAAACAAAATACCGAAATTAATATATGTGGTCCCTGATTTCCAAAATCCCACGGGCATAACCATGAGCCTGGAAAAAAGAAAAAAGTTGCTGAAAATAAGTTATGAGTTTGGGATTCCAATCGTCGAAGACAGCCCCTATAGAAGTTTACGGTATTATGGTCAGGAAATCCCTTCGATTTTTTCCCTGGACCAGGAACTATATAAAGGTGGAGGAAATGTAATTGGCCTATATACCTTCTCCAAAATATTCTGCCCCGGGTTAAGAGTTGGATTTACCATTGGGCATCCTGATATGATCAAAAAAATGACCAATATTAAAGAAGGCAATATATTAAGCACTCCAAAATACAATCAGGATCTATGCACATCCTTTTTAACTGGAATCAATCTTGATGCTCATTTTGATCATTGCAGGGCATATTACAAAGAAAAACTGGAAGTATTTCTTGAAACCATGGAGAAATATTTTCCAAGGGAATCTGGAGTCACATGGACAAGGCCGGAGGGCGGCTTGTTCCTCTGGGTTACGATTCCCGAGCATATGGATACAGGCAAACTATTTTTTGAGGCAATAAAGCATAAAGTAGCCTTTGTGCCGGGAGAACAATTTTATAGTGAAAATCCCGCAAAAAATCATATGAGAATTAATTTTTCATTTTCCCCAAAAAAACAATTGAAGGAAGCTGTAAAAAGGCTTTCAACCTGTATTTTATCCATGGATTAATTATCACAGATAACATTCACTGCCCGGGTAAAAATAAAAAAATTTTAAATTTCTCCTAGGCACTCTATATACCCTGTTGTAATTTTTGCGATAATTCTCTTGGGTAATGGCCTGTCAAACCTTTTTCCCTTAACTCGACATTGGCCTTTTCTTCATGGACTTTGTAAAGTTTGGGGAAGGACAGCTCTGAACATTGAGGACAAACATAGTGCCTTATTTCCACATCATGATATCTGGCAACATAATTTCTCCACCCACTGTTTCTACTTTTTATTTTTTTACATTGTGTTGTTGTTACGTCTGGTAAAAACTCTTATTTTTGATGCACTTACATGTTTGAT
>JAOZST010000069.1:2318-18351 GCA_029939535.1 Desulfobacteraceae bacterium | reverse complement strand
TTTAAAACCTGTCTGCCCAGGCAAACAGTTCAGGTGTGCCACCGGTGTGCCAGAATAATATTGACTGGTTTTTTGTAAAGATTCCCTTTTGAATCAGATCCAGAAGACCGCCCATGGCCCGGGCAGTGTAAACCGGTCCCAGAAGGATGCCCTCGTATTGCGCCAGGTCCTTGATGGCGTTGAATTCAAGGTCACCTGGCAGGGCATATCCAGCTCCCAGATAGTCACAATTAAGAAGAAAATCAGTCTCTTTCATGACCAGATCAAAGTCTAGCCTTTTGGCAGTTTCATTGACAAGGCTTTCCAGAATCGCCAGAAAAGACGCATCCCCTGTCTTGGTCTGGTCAATGCTGATGCCCAGGACATCACCTGGAAACCCAATCATCTTTGCTCCCAGGGAAAGTCCTGCCTGGGTACCGCCTGAACTTGAAGCAAAAACAATGGCATCAGGCTGTAAGTCCATGGCCGCAAGCTGGTCCTTAAGCTCCATCATGGCATTGACATATCCCACAGATCCAATGCTGTTGCAGCCGCTGTAAGACGACAGTGATTGGACTGAATCCCCCCTGCGGTCACCAGGGTATCTGCCCCATCAGCCAGGGCCTGGCCAATGAGAAATTCCAGCTTTCTTGTCTTATTGCCCCCCATGCCCAGGGAAGTAAGGTCATCCCTTTTCATATAAATGCCAGGACCATTATATGACTTTGTCAGGGTTTCCAGGGAATGGATGGGTGTTGGGAATTCAGCCAGTTTAAACCGCGGCAATGTGTCAATTTTCATGGATCTTCCTTTTAGAAATTTAATGGGTCAAAATTTTACTTATAAAATCCGCAGCCCGCTCGGTTTGGGGGTTGTCGAAAAACTGGCTTGGACTTCCGGTTTCAATGATTTTACCCTCGTCCATGAACAAAACCCTGTCTGCCACTTTTTTTGCAAATCCCATTTCATGGGTGACCACGCACATGGTCATGCCCTCGGATACCAGATTGACCATAACATCCAGGACTTCTCCAATCATTTCCGGGTCCAGGGCAGAGGTGGGTTCATCAAAGAGCATAATCTTAGGCGACATGGCCAGACCCCTGGCAATGGCTACCCTCTGCTGCTGTCCACCGGAAAGCTGGGCTGGGTAGGAATCTGATTTATCTGTCAAACCCACCTGGTCCAATTTTTCTTTGGCAATTTTCTCAGCCTTGTCCTTTGAAATCTTTTTTACATTTACCGGGGCCAGCATAACATTCTGTAAAACTGTCATATGGGGATACAAATGAAATTGCTGGAACACAAAACCAATTTCAGCCCTCAATTTGGTCAGGTTGGAAGATTTCAAATGGACCGGTGTTCCATTTACCAGGATCTCCCCTTCCTGGATCTGTTCAAGGCGATTGATGCATCGGATCAGGGTGGATTTTCCGGAACCGCTGGGGCCGCAGATGACCAGCACCTCTCCCTTTTGAATATCAACATTGATATCATTTAACACATGAAGCTTTCCATACCACTTATTCACACCTTTAAATTGGATCATTTCTTCCCCAGTATTTCTTTTGTTGTTATTCAAATTATTCCCTGGAATTGCTTTTATTTTTAATCTGTTTTCATTGTTCCATGAATGGCAGCAACCGGTCCTTCCTGGTCATTAGTCTAGGACCCGGTTTAACTAAAGCGCCATTTTTCTTTCCAGATAATTGGATAAAATGATCAAAGGGTATGAAATGGAAAAATAGAGAATCCCAACCAGGGAAAATACCATGAGCCCTTCAGGAATCCTGACCACAGTCACCCACCCCACCCGGGTCAATTCCATTACACCTATTACTGATACAACCGAGGTATCTTTGATCAACAATACATATTGTCCCACCAGGGGTGGCAGGATCACCTTCATGGCCTGGGGCACAATAACAAGGCGCAGCTGCTGGATCAAAGAGAGTCCGGAAGAGGCAGCTGCTTCCCATTGACCCTTGGGAATAGCATTGATCCCCCCGGCCACAATCTCGCAGATAAAAGCAGATCCCATGATGGCCATGGCCAGTAGCGCAGCTGGAAAAGCTTCCAATTGTATTCCCCATTCCGGCAGGATAAAAAAAATGATAAAAATCTGAACCACAAAGGGGGTACCCCGGACAAAGGCAACATAGACTCCAATGACAAATCTTAGAATTGGATTTTTTCCAGACCTGAAAATGCCCAGAAAAAATCCAAGCAAAGTGCAGGTGGCAAGACTGATAAAGGCAATCTTGCTTGTCATCCACAGGCCCTTGAGAAAAAACGGATAGATTTCCACAAGCCGGGAAAAATAAAATGCCATCATAATCAGTATGCCTCCCTGAAAATCAGTTTTTTCTGGGACCAGTCAGCCAGGGATTTGAGGACAAAATAGATGCACATGTAAAAGAATGCCACAGTGAAAAAGGCTTCCGAGGGCATGAACCGTTCTGAGGTCATTGTCTGGCCGCACCTGGTAAGCTCCATCACCGAAATCAAAGACAGCAGGGCGGAATCCTTTACCAGAACAATGGCCTGACCCAGCAGAGGTGGCACTGTAACCCCCAGGGCCTGGGGCAGAATAATAAACCGCATGCGCTGAAAATAGTTTAATCCCGATGAAACAGCTGCCTCAAGCTGACCTTCATCCACGGAATTAATCCCAGCTCTTATGATCTCTGCAATATAGGCCCCGGAATTAAGCATCAGTGCCAGTATCCCGGTTTGGATTTCCGGTATTCTCAAACCCAGGGTGGGCAGGCCGAAATAGAGAAAATAAATCTGAACCAGCAAAGGAGTGGACCTTATGACCTCAATATAGGCAATGGCTGGATATTTTATGAATTTAATACCTGAAATCCGACAGGAACATGCAATTATCCCGGTCAAAAGTGCCAAAAGAAGAGAGACAATGGATATAAAAAAAGTGGATCTCAGCCCGGTTAAAAACAGGGGCAGATACTCCATGATAATGCGAAAATTAAAATCCGTCAGCATGGTATTGTCCGTTTGATTTAAAGGGGTATGCACTTTAAACAGATAAAGCGCATACCATTTACTTAAGTTTAGATCCTATAAAATTCAAAATAATTTAATAGTATAGGAATTTGCATTTAGCCTTAGCCAAGGGCTAAATGCTCACGGCTAAATGCTCACGCAATAGCGCGATAATTTAATGATCTTTTTTCCACTCAGTACCTTCCAGCCAATAGGCGATATTAGCATCATGGGTACCATTTTTCCGAATGGTTTTAAAATAAAGATTGATCCACTGCCACAGGTTTACAGATTCCTGGCGGACGGCAAAGGACAAAGGATCTTTGCCCTGACCCAGGCGTTTATCCAGGAGACGGATTGAGTTTGGGGGAAAATCAGGAAGCACGGTGAGGACGGCAAGGTCATCATTGACCCCTGCATCCACATGGCCTGCAATCAAAGCCTGGACAACCATTCTTCCGCCGCCTTTATAGGATTTAATCTTGGCATTGGACAGATATTTTTTAGCAATGGTTTCACCTGTGGATCCAAGAAGAACACCCACTGTAACTTCTGGTTTATTCACATCTGCAAGGGTTTTAAAGCTGGCCCCTGTCTTGGTAAAAATACAGGGCTGAACTTCAATCCAGGGATCGGCAAAGGTAATTTTCAAAGCCCGTTTCAGGGTAGGTGTCATGTCAGCAGCCAGAACATCGGCTTTGCCTGAAAGCAGTGCAGGAATCAGACCGTCCC
Source organism: Desulfobacteraceae bacterium (assembly GCA_029939535.1). Classification (GTDB taxonomy): domain Bacteria; phylum Desulfobacterota; class Desulfobacteria; order Desulfobacterales; family Desulfobacteraceae; genus NBML01. Next base: position 14,634 of record JAOZST010000069.1, on the reverse strand, counting down.
AGTCAAAATCAAGGACTTTGAGCTTAACGCCCATGGCATCTGCCATTCCCTTGGTAAAATCTATCATGGAACCTGCATGTACACCATGTTTGTCAACAAAGGCATAGGGTGCAGCACCAGACTGGACCGCAACCCTGAGTTCACCTCTTTTGACAATCTCACTCAGGGTTCCTGCAAAGCAGATTCCAGTAAAAAATACCATCATGGCCAGGGCCAGAATAATTGAAACCAGTTTTTTCTGAATCATGTTCTTCTCCTTTTTTTGTCTGTTATAAAATAAACGGTTGATACCGCGACGTTCCTGCATCTTTGCTGTCTGCATTTTTATCTGTCTGTTAATTCTTCCATTGTCTCATTAATAATTATCCCTCTTTTTTTAAGGCGCTCCATAAAAAGAGCCGCAGGGATGTGGGTCATGGGAGACAAGACTCCTTTTTGGTTAATTTCGCCCCTTGCGATCATTTTTGCCACAATACAGGCTGTATATCCCACGCCCTTGCTCATGGCCATGATACCGGTATCAAGATCCCGTTCAATGAGCATGGAACTAGTAAACCTCATGGGCTTATTGTCTTTAATACCTTCAAAGATATTGATCATGGCAACCAAATCCTTTTCATCATCAAGATATTCCAGCCTTGATCCTAAAAATTTATCAAGAAAATCCATGGGAGAAACCTTGTCTCCTAGGCCTTTTACTGGTTCTTCACTTAAAAAACCCAATTCTTTCAAAGGCCGCCAGAAAGCACTCCACCCCGGCCAGCGAAGGGAATACCGGCCAGTATGAACAATATTATCTGTCACACCCATACGATCGGTAAAATAGACGGCATCCCCATTGGGAATGGCCTCCAATGTACCAAGCCCCGGGAACTCAACAGGATGCACGTAATCCTCATCATGCTGGTTTTCTCCTGGAATGGCAATAGTTTTTCCATCTCTGATAATACAGCCCTCACGCATGGTGGAACTCAAAACCCCTCGCCAGATCCAGGAAAGTTTATAATTTAGTGGATTGGTACAGGCTTTTTTTTCAGGAAACCCGCCGCAATAAGAATTTACCACGGACAGGGAATCAAACCTTTTTTGGGCATCCCCGTAGATCACAAGATCAATCCCGGGATCCAGACCACATTCCGGCATGATGGTAATTCCGGCCTGTCTGGCTTTTTTATCAAGGACTTCCGGGGAATAGGCATAATTGGTGTTAACCACATTGACCTTTGCTTCCATGGCGGCTTCATTGACAAATGTTTTGAATTGCTTTGGCAAAAGGTCAATAACCACATCCACCTGTTTATACAATTTAAGCAGGTCTTCCTTATTTTCAGCATTAACCCTGGCCTGGGTAATCCTTTCCATGTCTGTGAAGTCTGCAATTTTTGACAATTGATCAAACTGGACATCTGCACAGATAATTTTTGTGATCTGGTCATCAGAAGCCAGGTCATGGAGTGCTGTTCTACCCTGGATACCGCAGCCCCCAAGAACTAGAACTTTCATGTTTACCTCATTTATCTTATAGGGTTATGCCTGCATTTTTGGCATTTCATGGATAAGTACAAAACATTATTTTTGCAGCAGCCACCAAAACACAAAGTCTGAAATTATCTTAGTGGCTTTTTTATATGAAATTGTAATTAATGTATAACTAAGTTGAAGGCCAACCCCCTGTCAAGTCTTTTTTGCATTGGCCTTTTCCCTTCAAGGGGTGATATAATGCCCGGGTATCCAATCCGCTTCCGCAAGAGGAACTGAAAAAGATATATAATTCACCCAGTGAAAAGGAAAAAAAATGAATGTCTGCCATGAAGGAAATGTTCTGGAAGAATTGCTCTGGCTTTTAAAGCTGGAAAAAATAGAAGAAAATATTTTCAGGGGACAGAGCCAGGATCTCGGATTTGGCAATGTCTTTGGAGGTCAGGTCCTGGGACAGGCCCTGTCTGCTGCCTCCCGTACCGTGTCCCCGGAGTTCCATGCCCACAGTCTCCATGGATATTTCATGCGGGCCGGGGATGCTGCAAAACCCATTGTTTATACTGTAGACTGCATTCGTGAAGGGCGAAGTTTTGATACCCGAAGGGTGGTGGCAGTTCAAAATGGCCAGGCCATTTTCTCCATGGCTGCCTCTTTTCACATTAAAGAACAGGGGTATGACCACCAGGATACCATGCCGGACATTAAAGGCCCGGAGGGCATAGAACCAGAGGTTGAGATGGCCAGACGACTCTCGGGCCAGATTAAGCCGGAAATTCTTGAAAAGCTCCTGTGTAAAAAACCCATTGAGATCCGGGTGGTGAATCCGGTCAACCCCTTTGAGCCCAAGGCCATGCCGCCGGAAAAATATGTCTGGTTCAAAGCCATTGAAAAAATTCCCAATGATGAGGCCACCCACCGGTATATGCTGGCCTATGCCTCGGATTTTCACCTGGTGGCCACCGCCCTTTATCCCCACGGCAAAACCTTCTGGTCCTCGGACATGCAGGTGGCAAGCCTGGATCATTCCATCTGGTTCCACAGGGAGTTTCGCATGGACGACTGGCTCCTCTATGTTATGAAAAGTCCAAGTGCCTGTAAAGGAAGGGGCCTGAACATTGGTTCCATCTATACCCGGGACGGTATCCTGGTTGCCAGTGTGGCCCAGGAAGGATTATTAAGGCGATTGAAATTTTAATTTTATCTGTTCCCGTATATAGTAAAAAATTACAGGATTGCCAAATTGTTTGTCGCATAACAAATCACTTCAGCGGATGGCGTGAGCGTCGGCAACGCTGCACGTCAAACTCAGGTGGCTCCACCGCTGAGTTCAAAATAGTAAAAAAGCGCTTGCCATAAAAGCAATTTCCGGAACGGGAGAGCTGGTATTGATTTTTTACCCGATTTTGTTCTGCACCTGCTTCAATTGGGCAAACAGCCTGTAACCCAGCATGGCAATGCATTCAGCATCCAGACAAATTTCCACATTCCTTTGAAAAAGGATGGAACATTTTACGGGAAAAGATTCATCCCTGTCATTAAAAAAACATTGTGCATTATTTTAAAATATAATATAGTTGCAATATTCCATACGCGTCAACTCTGTTCTGATATTAAAAAGATAGGTTACTACATACTTGTAACACTCAGGTGTTTTAAATCCATAACTTTTTAAGGAGGAAAATCATGACTGACAGTACTTACAAAATTATCGACCTGGTTGGTTCAAGCGCTTTATCATGGGAAGATGCAGCCACAAATGCAATTGCAAGGGCATCTAAATCCTTACGGGATTTACGCATCGCCGAGGTAGTGAAGCTTGATATTAAGATTGAAGATGGCAAGCCAGCTCAATTCAGAACCAATCTCAGGGTATCATTTAAATATCAGGACTAAAAAAAATCACCAGGGCAGAATCTATTTTCTTAGATTCTGCCTTATTTTTAGTCTAATATTTAATTTTTTTTCTTAAACTCTTTAATTTTCCCTGCCTGGTCTTTGAATCCAGGCGTTTGTGCATGGATCCCCTGGTGGGACGGGTGGGCTTTCTTTTCCGGGTTTCCCTGACAGCCCCCTTTATCATCTCAACCAGCCGGTTCAGGGCATCTTCCTTGTTTTTTTCCTGGCTGCGAAAGGACTGGGCCTTGATCACCACCACCCCTTCTTTGGAAATTCGCCTGTCTTTTAGGGTCAGCAATTTTTCTTTATATTTTTCCGGCAAACCAGATGCCATGATATCAAACCTAAGATGCACAGCAGAAGAGACTTTATTGACGTTCTGCCCGCCAGGACCCTGTGCGCGGATGGCCTGGAATTCTATGTCTGCTTTTGGAATGCTGACAGTATTGGAAATTTTTATCATGACCCCTCCGATTTTGTTACACCCAAGTATACAGATTAAGGCTGATTCAGAATCATGTCAATGTGGGGGATATTGGGGTGTATGCTTCATATGGACCTTCCTTTTCTTAATTTTTCATGGCTATGTTTTCCTTAGTGTAAGGAAATTGTAAAAAAAATATCAATGATTATTTTTTCTAAAAAAAGGAAAATATAAAAAATTGAATGAAAATAAATCCTCATGCCTGGCTGGATAGAATCAAAACCAAACACTGAATTTTTAATATTAAAGTATTCATTATCCTAAATCTTGCATTGAAAATTCTATTTTTAAATCATATTTTATTACTATTTTTAGACCATTAGCCTTATTTATCGGCTTTCTATACAAATCTTAGAAGTTCACTATGAAGAACGAAGTTTCGATAAATAATATTCATTTACTGAATAATGCACACAAAATACTTTTAAGCCAGACATGAATTTTATTGACATTTCAACCTTCCAATGGTAGCTCAATCTATATTGATTTTTCCCTTTACATGCAAGGAGACAAATATGCTTTTACCCATGTTTGATTTTCACGAGCCCTTTTCAATCCAAGAGGCACTGGAACTCAAAAAGACCCATAAAGAAAACTCAAAATTTTTGGCCGGCGGAACTGATCTTCTGGTTCACCTCAAAAAAAAGCTGATCTCAACAGATAATATCATCAGCCTTTCCAAGGTCAAGGATCTGGCCAGGATTACAAAAGAGGAAAATTCTGTGATCATAGGTGCCTGCGCCACCATGTCCCAATTATCTTCCTCCCCGATTATCCAGGAAAACTTCAAGGCACTGAAAGCCGGGTGCGACAACCTGGGCAACCATTTGATCCGGAATCGGGCCACCATCGGCGGAAATGCCTGCAATGCCAGTCCTGCAGGCGAAACCCTGCCCGCCCTTCTGGTCTATGATGCTCTGGCGATTCTGGAAAATACAGAAGGAAAAAAAGAGATCCCCATCAAGGACTTTTTTACCGGGCCCGGCAAATCATGCATCCACACCGAGGAAATCCTGACTGGTTTCAGACTGCCAATACCGCCTGCAAACAGCGGTGCACACTATATCCAGCTGGGCAAAAGAAAATCATCTGAAATTAATGTGGTCAATGTTGCGGCTTTTCTGGAATATGATCCATCCACCCTTAAAATCACCAAAACCCGCATAGCACTTGGATCTGTAGCCCCCACTCCGGTCAGGGCTCCCAAAGCAGAAGCTTCCCTTCTGGGGCAGACCCCGGAAGAAGAAGCCTTCTTTGCTGCCGGTGAGATTGCCCGGAGGGATGATTGCCTTCCCATAGACGATTTCAGGGGAACTGCCGGATACAGACAGGCCATGGTCGGGGTTTTAACAAAACGCACCCTTGCAACTGCTTTTGAACAGGCCCAGGGACTTTTGTAAATAAGGCATTTCCCGGTAACCTTTTATAAAAAAGCTTTGCCAATAGAACAGGAGAAAGCAATGAAAAAAATAATCAACCTGACCATAAATGATCAATCCCATGAAATTGCGGTTGAACCCAATATCACACTTGCCGACCTTATCCGGTATCAATTAGGGCTGACCGGTACCAAAAAAGGATGTGACACCGGGGACTGCGGCGCCTGCACCGTGGTTCTTGACGGTGAAGTCGTCAATTCCTGCCTGGTCCTGGCAGTTCAGGCCAATGGTTCTGTGATTGAAACCATAGAAGGCCTGGCCACGGATGAGGGGCTCCACCCCCTGCAGGAAGCCTTTGTTGAAAAAGGGGCCATCCAATGTGGATTTTGTTCCCCGGGCGTTATCTTATCGGCCAAAAACCTGCTGGATAAAAACCCATCCCCTTCGGAACAGGAAATCAGGGAAGGTATTTCAGGAAATCTCTGCCGGTGCACGGGATATAAGAAAATTTTCGATGCCATTGAATCCCAGTCTTCATAAAACAGCCTAGCCAAGGAGGAATCCATGAAAGAATTCGATATAATCAGCAGTCGGGCCCATAGAGTCGACACCCCTGACAAAGCAACTGGACAGGCCGTGTACACAGACGACATTTCAAGACCGGGAATGTTGTACGGAGCGTTGCTTCAAAGCCCCCACCCCCATGCAAAAATCATCTCCATTGATACTTCAGAAGCCAGAAAGCTTCCAGGAGTAAAGTCGGTCATCACCTCAAAGGAAGCAGGCACCATCAAATACGGTGTCAGTCCTGCCCGGTATGATGAAAACGTTTTTGCCGTTGACAAGGTTCGGTATATCGGGGACGAAATTGCCGCTGTGGCAGCAGTTTCCCTGGAAATTGCCCTGAAAGCCGTGGAACTGATACAGGTGGAATACGAACTTCTGCCGGCAGTATTCACAGTGGAAGACGCCATGAAAGAAGGAGCACCCCAGCTCCATAAAGATTTTTCAGGCAACTTATGTGCCGAGGTTCACCAGGAATTCGGGGATGTTGATGCCGCTTTAAAAGAAAGTGACATTATCAAGACCAGCACCATGAAAAGCAAACGCCAGGATGGAGCCTTCATTGAAATGCAGGTCTGCATTGCTGAATTTGATAACCGGGGTGTACTCACCCTGGTCACTTCCACCCAGGTTCCCCATTATGTACAGCGTACCGTTGCCATGGTCCTGGGAATGGATGTTGGCAAGGTCAGGGTAAAAAAACCCTATGTAGGAGCAGGATTCGGGATCAAGGCCGCTGCAAACCCCATGGAGCTTGCCTGCTGTATCCTGGCAAGGGAAACCAACAAACCTGTTAAAATGAATTTCACAAGGGAACAGGTCTTTATGTATGCCAGGGCCCGCCACCAGTTCAACCATACCATTACCACTGGTGCCAAAAAAGACGGAACTTTGATGGCCATCAAACATGAATGCGTTCTGGACGGCGGAGCCTATACCAGTTTTGGTATTGCCACGGTCTATTATACAGGCTCGCTTCTGGGGGGACCCTACAAAATAGCCAACATGAGCTATGACGGGTACAGGGTCTATAACAACAAACCTGCCTGCGGTGCCCAGCGGGGCCATGGGGCTGTTATTGCCCGGGCCCTGTTTGAACAGCAGGTGGATATGATTGCCGAGGAAATCGGCATGGACCCCATGGAGCTGAGAATTAAAAACATGATGGAAGCAGGTGACACCACCTGCAACGATCTGAACATGAGCTCCTTTGGTATGTCCGAATGTATTGAGGCGGTTCGTACCGGCTCTGACTGGGACCAAAAAAAGGGAAACATGGAACCTGGAAAAGGAATCGGCATGGCCTGCGGTTTCTTTGTTTCAGGTGCAGGATATCCCATTTACCGCTCTGACACCTATCACGGAACCGTCATTGTCAAGCTGACCGAAGACGGAGGAACTGCCCTTGTCTATACTGCATCGGCTGAAATCGGCCAGGGATCTGACACAGCCTTTGCCATGATTGCCGCAGAAGCCCTGGGAATTCCCCTGGAAAATATCCGCCTGGCTTCCGGTGATACAGACATGGGAGTGGATCTGGGTGCCTATTCCAGCCGCCAGACCCTTATGACCGGCCATGCCACCAAAGAAGCAGCCGACCATGCCAAAGCCCAGGTGCTGGAAGTTCTGGCAGACCAGCTGAATGTTCCTGTGGAAGAGATGGACATTAAAAAAGGTTTTATCGAATTTGCAGGGGATACCCCTGATTTCACAGCCCTTCGAACCCGGTATATCAAAGAGCACAGGGGCTGGACAGATAATCCCGACTCTGAAAAACTGACCTTTACAGAGGCTTCCAGAATTGCTTTCCTTGAAAAAGGCTCTATTGTTGGAACCGGTAAATACAAACCCCATGATCTGGGGGGTAAGTTCAAGGGCGCAGCAGTGGGAACATCTCCTGCCTATGGTTGTTCTGCCCAGGTGGCAGAAGTCACCGTTGACATGGAAACCGGACAGGTAACCATTGACAACATCACAGATGCCCATGACTGCGGCAAGGCCATCAACATGACCTCGGTGGAGGGTCAGATGGAAGGCTCTATTTCCATGGGAATCGGGGAAGCCATGCATGAAGAGGTGATCTTTAATGATAAGGGACAGGTTTTAAATAATGACCTGGCCGAATATAAAATTGTCACCTCAATGGACATGCCCCAGGTCAAAGCTGTGGTTGTGGAAAGCGACGAACCCAACGGGCCCTATGGTGCCAAAGAGGTGGGGGAAGGAGCTATCATGCCCACCATACCGGCCATCCTCAATGCGGTTTACAATGCCACTGGTGTAAGACTCAATGAACTACCTTTGACCCCGGAACGGGTGTACCATGCCATCCAGGATTATAAAAATCGGGTGAAAAAATAAAAGGCTGAAAATAGAACCTGAAAATAAAACCTGAAAATAAGGAACTGAAAATAACCCAGAAAAAAAGCAGATAAGATATGCTCCTTGATGACAGCCAGAGATACAGCCGCCAGATTCAATTGCCGGCAATTAATGTACAGGGCCAGGAGAAACTTACCGGATCAACAATATTGATTGCCGGAGCCGGGGGACTGGGCTCCCTGACTGCTCTGTATCTTACAGCAGCAGGCGTGGGTCATGTGATCATTGTTGACCATGACCAGGTGGAACTCAGCAATTTGAACCGCCAGCTCCTTCATAGAGAATCTACCATTGGCCGGCCCAAGGCGCTCTCGGCAGCAGAAAGCCTGGGCCGGCTCAATTCATCCATAAAGATAACCCCGGTCCAGGCAAAACTTGACCAGGGCAACATTGATGACCTTTTAAAAGGGGTGGACCTGATAGTGGACGGATGCGACAACTTTCAGACCCGGCAGGTAATCAACCGGGCCTGTCTCAACCATGGCCTGCCCTGGATTTTTGGCGGGGTCAGGGGATTCAATGGAATAGCCACCAGCTTTGTACCTGGATCTCTCACCTGTTTTGAATGCATTATTTCCGATCCAGGACATTCATCAAGGCCCAGGCGATCAGAATCAGGCCAATCCGGATCAGGTCACTCAAACCCAGGCCAGGGCATCCTGGGCCCAACAGCTGGAATCATCGCATCCATCCAGGCCATGGAAGCTGTTAAACTGCTTGTGGATATGGGCACTTCCCTGGTAAACCGCCTGATACACGTTTCAGGGCTGGACATGCGGATCACCACATCTGCCCTGACCCCAAACCCGGACTGCATGGTCTGCAATCCTGTCAAGAAAAAAAGGACCCAGAATAAAAGGACCCAAAAAAATGATAATCCAGTTTAACGGCCTGGAGGAAACCATTCCCAGGGGACTTACCATCAGCCAGCTCATTGAATTTTTCAAGGAAGGTGATCCCCATGTTATTGTGGAACAAAACCACAGATATATTTATCCAAAAGATTATGATAAATGCATGGTAATGGAAAACGATAAGATTGAGTTTATCAACCCTGACCTTGGGGGATAAATTGAAGAACAGCAATGAATACTATGAAAAAGAAAAAATAAGATTTAGGATATAAGACCATGGAATCATTAACCCGTCAGGTAGTTGACTGTCTGAACCAGGGAAACCCCTTTGCCCTGGCCACCATCCTAACCCACAAGGGCTCCACCCCAAGAACCTCGGGCAGTAAAATGCTGGTCCTTGCCGACCGAAGCATCCACGGCACCATTGGCGGCGGTCTGGTGGAAGCCCGGGTCATTGATGCCTGTATTGACATGATGTCTGAATCCCAGTGCAGGATAGAGGAATTCACCCTGGACCAGGAACTAAAGGACGGGCTGGACATGGTTTGCGGCGGTAACCTCACCGTGTGGATGGAGACCTTTGTTCTACCCTCACCTGAATTGATCCAGGTATTTTCCGCCTTGGCAGCCCGGGAAAAAGCAGGGAAAAAAGCCGTATTAATTTCAAAAACAAAGGGATTTTCAGGGTCATTCTTTACCACTCAAAAATGCCTGGTCCTGCCCAACGGAACCATCAAAGGCCCCAACATTGTTCCAAAAGCGCTGTTCGACTCGGTGTGTGACAACCAGTTTACCGGAATAACCCCTGTAATCCAGAACCATAACCTGGAAGAGTTCATCATTGAACCGGCAGCTGTCAATGATACCATTTATATATTTGGTGCCGGTCATGTGGGGTTTCAACTGGCAAAAATGGCCCATTTAACGGATTTCCGCACCATTGTATTGGATGACCGGGAAGAGTTTGCCAATAAAAAACGGTTTGAACATGCCCATGAAGTCCATGTGGTGAAAGAGTTTACCACTGCCTTTGACAGCCTGTCCATTGACAAAAATTCCTATATTATCATTCTTACCCGGGGACATCTCCATGACCAGACCGTCCTGGAACAAGCCCTTACAACAGACCCGGCCTATATTGGAATGATCGGCAGCCGCAGAAAAAGGGACCAGATATATGAGAACCTGAGGGAAAAGGGAATCTCCCAGAAAACCCTTGACCAGATTTATTCTCCCATTGGACTTGAGATCCATGGGGAAACCCCTGCAGAAATCGCCGTAAGCATCATCGGTCAAATCATCCAGCACAGGGCAATAAAAAAATGACTTTTCCCAGATCCGGATTTGTTACACTGCCCCGGGAAAAACCCATGGATTTTTCAGCTGTCATCCCTGCTGCAGGATTTTCCTCCCGCATGCATCAATACAAGCCTTTGCTCAGATTTGGTGACAAAACCATGGTGGAGACGGTGATCAGCCTGTTTCAACGCTGCGGCATCATGGATATCATTGTGGTCACCGGACATAACCAGGATATGGTAAAACCCATTATCCAGAGAGCCGGGGCCAGGCCCGTATTTAATCCAAATTTTGAAACCGGCATGTTTGGCTCCATCCAGAAGGGAGTGGAACAAATCCAGGAAAAAAGCAAAGGATTTTTCCTGCTGCCCGTGGATATCCCGGCCATAAGGCCTAGCACCATTTTGTCCATTGCCGCTGCCTTTGAAAAAGATTGTAAAAATATTATTATTCCGGAATTTGAACAAGCCTCTGGCCACCCTCCCCTGATTCCAGCCCGGCTGATTCCAGAAATCCTGGGTATGGATTTGAATTCAAACCTGGGAAAAATTCTTCTGGCCCAAAAAGAATGTCTGGTACGTCATCCAGTCCATGACCGTGGTATTCTTCTGGATGCTGACACCAAAGAAGGCTATGAGATCCTGACCCAAAAATACCAGTGTCTGGATATTCCTGACAAAGAAGAGTGCAACTCCATTATCCAGTCAATCCTTCCAGGAGAAACAGAGATCCAGTCCCATCTTACCCTTGTGGCAAAAACAGCCTTGAAATTAGGCCAGGCCCTTGAAAAGGGGCAGAATCCCAAAAACAATAAAGCAATGCCAACCCATCTTAACAAAAACCTCATCCAGGCGGCAGCCCTGCTCCATGATATCAAACGCAAGGAAAAAAACCATGCCAGAGCCGGCAGCCTCCTTCTTGCAAACCTTGGCTTTGACCAGGTTGCCAATATTGTGGCTGAACACATGACCATTGGCCATGAAAATCTCATTCCCGAGGATATGATAACGGAAAAGGAAATCGTCTATTTTGCAGACAAACTCTGCAATGGAAGCCATGTGGAAACAGATTATACCAAACGATTTGCAGACAAGATCAAACAGGCCCCCCAGGCCAAAACCAAAATCTTTCAGCGATATGAAGCTACTCAACAAATTCAGGCCAGGATCGAAGCGGCTGCAGGCCGATCCATCCATACAATTCTCCAATAACCAACCATGGATATACCTGCTTCGCCACGGGCAGATACAGGGACATGCTACCAAACGGTTCGTGGGCCGGACAGATATTCCCCTGGATGAAACAGGCCGGGAACAGGCCCTGTTCTGGAAAAAATCCTTTGAGCATCTGGAGTTTGAAAAAATTTACACCTCCAGTCTTTTGCGATGCAGGGACACGGAAGACATCATCTGTACCGGGAAAGAATACCAGATCGATTCCAGGCTCAATGAAATAGATCTGGGAACCTGGGACGGCAAATCCTTTGACCATATCAAAAAGACCATGCCAGAGATGTTTCAAAAAAGGGGAGACGAGATTGAATCCTTTAGACCCCCGGGGGGAGAAAGCTTTAATGACCTCTATAAAAGGGTTTCTCCTTTTTTTGAGGAGTTGCGGCAAAACCTGAAAAAGCCCTGCCTGGTCATCACCCACAGTGGTGTAATAAGGGTGATGATCTGCAAGTATCTTGGCATGGATCCTGATCAATTGTTTAAAATAAAATTTGGATACAGTCATTTATTCCTGCTGGAAAAAAAAATCATCTGCGGTCCTTAGCTGCCAAACCATTAAATTTGGTGTTCACGATTATAATACCTAAGACAATCAGCACAATTGAAAAAATCAGGTATATGCTTAAAGGTTCTCCCAACATGAGCACACCCAAAAATACACCAGCAATTCAGTTCTATTTGTCCTGCCCTTTTTTGGCATATTAAAATAAATAGTTGACTTTGTCAAAGAACTTATTGTCATTGTCA
>JAOZST010000069.1:0-2218 GCA_029939535.1 Desulfobacteraceae bacterium | reverse complement strand
AAACTATATTGAAAAAATACGCCATTTTAACCGGTTTTATACACAGATCCTTGGTTTGCTGAATAATAAACTTCTCAAAAGTGATTATTCGTTAACTGAAGCGCGAATTTTATTTGAACTTGCTCAAACGCCTATCCTGGTCTCAAGGGATCTGTCAAAACAACTCCATCTTGATCCAGCCTACTTAAGCCGACTATTAATGCGGTTTGAGAAGCAAGGATTAATTCATAAAAAAAAATCCCCTGAAGACACCCGCAAACAAATTCTTTCGCTTACATCACAAGGTAAAGCTGCAATTGCCAGGCTCCAGGATATGTCCAACCTTCAGATTAAATCATCCCTTATCAATACCAGCAAAAAGGAACATGAACAGCTTGTAAATGCGATGGACACGATAGAACAAATTTTTACCGGGAAAAAGCCGTCGCCCAAAACATTTACACTTCGATCCCATCGTCCTGGTGACATTGGATATATCACATATCGACATGCGATGTTTTATTCACAGACCTATGGATTTGATGCCACGTTTGATGCCTACGTGGCATCAGGGTTATCTCAATTTGTAGTGCAGTATGACCCTCAAAAGGAATATCTTTGGGTTGCAGAAGAAGGAACAACCCCTGTAGGGTCTATTGCAATTGTGAAAAATAAAGAGGCGGTGGCTCAGCTGCGATGGTTTTTAATAGAGCCACAGGCCCGAGGGACAGGTCTTGGTAAAAAGCTGCTTCATGAGGCAATTACATTTTGCAAACAAAAGAATTATAAGAAAATTATTCTGTGGACATTGAGCAATCTATACGCTGCCCGCCAGCTTTATAAACAATTTGGCTTCCAGGTGACAACCAATAAAACCCACCAGATATGGGGGCAGGAACTAACCGAAGAACTATGGGAAATTGAATTAAACAGGATGGTTGACGGTGAAAACCTATCACCAGAAAAAAGCATAAAAATATAAATAATTCTTGGAGTTATAGTTATGATAGATATTAAAACGATAATTGATAAAGAAAAAAATAATATAGCCACCATCCGGCAAGCCCTTCATAAAATTCCTGAAAAGGGATTTCATGAAAAAAAAACAGCCAGGTTTGTGGCAGATTACCTTAATAACATACCAGAACTTGAAGTGACCACCGGTATTGCTAAAACAGGTGTGGCTGGACTTTTAAAAACCGGAAGGCCTGGGAAAACACTGCTCATCAGAGCTGATATGGATGCCCTTCCCATCCATGAAGAGACCGGACTTACCTTTGCTTCCACCCATGACAACATGATGCACGCATGCGGCCACGACGGACATATTGCCATGGCACTGGTCACCGCAGGCATTCTATCGCAACTCAAGGACAGCTTTTCAGGCAATCTTAAATTCATGTTTCAGCCGGCCGAAGAAGGGCCTGGCGGAGCCAGACCAATGATTGAAGCCGGAATTTTAGAAAATCCCCATGTAGATTATTCAGTGGCCTGTCATCTATGGCCCGACCTTCCAGCCGGAACTCTTGGACTGAAACCCGGTGTCTTGATGTCGTCGGGCAGTGCATTTAAAATTAATATCAAGGGCAAAGGCGGGCACGGAGCCATGCCTCACCTTTGTATAAATGCTCTGGACACGGCAGTCCAAGTAGCCAATGCCCTCCAGCGGGTGGTGAACCAGAAACTCAACCCTTTGATTCCTTCTGTATTAACCATCGGTTCCTTTCATGCCGGGACAGCTCCTAATATCATACCGGAAACAGCCGAGTTAACAGGCACAATGCGGACCTTTAACAAAAAAACCTGGAAAAGCTATCCTGAAATCTTTGAACAAGTTATCAAAGGGGTGTGTGATTCCATGGGCGCTTCCTATGAATTAACATCCTCTCCAGGATACCCTCCGCTTGAGAGTGACCCCGGCATGGTTAAACTCATGAATAAAAGCATGGCCAAAGTAGTACCTGGTGATCGGATCAGAGAGCCTGAATCAACCATGGGAGCAGAAGATATGGCCTTTGTCCTGGAAAGGACAAAAGGCTGCTTTTTTTTCCTTGGCACTGGATTTGAGAACTGTGCACCCCTGCACAGTTCAAAATTCAATTTTGACGAATCATTGTTATTGCTGGGGGTTGAAACATTTGTCAGGTTTGCTTTGGATCTGCTTGAATAAAAAAATGTACTAATGTTACGCAGCACATTGTCTAATCCAAATTTTTATTAATCTCCCAATAACCCCCAT
>JAOZST010000226.1:0-5159 GCA_029939535.1 Desulfobacteraceae bacterium | reverse complement strand
AACAAACCATGAAAAATATTTTAACCACAGAGAGCACAGAGCTCTATTCTCGGTGTCCTCTGTGAACTCTGTGGTGAGATTCTTTTTCATATAAAAAAAGTTTGTAAATCTTATATTTTCAATCCCAGGTTCTCATCCAGACCCAGCATGATGTTCATATTCTGAACGGCTGCGCCTGAAGCACCTTTGCCTAGATTATCCAAACGGGAAATCAGTACTATGTAGTCCGGGTTTTCATAAACTGATATTTCAATTCTATTGGTGTTGTTACACGCTTTTGCATCCAAAAAACCCTCATCCAGGTATTCAACACTGTTTTCAATGATTTTGACAAACACATTGTTTTTATAATAGGTTTTATATGCCGCCACAATCTCCTGCCCGGATACTTTTGCAGACAACTGGTCTTTAACCAGATAGGACATCACCAGCATACCCTGCTTGAAATTCCCGACACTTGGTGTAAACAAGGGGGATGTTTCCAACCCTAAAACATATTTCATTTCAGGCAGATGTTTATGATTAAGATTGAGAGCATAGGGTCTCTGGGAGTTCACTTTATCAAAATTTTCAGGATCTTCATAAACATCGATCATACCTCTTCCGCCACCGCTGTACCCGGTGATAGAGTGACAGACCAGCTTTTGCTCCCTTGAAACAATATGGTTTTCCATCAAAGGATTCACAGCCATGATAAAACCTGTTGCATGACAACCGGGTACGCAGACCCTGGAGCTGTTTTTTATCTTCTCTTTTTGAAGGGGGTTTAGTTCCGGTATGCCGTAAGTCCACGCACTGTTTGTCCTGTGTGCTGTGCTGGCATCAATAACTTTTGTGCTGTTATCAATGATCAATTGCATGGTTTCTTTAGATGCGGTATCGGGCAGACACAAGAATACAAGGTCAGCCTGAGTGAGCAAATTTCGTTTGATTTCAGGATCTTTCTTTTCTTTTTCTGCTATTTTTAAAATTTCAAGTTCATCTCGACCACTTAACATTTCATGTATTTTCAAGCCGGTTGTTCCAAACTGTCCATCAACAAAAATCTTATGTTTCATTTAATGTCCTTTAAGTAATTACATGGCAGGCAACACGCCTGCTTTTTCCAATGGATGTTAACACCGGTTGAGTTGTCTTGCAATGATCTTGTACCAATGGACAGCGGGGATGAAAAGGGCATCCCCGGGGCGGGTCCATTGGATTGGGGATTTCTCCTTGCACAGGTGTTCGTTCCCGTCCAGTCATCTCAATGTCGGGGATTGTGTCGATCAATAACCGTGTGTAAGGATGTTTTGGGTCATCAAACAGGTCATCGGCCGGTGCGGTTTCGCACAGACGGCCAAGATACATGACCCCGATCCGGTCAGCCATATGGCGAACCACAGCCAGATCATGGGATATGAACAGATAAGAAAGATTAAACTGGTTTTGAAGATCTGTCATTAAATTAAGAATTTGAGCTTGAACAGATACATCCAGTGCTGACGTGGGTTCATCACAGACAATAAATTCCGGTTCACTGGCAAGAGCCCGGGCAATGGAAATTCTCTGCCGCTGGCCACCGGAAAATTCATGGGGGAATTTATCTCCGTCCCGTGCAGACAATCCAACCTTACGTAACAGGCTTCCCGTTCGTTCTAAAATAGCTTTTTTCCCTTTAAGAAGACCAAATGCCTGGATGGGTTCGCTGATAATTTTGCTCACACGCCAGCGGGGGTTCAAACTTGCATAAGGGTCCTGAAAAATCATGGTCATCCGTTGTCTCAACTTCATTTCTGCATTGCGATTGGCAAGGCGAGCCATGTCAATACCGTCAAAATAAATTTTCCCTGCACTCGGTGTATAAAGACCCACCACCATATTGGCTATGGTTGATTTTCCACACCCTGATTCACCCACCAGGGCAAAGGTTTCACCTGAATTCACAACAAAATCAACCCCATTTACAGCCCTTAAAAATTGACGGGGCTGTCCCTCGATCAATCTATTGAGCAATGGTTTTGATACTTCAAAATCCTGTTTCAGCCCAGTGACTTTTAACAATGGCGAACTTTTAGAGTTTGATATCATGATATCTCCAGCAGGCCACCTGGCTAGGGCCGATGTTAAATAAGCCCGGTTGATTTTCCTTACACATATCCATGCATTCCGGACAGCGGGGATGAAATGCACATCCCTTTGGAATATCACTCAATCGTGGCATTGTTCCATCAATCTGAGTCAATTTCCGAGAGCGTTGGCTAAGGGATGGAATTGCGCTCATCAACCCTTTGGCATAGGGGTGAGCAGCCTTTTTTACCACCTGCCGTACCTGACCTATTTCCACCAGACGGCCGGCATACATCACAGCAACCCGGTCAGCTGTTTCAGCAATAACCCCCATGTCGTGAGTAATAAGGATAACAGCTGTTCCATGGTCGTTGCAGAGTTTTTTCAGTAAAGCAATAATCTGGGCCTGGATTGAAACATCCAGTGCCGTAGTGGGCTCATCCGCTATAATCAGCTTCGGATTGACACAAAGAGCCAGAGCAATGACCACCCGCTGCCGCATACCACCGGAAAACTGATAGGGATAATGATCAATCCGCTTTCCTGCCGCTGGAATGCCCACTTCTTCTAAAAGGTCAACTGCATGTTCACGAGCCTGGGTAACCGTCATTTCAGTGTGCGTCTGGATGGTTTCCACAAGCTGACGTCCTATGGTGTACAAAGGATTTAAACTGGTCAAAGGATCCTGGAATATCATACCAATCTCTTTTCCACGGATCTTTCGCATCTGATCATAGGGTAGGTTATCTATACGGCGGTCATTTAATTTGATCTGGCCGGCACCAATTTTACCAGGAGGCTCCAAAAGTCCAATGATGGCCTGGCCGGTTAAAGATTTTCCTGCACCGGATTCACCAATTACACCAAAAATTTCTCCAGCATTGATTTTAAAAGAAATATCATTTACAGCCACCAGCGTACCGCGACGGGTATTAAATTCAATACGCAGATTATCAACACTGAGTAATGGTTTAGTCATACGCTCACCTTATTCAAAAATCTCCATAGATCTCCTTTAAATTGCTGTTGTTATCTGAGTTTTGGATTCAATGCATCCCGCAGCCAATCACCCAGCAGGTTCACAGATAATACCAGCACTGCCAGTGCAATGGCAGGGAAAATCGTAATCCACCATTCACCGGAAAATAAAAAATCATTGCCAATTCGAATCAAAGTCCCCAAAGATGGCTGTGTAGCCGGCACCCCCACACCAAGAAAGGAAAGTGTGGCCTCGGTAACGATTGCTACTGCCAGATGAATCGTTCCGATAACCAATACAGGGCCCATAACATTGGGCAGGATATGACGCAGCATGATCAAAACCGGGCGGATTCCAATCACACGGGCTGCCTGGACATACTCTTTGTTTTTTTCCACCATGGTAGAGCTTCTCACTGTTCTGGCGTACTGTACCCATCCCGAGATACCAATGGAAAAAATCAATACGGAAATGGCAAGGTGTTCAGTATCAGCATCAGGAATCATGGTGCGCAGAACACCATCCACCAGCAGAGCTATCAAGATAGCCGGAAAACTAATCTGGACTTCAGCAACCCGCATGATGACAGCATCCAGGGTTCCACCCATATAGCCTGATATCAGGCCAAGTCCCACACCAAGAATCAAGGCAAAAATTACACTGGAAAATCCCACCAATAATGATATACGTGATCCATAAAGAATAGCGGAAAAAAGATCCCGGCCCTGATCATCAGTTCCCAATAAAAACCGGGCATCCCCTTCTTCATCCCAGGTCGGAGGGATATGGGAATCCATCAAATCAAGACTGCCCATATCAAATGGATTCTGGGGTGCAATCAGGGGGGCTCCAATTGAACAGATAAAAATCAATAGCGTGAGAATAGAAGCGACAATCGTCACTGTCGACTGACGATAAGAATAAAAAAGATCACTATCAAAAAACCGCTTTAAAACATCCATGACCGAATTTATTTTTTTTGATCCTGTATTTGCAAGTATTTTATTCATGATCCATTCGCCTTACCAAGATCGACTCGTAAACGCGGATCAACCACATAATACAAAATGTCCACTATCAGGTTTATGACTACAAAAAAGAAAGCTACAAGCATTAAATATGCTGCCATAATTGGAATATCAACATTATGGATTGCCTGAAGAAATAAAAGTCCCATACCCGGCCATTGGAACACTGTTTCCGTAATAATGGCAAAGGCTATGATGGAACCAATCTGGAGGCCGGTAATGGTAATCACCGGCACCAGGGTATTTTTCAAGGCATGGCCAAAATAGACGGCTCTATTGCTGAGTCCTCGTGCCCTGGCAAATTTAATATAATCCGTCCGCAGGACTTCCAGCATTTCTGATCGAACCAGGCGCATAATCAGGGTAAGCTGAAACAGTCCCAAAGTTATAGCCGGCATAATTAAAGCCTTTAATCCGCTGGGAGTTAACAGTCCTGTAGACCACCAGCCACCAAGGATTATCACTTCTCCACGGCCATATGACGGCAGCCATCCAAGTATCACTGCAAAAATAAATATCAGCAGGATACCAATGAGAAAAGTTGGTAAAGATACACCCACCAGAGAAAAACTTAAAAATATCTTACTGAGCCATCCATCTGGTTTTACGCCGGCATAAACACCCATGGGCAGTCCAATTGCCAGAGACAGAAATGCTGCTACAAATGAAAGTTCCAACGTGGCGGGCAGCCGTTCCTTAAAAAGACCTGTCACAGATCGTTTGTGCTGATATGAGATGCCAAATTCAAATTTGGCAGCATTTCCCATAAACCGAAGAAACTGAATCGGGACAGGATCATTCAATCCCAGTGATACACGCAGTTTTTCACGATCTGCATGTGATGTATCAATTCCAACCATCTGGTGGACAGGGTCCCCCACGTAATTAAACATGAGGAACGCCACCATTGCCACGAAAAACATAACGATCATGGACTGAAGCAGTCTGCGGATAATAAATGCCAGCATAAACGACTATTTTACCATCACGTAATTTAACACAAACTGGTTGTCAGCCCGTTGAACCAGATCTATATTATCCTTTTTCCCCCAGGCCAGTGCCTGCTGATGCATGGGGATATAGCCAACCTCATCGTTCAAAAT
>JAOZST010000068.1:14501-18740 GCA_029939535.1 Desulfobacteraceae bacterium | reverse complement strand
AAAAAATATCACTTCGTCTTCCCGAGGCAATGTTGGAAGAACTTAAACTTTTAGCGAATAAAAGAGACGTTCCCTACCAGTCACTTTTAAAAATTTTCCTGGCAGAACGTATCGAAAAAGAACTCAATGTTCATTGATTTTACAAGCTCAATTCAAACCTTATTTAAAAATAAGCTGAAAAGGGAGACTACCTTTTTTTCCATTGCCTCTGAAATCACAAAACATCCTTTAGATAACGGCCTGTATAACTTTTTTCATTCCTGGCAATCTTTTCCGGCGGTCCTGTGGCAATTATCTCACCGCCGCTGCTGCCGCCTTCCGGGCCCAGGTCTATTACCCAGTCTGCAGTCTTGATCACATCCAGGTTGTGCTCAATGATAACCACGGTATTCCCGGCATCAGTCAGGCGCTGCAGCACCTTGAGCAGCAGCCTGATATCCTGGAAATGAAGCCCGGTGGTGGGTTCATCCAGGATATAGAGGGTGTCCCCGGTATCCCGTTTGGCCAGTTCCCTTGCCAGCTTGATACGCTGGGCCTCTCCCCCGGACAGGGTGGTGGCAGCCTGGCCTAGTTTGATGTAGGAAAGACCCACATCGATTAGGGTATCCAGAATATGAGCAATTTTTGGATGTGTTTCAAATAATTTCCTGGCCTGAACAACGGAAATATCCAGGACATCGGCAATGGAGTGGTCCTTGTAGGTGATCTCCAGGGTTGCACGGTTAAACCGTTTTCCTGAACATATTTCGCAGGGCACAAATACATCTGCCAGAAAATGCATTTCCACCTTGATATACCCGTCCCCTTTGCAGGCTTCGCATCTGCCCCCCCGCACATTAAAGGAATATCTGCCTTTTTTGTATCCCCTGGCCTTGGATTCCGGGAGCATGGCAAAAAAATCCCGGATATGGTCAAACACTTTGGTATAGGTGGCAGGGTTGCTCCTGGGTGTACGGCCTATGGGTTTCTGATCAATATTTATGATCTTGTTCACATGGGAAAGCCCTTTAATTTTTTCATACTTTCCCACGTTCATCTGGGAACCATTAAGAGCCACAGCCAGAGCTGGATAGAGGATCTGGTTGATCAATGTTGATTTTCCAGCTCCAGACACTCCAGTGACTGCCACCAGAAGTCCAATTGGAATTTTCGCTGTCACATCCTTGAGGTTATTTTCCCCTGCCCTGACAATAGAGATCCATTTTTTCCCTTTGCCTGCATGAATCCTGCGTTTTTTGGGTACCTCAATCTTTTCTTTGCCCCTAAGAAATTTTCCCGTAATGGAAGCAGGGTTGGCCTTGATCTGGGAAGGGGTTCCCTGGGCCACGATCTGACCACCCAAGTGCCCTGCTCCCGGACCTATATCCACAATCCAGTCGGAATTTTCCATGGTTTCCTGGTCATGCTCTACAATGATAAGTGTATTACCAATATCCCTTAGATGGTGGAGAGTGGACAGCAGTTTAATATTGTCCCGCTGGTGAAGCCCTATGGAGGGTTCATCCAGGATATACAAGACTCCGGTAAGTTCACTGCCCACCTGGGAGGCCAGGCGGATACGCTGGGATTCACCTCCGGACAGGGTAGGGCCACTGCGGTCCAGGGACAGATAATCCAGGCCCACATTAACCAGAAACCCCAGTCGGTCTGAAATCTCTTTCAGCAACTCTTCAGCTATGAGTTTCTTGTTGCCCGCAAGATCCAGGGAGCCGACAAATTCATGGGCATCCTTTATTGTCATCTCCGTGACATCAATGATGGATTTTCCATTGATCAAAACATGGAGGACCTCGTCCTTTAGCCGTTTGCCCTGGCATGAGCTACAGGTGCTGGAAGTCATAAATCCGGAATAATATTTTTTCTGGCCCTCGGACTGGGTATTTCTATACCTGCGCATGAGGGTATTCATCAGGCCTTCATGGGTCCTGGTAAACTCAGCCTGGATTTTGGCGGAATTCCAGTTTACCCGCATCTCTTTACTCTTGGACCCGTAGAGCAATAAATTTCTTTGTGATTTTGGCAATTTCTTCCAGGGTATGTCAAAATTAATGCCCCATTGTTCTTCCATGGCCAGGAGCTGACCCTTTCCCCAGGAATTATCGTTCTGAAACCTTGGGTTTTTAATAAAATAATTTTTCCAGGGTATGACTGCGCCCTGGCGGATGGTTAAATCCCTGTCTGGAACTACCTTGTCCGGGTCCATTGCAAGCAGGGTTCCAATGCCATTGCATTCCTGGCACATGCCCAGGGGCGAGTTAAAAGAAAAAATCTGGGGCGTGAGTTCTGGATAGGCAATACCGCAGCAGGAACGGGCCTCGCTCATTTTCAAATCTTCCCTTCCCTCCATGTGAACAATGATCTGTCCACTGCCCAGCTTAAGGGAGCTTTCCACTGAATCGGTGAGTCTCCCCTGGAACCCGGCATCATTCTTGATTACCAGGCGGTCCACAACCACCTCAATATTGTGTTTCTTATTTTTGGCAAGGGCCTGTACATTTTCCAGGTCCTGGACAACGCCATCCACTCTGACCCGGGCATAGCCCTCTTTTTTCAATTCATCCAGGCGCTCCCTGTACTCCCCCTTTCTGTTCTCAACAATGGGGGCCAGAATAAGTATTTTTGAGGATGTTGGCAGGGCCATGATCTGGGAAACCATGCTCTGGGCATGGCCTCTGCCCACCCTTTCCCCGCATTTATAACAAAATTGTGTGCCCACCCTGGCAAATAATACCCGCAGATAATCATAAATTTCCGTAATAGTTCCCACGGTGGACCTGGGATTTTTACTGGCTGCCTTCTGCTCAATGGCAATGGTGGGGGAGAGCCCCCTTATGGTGTCATATTTGGGTTTTTCCATCTGGCCTATAAACTGCCGGGCATAGGAAGACAAGGACTCCACATACCTGCGCTGCCCCTCTGCAAAGATTGTATCAAAGGCCAGGCTGGATTTCCCCGAGCCTGATACACCGGTAAAGACCACCAGTTTTTTTTTAGGAATTTCCACGTCAATGTCTTTTAGATTATGTTCTTTGGCGCCTTTGACAATAATCCGGTTTAATTCCCTGGTTTGGGTCACTGGTTCAGCTGATATTTTATGGATAGCTGCTGGTGCTTCCGGTAGTGACTCTGCCATGTTCTGACCTGTTATATATTCTTCTGTTATGCAAACAGAATTGCTGTTTTTCATGATTTTTTAGAACTGCTCCTGAACTCTTTTAAATTTTATACTATTCAAAAACCATAAGCATGGGGTTTCAAAAGTAAAGCAAGGGAATATCTCAATTTAATCCCTGATTCGCATTGCATTTTAGTTAGAAAATTTGATATTAACAGCCCATGAAAGTAAAAAAATCATATTGCCTTGCCTATTCCAGCTGTCCCAATGACACCTTTATCTTTAAGGGAATTGCCAAAAACCTTATCCATACAAGGGGACTGAATTTTTCCATTGTTCTTGAAGATGTGGAAAGCCTGAACCAGAATGCAGCCAGGGGAATCTACGATATTACCAAACTTTCCTTTGCAGCCCTTGGACATGTTCTGGATAAATATGCACTTTTACGAACAGGGGCTGCCCTGGGTATGGGGTGCGGACCATTAATAATCTCCCTGCCTGGACGATCCATGGACGACAATATGGACAGCCCGGTTCCCAATAGGGAAAAAAAAAGAAACAAACAAATAATTGCTGTCCCCGGTCTGGGCACAACAGCCTTTCATTTATTCAAATTCTATATGGATGATCTTTTTCCGGAAATTGAAACCATTATCATTCCCATGGCCTTTGAAAAAATCATGCTGGCCGTCACTGAGAAAAAAGCAGACTTTGGAGTAATCATCCATGAAGGCAGGTTTGTTTACCAGAACATGAACCTTGAGATGAGAGCAGACCTGGGCCAATGGTGGGAAGATAAGACATCTCTTCCCATACCCCTGGGCTGTATTGCTGTAAAAAGGGATATGGACCCGGATCTTGCCTGTCAGATCCAGACCTTGATCCGGGAGAGCATTGACCATGCTTTCCTGCACCCCGCCATGGGTGATGAATATATACGAGAATATGCCCAGGAGATGGAGGATAGCGTAATCCAGCAGCATATAGGACTTTACGTCAATGAGTTCTCCAGGGAAATCAAGGGCAGGGGGGAACAGGCTGTTACCAGATTTTTTGACTATGCCATAAAGGCCGGGCTGATGCAGAAGAGAGACCTGCCCCTGTTTGCCTGCCCGGAATAGACC
>JAOZST010000068.1:11091-14401 GCA_029939535.1 Desulfobacteraceae bacterium | reverse complement strand
CAATCAGATCAAACAAGGAGCCAGAACAAAGCCATGGATCATCACTTTATCAGGGACGTAAAAGAAACCATTTCCCAATTTAATATGATCAGGGGAAAAGAGACTATCCTGGTGGGTGTTTCCGGCGGTCCGGATTCCATTGCCCTGGTACGGGTTCTCATGGACCTGCAAAAAACCCATAACATTGATACTCCCCATAACTATAATATTGGCATAGCCCATTTGAACCATGGTCTCCGGGGGGAAGAATCCATACGGGATGAAATTTTTGTCAGGAATCTTGCTCAAGATTTTAACCTGCCTTTTTTTTTAAAAAAAATGGATATTCATGCAAAGGCAACAGACGAACAACTATCCATTGAAGAAGCAGGCCGAAATGCCCGGTATAAATTTTTTAAAGACACTGCAAAAATCTATGGATTTGCAAAAATCGCCACTGGCCACAACCAGGATGACAATGCAGAACTGGTTCTCATGAATATCCTGCGGGGATCAGGTGTAAGGGGTTTGTGCGGGATTCCCCCCATGCGGGGAAATAAATTCATCCGCCCTCTGATCCAGATGCCTAAATCCAGGATACTTGCTTTTTTAAAAGAAAAACACCAGGACTTTGTTGTGGATTCTTCCAACACAGACCAATCCTATGTGCGGAATAAAATCCGCCACAGCTTGATCCCGATTCTTGAACAGAATTTTAACCCTGAAACAAAATCCTGTCTGGACCGTCTCAGTCATATACTGGGCATTGAAGATGATTATTTGACAGGCCAGGCTGATCAAATTTTTCATGCATGCACAATCAAAAAGGACAAAACCCTTATTGCTCTGTCCATAAAGGAATTGACATCCAACCACCCCGCCCTTGTCAACCGGGTCCTGCGACAGGCCATTGCCTGGGTTAAAAAAGACCTGAAACGAATTACACTTACCCATATACAGGACATACTTATATTAACCAGGGCAGAATCGGGCAAGAGCCTTGATATGCCAGGCAGAATAAGGGTTTACAAAAACAGGGACATGCTCTATTTTAAAAAAGAAAGCCTGTCCCTAAGGGAACTTGGCAAAAATCAAAAACAATTACAGATGGATATAAAGAAAAAATCAGGGGAAAAACCTGAAAACTTTTCCCTGTATTCCTTGTATATTCAAATTTTATGTTTATATATAATTCCATAGTTTAGGAATTTGTATTTAGCTGTTAGTCATCAGGCTTTAGCTAACAGCTAATGCCTGAAAGCTTGCTAAGTTCAGTTTTATTGAAATCATATGCATCGGTAAAGAGAGGAATAACTTTGAATCAATTTTATAAGAACATCTCCCTGTGGCTGGTGATCGTCCTAATGATGGTCATGCTATACAATATTTTTAACCAGCAGCAGGTTGGACAGGCTGAGCTTGGTTATTCTGAATTCTTATCCCTGGTGGAAGATGGTCGAATTCAGGATGTGGTGATCCAGGGACAGAATCTATATGTCACTGACAGCAATGGCACCAAATTTAAAAGTTTTGCTCCCAATGACGGAGATCTCATCAACCTATTGAGAACCAGTGGTGTCGCTATCAATGCCAAGCCCCTGTCAGAATCATCATGGCTGATGTCCATTGTGGTATCCTGGCTTCCCATGATTGTCCTCATAGGTGTATGGATTTTCTTCATGCGCCAGATGCAGGGTGGCGGGGGTGGAGGTAAGGCCATGTCCTTTGGGAAAAGCCGTGCCCGTCTCATTGATGACAAGGGAGAAAAGGTCACCTTTGCCAATGTAGAGGGCATAGATGAAGCCAAGGAAGAACTCACCGAGGTGGTAGATTTTTTAAAGAACCCGGATAAATACACCCGTCTGGGTGGTCGTATTCCCAAAGGCGTTCTTCTGGTGGGAAATCCAGGCACCGGTAAAACTCTTCTGTCCAAGGCAGTGGCCGGGGAAGCAGGGGTTCCTTTTTTCACTATTTCCGGATCAGACTTTGTTGAAATGTTTGTGGGTGTGGGAGCTTCCCGGGTAAGGGATCTGTTTGCCCAGGGAAAGAAAAATGCGCCCTGTATAATATTCATTGATGAAATTGATGCAGTAGGCCGCCAGAGGGGAGCTGGCCTGGGAGGAGGTCATGATGAGCGAGAGCAGACTCTAAACCAGCTTTTGGTGGAAATGGACGGGTTTGAATCCAATGAAGGGGTTATTCTCATGGCAGCCACCAACCGCGCTGATGTTCTGGACCCTGCACTGTTGAGACCGGGACGGTTTGACCGGCAGGTTGTGGTGGACATGCCGGATATAAAAGGCAGGGAAGGTATTTTACTGGTTCACATGAAAAAAACCCCCCTGGCCAATGATGTGGATACATCAATTCTGGCAAAGGGTACCCCTGGATTTTCAGGTGCAGACCTTGAAAATCTGGTTAACGAGGCAGCCCTCCTGGCAGCCAAGCGTAACCATGAAAAACTGACCATGCAGGATTTTGAAGATTCCAAGGACAAAGTTTATATGGGCCTTGAAAGAAAATCCAAAGTCATCAAGGAAGACGACAAAAAGACAACCGCCTACCACGAAGGAGGTCATGCTCTGGTGGCAAGGTTTCTGCCCTTTACAGATGCGGTCAACAAGATCACTATAATTCCAAGGGGAAGGGCAGCCGGTGTGACCTGGTTCCTACCCGAAGAAGGGGATTTCAAATACAAGGATCAGCTGGAAAATGAACTGGCCATTGCCTTTGGTGGCCGGGTTGCAGAAGAAATTATCTTCAAACGAATCAGCACAGGTGCATCCAATGATATCAAGCAGGCCACCAAACTGGCCAATCACATGGTGAGAAGTTTCGGCATGAGCGACAATCTGGCTCCCCTTTCCTATGAAGACCATGATGACAATATATTCATCGGCAGGGAGATGACCCAGGCAAAATCTTATTCCGAGGCAACTGCCCAGAAAATAGATGCCGAGGTTGCCATGATCATTGACAGGGCCTACCAGAGCGCCAAAAAGGTTCTGGAAGAAAACATTGAACTGCTCCATGCCCTTACTGATTTGTTAATTGAAAAAGAAACTGTCCTGGGGCCGGAACTGGATGAACTGATTGCTGAACTGCGGCCTGACTTTGATTTTTTCGGCAGGAAAAATATCAGAACCGATTCAGAAAATTCAAAAGAGAATACAGAGGCCAACCAGGCAGATGATGCAGAAGAAACCCGGGTGAAGAATGAGCCGGATAACGGAACAGACCATGATTCAGGCCAGAAAGATACTGGGCCAGAGGATACTGCTCAGGATGATAAAGGTCCAAAAGGCCAGGATTCCCGAAATGAATCCAAAGA
>JAOZST010000068.1:0-10991 GCA_029939535.1 Desulfobacteraceae bacterium | reverse complement strand
ATGAATCCAAAGACAAGAAATAAAGGGATTTTCCATGCAGAACTATACCCTTGAATTTGACAGGTTTTGTCTTGCACTTGGATCTGAAACCTGCATAATGGGGGTTTTAAACACCACTCCGGATTCTTTTTCCGACGGGGGAAGGTTTGACACCCTTGAAACAGCTGTTATCCAGGGTCTCAACTTGGCCAGGGCCGGTGCCCATATCCTGGATATTGGAGGAGAATCCTCCAGACCTTTTTCAGGATCAGTGTCTGAACAGGAAGAACTGGACCGGGTCATTCCGGTAATTGAAGCCCTTGTCAAAAAAATTAACATACCCATTTCCATTGACACGGTAAAATCCAATGTGGCCCGGGCTGCTCTCAATGCCGGGGCCACCATGATTAATGATATTTCTGCCTTTGAAAAAGATCCTGCCATGGCAGATCTTGCTGCTCAAAAGAATGTGCCCTGTGTGCTCATGCACATGAAGGGTACCCCGGAAAACATGCAGATCAACCCGGATTATGACGATCTCATGGGCGAAATCAGGGACTATCTTAGTGCCAGGACCCAGTTTGCCATGGAGAAAGGGATTGCCAGGGAAATGATCATCCTGGATCCCGGAATCGGCTTTGGCAAAACCGTTGAACACAACCTGGTGCTGATCAATCATCTGAAACAGATAATTGACCTTGGATTCCCGGTTTTAATGGGACCTTCCCGGAAATCATTTATTCAGAAGACCCTGAGCAAAAAAGAAAAAACTTCAATTGATCTGGACAACGTCAAGATGGAATACGGAACCCTGGCTGCGGCGGCCGCATCTATCTTAAGGGGTGCCCATATTGTCAGGGTCCATGACGTTGAAAGAATGATTTCTTTTACCCACATTATTGATGCCATCAGGAATGCCTGATCTGAAAAATCTTCAAAATACTATTTTCAGTTTTTTTTTGCTTTTCCTGTTCAGCTGTACCATTTTCAGCTGTACCATTGAGCCGGTTGAAACAGATCTTCTCCTGCCTGTAGATTTTTCAAACATACCCCAAGACATGGTCTTGACCTATCACCACACAGATAAAATTGAAATCAGGGTCCAGGCCAATCCAAGTCTCATTGAAATGATCAATAAAAAGACCATATTGTATCCAGCTGACCTGTATACTGACCTTGCATTTGACCCGGCAGGGGATTCAAACTCCATAGGACCCGGCTCCTATGTGCTGCCCGTGGACAAAACCAGAATACCAATGGATCCAGCCATTAAAATCCTGGATATTAATCCCTCCTACCTGAGCGTGCGCCTGGAAAAAAAGATAACCAAAACCTTTAAAATAACTGTTCCTTATGTGGGAAAACCAGCCAAAGGGCATCTGGCCCTGGAGCCGGCATGTGAGCCTGGTTCTGTTGAACTTACCGGAGCCGAGTCTTTGATCAACAGCATTACTCAATTAAAGACAAAACCCATTGATATAACAGGTGCTGGAGAAAATTTTAAAAAAAAAATACCCCTGGACCTGGAAAATCCCCTGCTCTATTCTTCTTCCACTACCATGTTCCTGGTGACTGTCCCGATCCAGCAGCAGATGGTAACAAAAACCATTGTGGATCTTCCCATCCAGATCTGGAATAGTTCCTCCAATATAAAAATTGAACCTCCTGTCATTACAATTGAGATAAAAGGACCCTTTGACAAATTGGGGAACAAAGCCATTGTGGATGACATATATGCCTTTATGGATCTAAAAGATCTGAAAACAGGGGTATATGCCAGGCATGCTTATATAAATATACCCGTAGACCTGATAATGACAGGGGCTGATCCCCAGGTATTTACCGTGAAAATTGAATAAAGGAGACAAGAATGCTATTGGTCATTGATGTGGGCAATACCAACACAGTTATAGGTGTCTATGACAAGGAAATTCTCAGAGAAGACTGGCGAATCCGCACGGTCCGGGACAGCACGGCAGATGAGTTTAATGTGCTGGCCAATGCTCTGTTTTCCGACAGAAAGATTAACCCTGTTACCATCAAAAAAGTAGTTATTTCCTCGGTTGTTCCCTCTTCAGTCCGTATTTTAAACGCCTTTTGTGAACGCTACCTGAAATTAACTCCTCTGTGGATCAATGCGGCCTCGGTAAAAAAGCTGATGCCCATCCTTTACAGCAATCCCAATGAAGTTGGGGCAGACCGAATTGTCAATGCCGTTGCAGCCTATGAAAAATATAAATCAGCACTTATCATCATTGATTTTGGAACTGCCACCACCTTTGATGTGATCTCAGAAAAAGGAGAATACCTGGGGGGAGCCATCTGCCCCGGTGTGATGATTTCATCTGAAGCCCTTTTCCATAGGGCTTCCAAGCTTCCCAGGGTTGAAATTTTCAAGGCACCGGGAAAGGTTATAGGCGATGACACCATAGAAAGTATTAAATCCGGGATCATTTATGGTAATGCTGCTATGGTGGATGGAATGGTTGCAAGGATGAAAACGGAAATGGGTGCAGAAGCCAAAATAATTGCCACAGGAGGACTGGCTCCACTCATTGCAGGTGTTTCACTGTCCATTGAAGCCGTGGATCAGTCCCTGACCCTGGATGGGCTGCGCATCATCAGCCGGGAAATTTAACCCTGTCATGAAAGCCTTACTATCCTGGATAATCGCAGCCTTCATGGCATTGCCATTTTTTATCCCGGGTGCCTGGGCCCTGACCCCTGATGAAGTACTGGTCATTGCCAATAAAAATGCTGCAAAAAGCCCCGGCCTTGCATCCTATTATATGAAAAAACGCAATATCCCCCGTGAAAACCTGGTGCTGCTGTGGATTACAGACAAGGAAACCTGTACAAGGGAGGAATATGAGACCAAGGCCATTCCCCCCATCAGCCGTTTCCTTGAAGAGAATCCACATATCCGGGCCATGGTTACCATGTTTGGTGTTCCCCTGCGCATCACAGGACCTAAACATTCAGACCAGGAAACAAAAAAGCTGAATCAGCTCAACCATGAAAAAAAAGCTATCCAGGAGAAGTTAATTGATGAAACGATCCTTGATGAGTCAGCCCAAAAGGCTGCCAAAAAAGAACGTAACCGCATAAACAAAGAGATCACCAGTTTTAAAAGGAATCTTGACAGAACCGCCTCCTTTGACTCGGAACTTGCCCTTATAAAAGAAAAAACTTATGAATTAAAAATGTGGCAGCCCAACCCCTTTTACCTTGGGTTCAAGGGCCAGACCCCGAAAATTCCCAAATCCAATGTCATAATGACCAGCCGCCTGGATGCTGCCTCGCCAGAGATTGTCAAACGGATCATTGATGACAGCATTGAGGCGGAAAGGGAAGGTCTTGAAGGCATTGCATATTTTGATGCCCGGTGGAAAGACCCGGGAGATAAAAAGCTTGCTGGATATGGTTTTTACGACCAGTCCATCCATAAAACAGCCCGGTTCCATAAAAAAAATAAAATACTTCCTGTGATCCTCAATGAGACCAGTGATCTTTTCGGGACTGGAGACTGCCCCAATGCAGCATTGTACTGCGGCTGGTACAGCCTTGCCAGATATATTGATTCCTTTCAATGGACCAAGGGGTCTGTGGGATTTCATATTGCCAGCAGCGAATGCGCCACTCTGAAAGGGGAAACCAGCCAGGTCTGGTGCAAAAAAATGCTGGACAATGGAATTGCCGCAACAATCGGACCGGTGGGCGAACCCTATGTCCAGGCATTTCCAGTGCCTGAAATCTTTTTCAATTTCCTTACGGAAGGCTATCTGACTCTTGCAGAGTCATACCTGGTCAGCCTGCCCTTTTTGTCCTGGAAAATGGTCCTGGTGGGAGATCCCCTGTACAGACTCAATATAAAAAAGAATAATCTTGATTAAAAATCATCTCAAAAGCACCATCCAGTTTTCCATCCCCATAATTGTCGGCCAGATCGGTCAGCTCTCCATGTCCGTGGCAGACAATATCATGGTCGGCCAGGTGGGCACCCAGGCCCTGGCAGCCGCCTCAATAGGTAATGCCCTTTTTACCCTGGTCATGGTTCTGGGTTTTGGGATTTCCATGGCAATCACCCCTTTGACAGCCATGGCCTATGGAGCAGAAAGAGATGAGGATTGCGGGGTGGTACTGCGCCAGGGCCTGATTGTAAACCTCCTGGCTGGGCTTGCATTGTGCGGACTGACCTTTGCCGGGGCAAAATGCATCCAATTCCTGAATCAGCCGGAAAACATTGTGGAATCGGCCATTCTCTACATGAAAGTACTGGGGTTTTCCATGCTGCCCCTGATGCTGTTTCAATCCTTTCGACAGTTTGCCGAAGGCATCAGCTTCCTGAAGCCAGCCATGGTCATCACCCTGCTAGCCAATGGGGTCAATATATTTGTCAACTGGGTTTTTATATATGGAAATCTCGGAGCCCCTGCCCTGGGACTTACCGGAGCTGGCATTGCCACCTTCTCCTCCCGAGCCTTCATGGCCATTGCCCTTATGGTTGTCATCATGATAGCTCCTTCATTAAAACGATTTGACCCCTCTTTACGATATCGGAAAATTGATTTTTCCATGATGAAAAAACTGTTGAAAATCGGCATCCCCGGGGCCTGTCAATATTTTTTTGAGGTCTCTGCCTTTGCTGCATCTTCCATTATCGTGGGGTGGATGGGTACCCAGGCCCTGGCAGCCCACCAGATAGCCCTGAATCTTGCATCCATATCTTTTATGGTGGCCATGGGTATTTCATCTGCTGCCACCATCCGTGTAAGCAATGCCATGGGCAGAAATTCAATTCCTGATGTGCGGGCTGCAGGATTTTCCGCTGTCCTGCTCTGCGCCGGATTCATGGCCCTGGCAGGTATTTTCTTTGTCCTGTTCCGCTTTTTCCTGACCAGCCTTTATGTGCCTGAGATTGAAGTGATAGAAATGGCAGCCTCTTTGATGGTGATTGTGGCATTTTTCCAGATATCCGACGGAACCCAGGCCGTTGGTCTTGGCATTTTACGGGGCATCATGGACATGAAAATTCCCACCCTCATCACCCTGGCCGCCTATTGGGTCATTGGACTGCCCTCGGGATATGTTCTGGCATTTTATTTTAAAATGGGTATCTACGGGGTATGGTATGGGTTGCTGATCAGCCTGTCTGCCTCTGCCTTCCTGATGATGCTCAGATTCCATTCCAGGACAAAACTTTCCCCAGGGGTTTGAATAAAAATCAAAATTCCAGATATTTTAATCTTTTTTTTCCCGTTGAAAGGGGAGTTTTATTACAAATGTCGTTCCCTTCCCAGGAATTGATTCAACCAATAAAACCCCTTTATGATTTTCCGTAATAATAAAATATGAAACCGATAACCCCAATCCCGTACCAACACCCACATCCTTGGTTGTAAAGAAAGGCTCAAATATTCGTTTTTTGATTTCCATGTCCATACCCGGCCCATTATCTTGTATCTCAAGCACCACATGATCCTTTTCCAGTAAAGAACGGAAAATAAATTTTGGAGATTCAGTACCTGCCTCTGACATTGCTTCTGCACCATTTTTCAAAATATTTAAAAGCACCTGTTGAATCTCACCCTTTTCGCAGGATACTGGCGGGACATTTTCCTGGTATTGCCTTACAATTTCAATGGAGCAGAAATCATATCTTTTTTTTATGTTATAATCGTTTTTACTCAGCTCAATGGTTGCTTCCATGAGATCATGGAGATAGTTGATGGATCTGCGATTATCGCTTTTCCGGCTAAAGGACAGCATATTTGAAACAATCTGGGCCGCCCGATGCCCAGAGGATCTCACAACTTCCATCATGGAAAAAATATTTCTTTTTTCCATGTACAATTGCAGATTTTTAAAATCAATCCCGCATTCTTCTGCAGCCTTTCTATTTGCCGGCTGGTCTTTGCTCAAGCGGTTCTGGATGACCTGGTTGCTTTGAAGAATACCTGCAAGGGGATTGTTGATTTCATGGGCCATACCCGCTGCTAGGCCACCAACGGATAACATTTTTTCAGATTGCACCATCATCTCTTCGAGCCTGATTCTTTCGCCAATATCATCCACCCGGATGACAACCCCTGGAACATAGTCTGATAAAATGGGATAAATGGTTATATCTGTCAGAATCGTTTTTTCAGCCATTGATAAACTTACCCTTGTTTCCTTTTTCATTTTTTGTGTTTCCGTGGTCTGTCCTATATTGGAAATTATACCCGCAAGCTGTGGAAAAACATCCTGAAGCAAACTCCCCTCAGCTTCATGGGCAAGAATCCTGGTCAGCCTTTCTGCTTCAGCGTTCCATTGAATAACAACCCCTTTTTTATTCAGGCCTATTATAATGGAAGGCATTGAATTTATAATATTTTTAATAAAATCCCTGGTGGTTCTGAGTTCGTGTTCTGTCTTCTTGATTTTAGTAATATCCCTTAGAATAATCAGAAGGCCGATTTGCTTTGCTTTTCTGTTTTTTAAGGGAAAAAGCCTGAGATTCCATTGCTTTGATGATTCTTCAACCACAAAGGATGTTTCAACCTCAATCGGGACTTTCTGCCGGTACTTTACAATTTGATCATGAAGTATTGGGAAAATATCTTTTAACCTGTCCTGTACTGGTTTTACTGTATTGATTTTTAATGTTGTTTGTGCCGCTTTATTCAAATCCAGAATACGATCATTCATATCCAGTGCAATAACAGGATCAGTCAGACTCTCTATCACTGTCTCATGGGCCAGGGGTATCAAATTCAACATTTG
Organism: Desulfobacteraceae bacterium; assembly: GCA_029939535.1. Classification (GTDB taxonomy): domain Bacteria; phylum Desulfobacterota; class Desulfobacteria; order Desulfobacterales; family Desulfobacteraceae; genus NBML01. The sequence continues at coordinate 4,247 of JAOZST010000068.1, read as the reverse complement.
ATATCGCATCAATGCCCAGGAAAAAGCAATTCCGCTGATAGTAAATGACACAGGCGTGAGATCAAGGGACCTTAACTCTTCTAAGCCAAACAGATAAAGGACATTGGAAATCCAAGGAAATACAATACCGATTGAAATTGCGGCCAATTGTTTTCGAAAAATACCCCGGGCTGATATCAGGGCCTGAATTAGAACAAAAGTTGCCATGAATAGCAAACCATAGGAGAAAACTACATACCCCCAGAATCCTGCTTCCCGTACATATGCCACGACAGGGGCTCTGCCTCCCAGATCCAGCCAGGCCAGGCTCCACATTAAATGATGATTATCATTTGTTAAAATCAGGAGGATAACCATAATCGGGATTAGGCTCAACAGGGCATATCCTGTTTTGCCCATCTGCCATTTTCCTCCTGTAATGCTTACCATAAAACTGAAAAAAAGCATTCCAATCCATACCACCCCAAAATACTCAACCTTAACCCACCAGAGTTTCATTACCAGGTTTGGACTGATGAATTCCATTCCATAGGCCATAGAAAATATTGCAACGGCAACCAGTAAAAGCAATAATATCCTGGCGCTCTTATTTTTCCAGTGGGGAGACAGGTAGACGGCGATTGATGCGGAAATAATGCCGGCTGTAAAGGAAAAAAAACCATATATTATGGACCAGTTCAATAATTCCAAAATCGACTCCAGATCAAAATTGTCTTGTATATCAGTTTTACTAATTTATTCAATATGTAGCTCATATAAAAACTTAATTAAAAAGTTCTGGATGGGCTTGTTCAATAACCCGGGCCAAACGTTTAACCCCCTCAATTAACCCGTCGTCCCCATATAAAGCAAAACAAAGCCGCATATGGGAGGATAACCCGGACTCAGGACTAAAAAAACTGCCTGGTAAAAAATCTACGTTGTGCTTCTGGGCTGATTTTCGAAACTCCTGGGTATTGATTTTTCCCGGAAACTTAAGCCAGACAAAATATCCCCCACAGGGAATCTGAAAAGAAACTTTATCCGGAAGACCAGCTCTTAATTCACGGCATAACACCTTTGACCTGTGGGCATATACCTGCCTTAAATATTTGATATGGGATAAAAGTAGTCCCTTCTGAATAAAAACATTGACAATGGCAGAGGTAAAGGGGTTAAAACCGCCTCCACTCTGGAGCAGACCGGCCCTGGATATTTTCTTTACCAGAATTGGTTAGAAAACCAGCCAATGATTTCCTGAAGGTTGTATTACCCCTGGCCTCTCCATAGGCAAGAAAAAAAACCTCGTCACGGCCCAGGCAAAGGGCTGCCGCAGTTTCCAGTTCCCTGAGAGGAAGCAGATTTGAACTGGGCTGGCCCAGTCCCAGATGGATCATGTCCGGGGCAAGTTTAACCTGGGGCAGTTGAAAGTCAGCCGATACTACCATGGATACAGTCCTTTTGTATAAAAAATTGCCGTTTAAAAACCAGCTATTTTGTTGGAGTTAATAAGATCCCTGGCCTGCCAGCCGGGACTCAATGCCCACAGGGGCTTTAATCTGTTTTTCCGTCAACATGATATCTTCCGTCTGTTTCCAGGCACTTACATCAATCCTGCCGATCCTGATACCTGGACCAGGCTTTATCAATTTCCTTGTGGCAGACAATTGTTTTTGCCGAATATCATCCCTGGTGCCTTTATCCTTTTTTTTCACCGCTGCCAGAACCGCTTCCTCGTTGGCCGGGTCCATTGAAGCTTCCCAGGCCTTGAGTAATGCGGTTAAAAAAGATTTTACCTGTGAGGGATGTTCTTTTATCATCCTGCCCGAGGTGACAATGGAATTTGCCACAAAATCCACCCCAAAATCAGAAGGGTTAAAAAAATAGACTGCCTCACCCTCTCGCCTTAATTTTTCCTGGAGAATCACGCCCTGGGAATTTCTATATACTGGCCAGATATCCACCTTTTTTTTCAAAAACGGTGTAAAATCAAACCTCACTCCGGAAATACTGACATCTTTACTGCCCAGCCCGGCCCTGGCCAGAAGGGTTTTCATGATGGTTTCATCATTACCCCCAAAGGTGATGCCGATATGACGGCCTTTGAGATCCTCAAGTCGTTTAATTTCAGGCTGATCAGCCCTATAAATCCATTGCATGGGGTTAACCTGGAAGAGCTGGGCAAGGACCACCACATCCGCACCCATGTCCAGGGCCCGGATAACCTGGTCTGCCGATGCCACCCCAAAGTCTGCATATCCAAGCTCCAGCTCCTTAATGGCATTTTTTTCAGGGCTGCCCTCTTTAACGTTTACACTCAGCCCTGCTGCCTTGAAATATCCCTGGTCCCTGGCATAGATATCTCCGGCAACACTGGTATTGAAAAGCCATTTAAGCCGATAGTTTAATTTGATGGAGCCAGCCTGGACAGATATGGCTGAAAAAAAGATACAGACAGCTGTCATTACACCAGACCATTGTAAGTATATCAATCTGTTGAATCTCATAATAATTCCCCTCCCTTTGATGCGGACCATCTTGTTTTGACCTGTTCCCCCAAAGTTTCAAGAATGCCCTGGTAAAAAGATATCACAATACCGATCATGAACAGGGCCACCAGTATCCCGGCCAGATCACTCTGGTAAAGGGCGATGCGGATACTATACCCGATACCGGCATTAGCGGCAATGAATTCCGCCACAATAGTGCCTGCCATGGCCAGGGTGGCACTGCCGGCAATAACTGTGGTTAGTTTGCTTAAATTTTCAAATGCCCGGATCTTAACCTCCAGCTGCCACCGCATGCGGCCCGTGGTGATATAAAAATGTTCAATATCCTTTACCGGTGCTGCCATTACACCCAGCACAGACAGCAGCAGGGGAAAATAACAGATCATGGAGGCTATGAGAAGTCTGGAGAGAAACCCATCTCCCAGAAGGATAAAAATAATGGGAGCCAGGGCCACAATGGGGTAGGCCTGGATATTATAGGCCATAACCTTGATAAAAGAGCCTGCCCAGGAAGATTTCCGGCCCAGGATGCCCACACTAAAAGCCATGATAATGGAAATAAACTGCCCCAGTACAGTTACGGAAAGGGTGTTTAATACATCCCAGAAATATCCAACAGAAACACGGCCAGAGGTTTCCATGATCAAGGAAAAACCTGGAATCACATAATCGGACAGGGAAAGGACCTGTTTAATTCCCAAGAGCGATACCAGACCCAGGCAGAACACTATTAAAAACTGGTATATCCGTCTAAAAAGCATCCATGATCTCCAGCATAGTGCCTTCAAAGGCCGGCTTATCAAGGGAATAACCCCGGGTATAATCCTGGCCCTGGACCATGAAACTACCCTTTTGTTTCACGGGCTCGCTCAGGACCAGGATGTTCCGGCAGAACTTTGCCACTTCCATGAGGTTGTGGGAAATATACAAAAACATTTTTTCCGGAAAAAGCGCTTTCACCTCCAGGATAATGGTCTCCCGCAAAGCCTCATCCACATTGGCCAGGCTTTCATCCAATATGAGCAGATCAAAGTCCTGGAGCAGATAGCGGATAAGGTTCATTCGATTCTGCTGCCCCATGGAAAGCTGAGAAAACCTTGCATCCAAAAGGAGCTTCAGCCTGAAGATATCAATGAGTTCTTTTTTCAGGTCTTCTTTTTCTTGGGGGCATACCTTATCCAGGTGTGTCCCGGTGCTGGACCAGCCAGGAAGACGTTCCATATTATATGAATAAAGGATGATATGAATACCAGTAGTGGATATATTGCTTTCAGGCTTGTTCCCCTGGCTGACCAGCAGTTTTGCAAAGGATGTCTTGCCCACTCCGGATGGTCCAAATACAGCGTTAAAGCCGGGTCCTGTCATGGAAAAACTAAGATTGTCCAAAACAGCAACCTCTGAATCCGGATACTGAAACTTAAGACCATTACAATCGAGACGCATGGCTACTCCAATTAACAGGTATTTTTCATATTACCATTACAAGGTCTTGTCCGAAAAATCAATCCTCTTGTAATTTCACGGGCATGGTCCCTTGTTCTTAGAAATTCTCCCCTGGTTTGAAACAGCAGATAAAATATTAAAATTTAACTCCTCATACTATTTGAAACTTCTTTATGGGATTATATCAATTTTTTCCTTGATTTTGAGCTCAATACATTCTAATTGTATGCTCAAAATAGCCGACGTAACTCAGTTGGTAGAGTAGCTGATTCGTAATCAGCAAGCCAGCGGTTCGACTCCGCTCGTCGGCTCCAG
>JAOZST010000004.1:7165-49643 GCA_029939535.1 Desulfobacteraceae bacterium | reverse complement strand
CTCAATCTATCGGTACTCAATTTATCGGTCCCTGTTAATAATATAGCTGGCAATGGCCCGCAAAGGATTTGCTTTTTCATCAAACCCCTCCAGGGAGTTTATGGCAGCATCAATCAATTGCCTTGCATATTCCTTTGATTGCCCCAGGCCGATAATGGCTGGAAAGGTCATTTTTTCGTGCAGGACATCAGAGCCGGCAGCCTTGCCCATGATTTTAGGGTCACCTTCCACATTTAAAATATCATCCATAACCTGGAAAGCAAGACCAATATTGTCGGCATAGATCATCAGGCTGTCAAGGGCATTTAAATCAGCGCCAACACTTATGGCTCCGGCCTCAACACTGGCACTGATCATCCTTCCGGTTTTCAGGGCGTGTATTTTTTTAAGATGATCTAAAAGGATGTTTTGATTCCTTGATTTTTCTCCGTCAAAGGATTGGGACTGCATGTCCAGCATTTGTCCTTCCAGCATGCCATTGACACCGGCACTATTGGCAATTATGCTCACAAGCCGGACTAAAATATTTTTTCCGGGATAAAATTCAAACAATAACTCAGGCTTGGTCAGTATATAAAAAGCATGGGTCAAAAGGCCGTCACCAGCCAGAATGGCCGTGGCCTCGGAAAATTTTTTATGGCAGGTGGGAACTCCCCGTCTCAGGTCATCATCGTCCATTGCCGGTAAATCATCATGGATAAGAGAATAAGTATGGATCATTTCCATGGCGCAGCAAGCGGGCAGGGCATATAGGGGATTCCCTCCCCAGGCACTGGCAGCGGCAAGCCCCAGTACAGGCCTGAGACGTTTGCCTCCGGCCATGAGGGAATGCTCCATGGCCTGGACCAGCTCCCTGTTGGGATCAAATTGCTTAAGAATATTTTCCAGAGACTTTTCAACAAGAATTTTATTTTCGTTTAAATATGTGGATAGATCAAAGGAAAAATCATTCATTGTCAAAGGGCTCTTCTTTCAGTGATCCGCCATTGTCACGGGTTAAAAGGGTAATTTTTTTTTCAGTTTTATCAAGTATATCCAGACAGAATTTAGAATGTGCAATACCTGTCTCGTATTTTTTAACTGCCTGTTCAAGGGTAAGATCTCTGGATTCCATCTCCCGTACAATTTCTTCCAAATGTTTCAAAGCGGTTTCAAATGTTTTCTTTGCCATCTGTTTTCTTTACCACCTGGGTTATCAGGCGTCCTTTTGATAAAATTAATTCAATCCGGTCATCCAGGACGGCATCATTTGCATCCTTTATTACCTTTTTGCCCGGCAAAATCCTGGGTATAGCATACCCTCGATCTAGAATAGCGCTGGGGTTAAGGTTCTCAAGCATGATATTCAATTCCCTTGTCTTTGTTTTGCAGACAGACAAATGGCTTTCCATGCTCTTTTCAAGAATCAGAGTAAGTCCGTGAATATGTTTTGTAAGCTCCCTGGTCTCTGGTATCTTTCCTTCCAAAGCTTTTTTCAGCCAGGATATTTGTTCCTTTCTATGCAGTAAAAGGGAACGAATAGAATTTACCATGCGATTTTCACACTCCTCTATCCTGAATCGAAAATCATCAACCATCCGTCCCGGACTTTTAAGCCTGAATTGGAAATCATCCAGTTTCTGATGCAGATATGCAAGCTTTCGGGACATTGCATGGGAAAGGGAGACTTTATATGTATTAATACTATAAATCAATGCAGCCTTATCCGGCAGGGCCATTTCAGCGGCCGCAGAAGGGGTAGGCGCCCTGAGATCTGCAACAAAATCAGCTATGGTAAAATCAGTTTCATGTCCTATCCCGGTAATAACAGGTATCCTGGATTCAAATACTGCCATGGCAACCTCTTTCGAATTAAATGCAGAAAGGTCTTCAATGGATCCTCCGCCCCGGGCAAGAATAATAAGGTCGGACAAACATTGGGTATTGGCTATTTCAATGGCAGAGACAATTTCACTTTCAGCAGTTTCTCCCTGGACTTTAACAGGTAAAATTTCAAGATAACAACCTGGAAACCGTCGTTCTGCCACATGGATGATATCCCGGACCGCAGCACCAGTACTTGAAGTGATCACATTTATTTTTAAAGGTAAAAAGGGAATGGGGTTTTTATGGGATTCATCAAACAGACCCTGGGAGGCCAGTTTTTTTTTTAACTGCTCAAATGCAATTTGGAGGGAACCAGATCCTTCAGGCTCTAAATGTTCAAAAATCAGCTGATATGATCCCCTGGGCTCATAAAGAGATATCCTGGCAAGACCTACCACTTTCATTCCGGTTTCCAGATTAAACTTCAGGTTTCGTTTCTGATTTTTAAACATTACACAGGAAATAACTGCATTGACATCTTTAAGGGAAAAATAGGAATGTCCCGAGGCAGGCTGGGCATAATTGGATATTTCTCCGGTGACCCATAAAAAAGGAAAGCGATCTTCCAAAAGAGATTTAATTTCCCTTGTCAGGTTTGAAACCGTGTAAATATGTCCAGTAGTTTTTTCAAGTGTTTTCATTTTGTGCATCCATTTGTGCATCCATGCAAAAGCAAAATTTTATTTTATAAAACAATGGGGTGTTTTTAACAATACAAATTTTAGAAACAAATAAAGTCATCATATATGCATAACGTCTGATAATATATATTATGTAAACTTTTATTAAAGACATATAAAATCCTGTAAATCCACACATAACTGAATTGTAATCTTGAAATATCCCCCTTCCGTGTTATATTGATTCTACAATTATTTATAAACAACCTTTTATCGGAGGAACTCATGAACCAAAGTTTTTCATTTCCACAATCAGGTGCAGTGACAAAAGTTAATTCTTTTATCAGAAGTGTCTATAATTGGATGGGGCTGGGGCTTGGCCTGACAGCCCTCATAGCCTATTATGTTTCCCACAGCCAGACAGCCATGCAGATCGTATACAGCAATCCCATTGTTCTGCCCGCATTGATCATTGCAGAACTTGGCTTTGTCTTTTATCTTAGTGCAAGGATTCAAAAAATTCAGGCATCCACGGCTACCTCACTATTTTTGATTTATGCCATTTTAAATGGAGTTACCCTGTCTTTTGTCTTTCTTGCCTATACAGCCACGTCCATAGCCTCCACCTTTATGGTATGCTCGGTTACCTTTCTTGCATGCAGCATTTACGGCATGATCACCAAACGGGACCTGACCTCCATGGGAGGCTTTTTAATGATGGGTCTTATTGGTATCATAATTGCCTCTGTGGTTAATATGTTTTTACAGAGTTCTGGAATGGCCATGGTCATTTCCTACGTTGGAGTCCTGGTATTTGTTGGATTGACAGCCTATGACACCCAGAAATTAAAAAATATGGCAGTGACAATGCCGGACAATGCCAGTGGTGCCATGGTCCGCAAGGGAGCCATCATGGGCGCCCTGTCATTATACCTTGATTTTATCAATCTGTTTCTCATGCTCCTGCGTATTTTCGGCGGCACCAGGGACTAAAAAAATAGATTCACCTGACCTGGTTAACAAATCAGCACACGGGTTTAAAATATAAACGGGGTGATCCTGGTAAGGATCACCCCGTTTATATTGTTACAACACCAACTCCCTTACCCCCCCTACCCCACATACTCTTCATAATAGGCTTTCATTTCATTGATAATTTTTTGTTCAGTTGCAGGAATAAAAGATTTGGTCGAAATAGATTTTTTTAGAATTTTCCTGATTTTCAGGAGATTCAGGTTCGTCTTATTCTTTTTCAACTGGATACCGATATTCCCTAAAGAGGTTGCTTCTTTAGGGCCGGCAATTATAATTTTTCTCGTTATGTCGGCGGTGATCTGATTGAGTTTGTTGTTTCTACAGCCACCGCCAACAATATGAATAACACGGTATTTTTTTCCGGAAAGTCTCTCGATTTTTTCAATGCTGTGTCTGTAGCTGCAGGCCAGAGAGATAAATGCCGAAGCCAGCACCTCATCCATTGCAAGATCTTTTTCGGTATATTCACAAATAGCAGACAACATATTTTGGGGATTATAGAAATGGTGATCGTTTGGATCAAAAACAGGCACCTTTTTTTTACAGGTGTCAGCCATACTTACAATTTTATCCCAGGAATATTTATGCCCGTCCTTTTCCATTTCCTTTTTTATCTGTTGAAGAATATGCATACCAGTGGAATTCTTTAAAAAGGTAATCGTTCCCAGAGCACCTCCTTCGTTTGCGAAACCCTCTGCGTAAACTTCAGGATTAATGATAGGATCTTTCAGTTCAGTACCGATCAAAGACCAGGTTCCGGAAGAAATAAACAAAAAATCATTCTCATCTGCAGGAACTGCGACAACTGCAGAAGCGGTATCATGAGAGGGAATACTGACAAATGGACAGGCCTTTATTTTTAACCTATCGGCAATTTCCTGCTTCAGATTTCCATAAATTTCTCCATGCTTGGTAAGTGACGGCAGAAGGGAACTATTAAGATTATATTGCTGAATCACCTCAGAAGAGTAGTATCCATTCCTCATATCCATCATCTGGGTTGTACTTGCAATGGTCGGCTCGCCACAAATTTCACCGGTAAAGAGCCAGGCAAGCAGATCAGGAATGAGAAGTAATTTTTCGGCCTTTTCATAATATTCAGGTAGATATTTTCTAATCCCGATCAGCTGATAGAGCGAATTCATAGGATGATCCGGGATTCCCGTTTCCTTGAATGTTTTATATTTTTCTTTTTTAGAAAGATCTTTAAGAACGGTCTCACCCAAATTATTCCGGTAACACAACGGGTTGCCCAAAAGCTGATTGGATTTACCCAGAAGTCCGAAATCAATTCCCCAGGTAGATATTCCCACAGACTCAACAGGACCATATTCGAGGAAAGCTTTTTGAAGTCCAATTTGTAACTCTTGAAAAATATGTAAGATATCCCAGTAAAAAATACCATTAACATTTACAGTCTCATTGGGCACCTGATGTATCAGTTTAAGCTCAATCTTTTCACCATCATAAAGACCGCTCACTACACGGATGGAAGAATTTCCACAGTCAAAAGCAACGTAGTTTTTAATATCCATTTATCTTCCTTTTTATTTCAGGCTTTTTACTTTAGGCTTTTTATTTCAGGCGTTTGATTTCCAACTCTCTACTTCTGATTTTTCTGTGCTTAATCGGAGAAGACTTCTCTGCTCAAGAATATAATGAATTATCATGGCCGTGATCATTATCAGTCCCCAGAAAGCAATGGTTAAAAAAGCACTTACACCAAGAAGATTCAGCCCGATAGACATTATCTGCAAGATGATCAGAGAAAGGACAAGCCCCTTTACCCGGCCAAAGCCGCCTTCAGCCTTAACACCTCCGAGTACGGCTGCCAGGATTGTAACCAGCAGATAGGATTCTCCATATCCGGCTTTTGCAGAATTAAAGCGGGACATCATGATGATCGCGGCCATTCCGCAGTAAAGACCGGATATCATATATGTCTCTATTATCACTCTTTTGTTATTGGTACCTGAAAAAAATGTGGCAATGGGGTTGGAACCAAACATAAAAATATTAAAGCCTGTTGCAGTGTGATTCAGATAGCCTGCCATCAAAAAGGCAAAAACAACAAATAAAATAAAAGGCATGGGTATTCCTGCAACTTTGCCATTTCCAATAAACTTGATAGAATCAGGCATTCCAGAAATAACATACCCTTTTGTTATAATGAAAGCCAGTCCCTGTAGTAATTTCATGGTTCCAAGCGTTGCAATAATTGGTGGAATATTTATCACAGATATTAAAAAACCATTTAATAAACCCACCAGGACAGATATCCCAAGGGCGGCGATTATGGCGATCATAACTATCCATATGTCAGTTGAAGCCGGAACATCAGGAATAATCCATGCCTTAAGAATCAGTGCTGCCGTGATCGCAGAAATATTCGTGGTTGCAATGATGGAAAGATTGATACCGCCTGTCAGCATGGAGATCATCATTGCCAGGGAAAGAAGACCCAGCTCCGGAAGTTGAAAGGCCATCCCTTGAAACGTCTCAATCCTTAAAAAATGATTGGGGCTTAAAACAGCCATGAGGACAATGACGCTTGAAAGAATAAGGCTGAGAACCTTTGTTTCATTATCCATGGGTATTTTTATTTTCAGCATGATACGCTCCCTAATCTGCTGTTTCAATTATTGAAGTTTTATGGGATTTGAGTTTTTGCTGATATGAACTGAATCCAACACTCACTATAATCACAATTCCCACAAGAAACTCAAACCAGACTGCCGGAACAGCCATGAGTGTCATTCCATTTCTGAGAATAGCAAGGAGTGCTACTCCCAGCAATGCTCCGAAGATACTTCCTTTGCCACCGGTCAAGCTGGCACCGCCCAGAACAACAGCAGCAATTACATCCAGCTCTTTTCCCACAATTGCATTCGGGGCAATGGTTTGAATCAGCAGAGCCTGTACTACACCGGCAATTCCCGCAACCAGTCCCATAAATGAATAAACAAATGTCTCAGTGAAAAAAATATTAAATCCAATCCTTAAACATGATTTTCTATCACCTCCTAAAGCATAGATACTTCTTCCAAGAAGCGTATAATTCAGGATAACGACGGCAGCTATTATTATAAGAATCCATATGAAGGTGACGACGGACAGGCCGTAGGGCAGACCGCCGCTGGTATGGAAAGTAAGCAGTCTTATCTCTGCAAAATTTCTAAACCAGTCCGGAAGAGAATAGATCCATTTTCCCCCGGTAAAAACGATCAAAAGACCGTAATAAATATTCATGGTTGCAATGGTCGCAATGATGGAGGGGATGCGAAAATTATAAACCAACACACCGTTCATCATTCCTAGAATGGTACCCACAAGAACAGCGACCATAAGAGCTGTAAAAATATTGCCGCCAATATTTATAATTACCAATGCCATAACATACTGGCTGACCGTTGCAATAGCGGCAAAAGAAATATCTATACCGCCCGAAATCAGAACAAGAAGAGTCCCAATTGCCAGAATACCGATAAAGGAATTACTTTTGAGCAGGTCGAACATATTTTCAGCAGTCATAAAATTAGAATTAACTGAAGTAATAATGAATGACAAAAAAATTATAATGATGACTAAATAGGTCTCATGATATTTAAACAGTTTCTTCAATAGCGACTCCTTAATCTATTGATTCCAAGCATCTTAGAACATCTTCTTCTGTTGATTCGCTTGTAATAAACTCCGATATTATCCTGCCTCTGTTCATCACAAAAACACGATGGCAGATATTAAGGACTTCCGGTACTTCATCTGATATGAGGATTACCCCGAGACCTTCTGCTGCCAGCTGACTTATCGATTCATGAATGCTGCCCTTGGCTGCCACGTCTATACCGACTGTGGGGCCATCCAGTATAAGAAGCTTCGGGTCTGTTGCCACCCACTTTGCAAGTACAACACGCTGTTGATTTCCTCCGGAAAGGGTTGAGACAGGCGCATCAATTGAAGGGACTTTTATGCTGAATTTGTTTACCAGGTCTGTAATTTTATCAGCTTTGTTTTTGTGATCTATCAGCCCTGTCTTTTTTAATAACCTTCTGATGATGGTAATGACACTATTTTTTGATACTGTCTGGTTCAGGACGAGCCCCTGGACCAGTCTATTTTCCGGCACATAAGCAATTCCCAGATCAATTGCTTCAAACACCGAGTTTAAGACAATCTTTTTGTCATTTATCTTGATGCTGCCATCATCAGCAGGATTCATTCCAAATAGTGTGTGAGCAAGTTCGGTCCTGCCGGACCCTAAGAGACCCGTAATACCAAGAATCTCTCCTGGATAGAGTTTTAAAGATATATTATTATAGTTCTGTTTTTTTGAGAGGTTTTTGATTTCCAGAAGAGGCTTTTTTCTGGAAGGAGAAGGAATGGTTGTATTTTTTTTATATTGAAAATTTGCGCCGGTCATAAAAAATTCGATTTTTTGACTGTCCAGATCGACTGCCGGATAACAACCCACTTTTTTTCCATCTTTAAGAATAGTAACCCTCTGGGCTATCTGCATCACTTCATTGAGTTTGTGGCTTACAAAAAGAGTTGCAATTCCCTTATCTTTCAGATCAATTACAACCCTGAGAAGCGCATCCACTTCGCGACTGGTAAGCGCTGTGGTTGGTTCGTCCATGATCAGAAGATTGAGTTCACCGGTCAAAGATCTGCAGATGGCTACCAGCTGTTGATCAGCAATGGATAGATCTTCAACTTTCTGATCCAGGGCAATATTCACATTAATTTTTTTCATTGCTTTACGGGCGGTTGAATAATATCCCTTGCGGCTGAGCAATTTCTTCTTCCCGGATATTAAACTGCCTAAAGCGATATTTTCCGCAACAGACAGGTTAGGAAACAGTGATAAATCCTGATAAATAACCTCTATCCCCTGGTGTATTGAATCAATGGAAGTTCTGTGGGAACTGAGTTCACCATTGATATAAATTTGAGATCCCAAGTCAGGTTTTTCAACACCGGAGATAATTTTAATAAGTGTTGATTTACCGGAACCATTTGTACCGGCAAGACAATGGATCTCCCCTTTTTTAATCTCAAAATTCACACTGTCCAGAGCCTGAACACCTGTGTATCTTTTGCTGATGTTCTTCATCCACAGAAAAGCCGTATCCATTTCTTTAAATCTCACAAGAAAATGTTGATTTTATAAAAAATGCCCCTGTGAAAATTTTAAAGGGGCATTTACCATTTATTTAAAAGGATTAGAATCCAAAGCTATCTACATTCTCTTTGGTAATATCAATTACCGCATTAACTTTGATAACATCACCCTCCAGACTAATCTTACCCAGACCAGGAATGGTCATCCCTTGTGTAATATTTTTCCCCTCAACAACCTGCTTGGCAATCCAGGTCATTGCAAATCCTGCATCTTTCGGATCCCAGAGGATACCGTGCTGCATGGAGCCTTCTCTCAGGTAGGGAGCTGCGTGATTCGGAAGTACCGTACCAACAACACTTATTTTTCCGGCAAGTCCCTTTTCTTTAAGTGCCTGGGCAGCTCCCGGAGGTCCGAGACTGCCAAAACCTATAATACCTTTAATATTCGGATAGGTTTTAAGCAGTTCTAGCATGGTCTGTTTTGACAATGCCTGATCTTCGCCACAGGGAATTCTCTGTGTGACTAATTTAAGATTCGGATATTTGGTCTTTGCATATTCCAGGCCAACATCCGCCCAGAGATTATGCAGAGGAACCGTTAGACTCCCGACAAAAATCGCATACTCTCCATTGTCTCCCATATACTTGACCAGCATATCCCAGAAATGTTGACCAAATTTTATATTGTCAATGAGCTCAACATCATAATCCTTGCCCTTCTGGTCTGGTGATTCATGAGTAATGACGGCGATACCTTTTTCCTTTGCCTTGGCAAATGCCGGCTCAAGCGCTTTGGCATCGTTGGGTGTGATACAGATGGCATCTACACCCTTGATGATTGAGTCCTCAACCATTCTTACCTGCTGTGCTGGATCGGCATCTGCCGGCCCGACCTGGTAGGATTTAATGCCCAATTCCTTGCCTGCCTGTTTTACGCCTTCCTCCAGGCGATTGAACCAGGGGATACCCGTGATCTTCACAATAGTTACAATCTCGTGCTTACTGCCTGCAAAAGCTGTTTGGCTACTGATAAACAAAACGGGAAGTGCAAAAAGGAAACACACTCCTAACATCATTAGTTTTTGATACGTTTTCATTCCATCATTCTCCTTTTTCTTTAAAATTATTACCAAATTTTCAATAAATTGAAAATAATAACCTATTTATCTTGTCCGTAATGATTACGGGCAAAATCCTGCATAGCGACTATATCATCGGGATCTATCAGGTTTGGCGTGCCAATTGATTTTGCAAGTATATAGATATGAGCCGTTTTTTCCAGCACATGAACTGTTTTAAGGGCTGTTTCAAAATCACTGCCCACACAGATACTCCCATGATTAGGAATGATCACTGCATTGCGATCAGCCAGCCCCTCAACAACATTTATTGCCAGCTCTTCGGTTCCGGGCAGTGCATATTTGCAGTTGATGACTTTGTCTCCAATCAGCTGGACAAAATCTTCTCCGATTCCGGGTATATCTTCATAGATAACACCAAAAACGCTTGAATAGACAGGATGATAGTGCATTACACAATTAATATCTTTTCTGGCATTCATAATTGAGATATGAAAATTATACTCAATAGAGGGCTTCCGATGTCCTTCTACAATTATTTTTTTATCATTCATTACAACGATGTCATCTGCCTGGATTTCAGGATAAAGCATTCCGCTGGGCTTTATATAAAATAAATTTGTTTCCGGGTCTCTAATACTTAAATTTCCCCATGTCCCAACCGTTAATCCCTGTTCATACAGTCTCAATCCACCTTCTGCAACCGACTGTTTTAACTCTTTCCTTACTAGTGACAAATCGTTTCCTCCTGTTTATAATGGAGTTTCTTTTAAAACTAAAAGAAACTTTGATTTTAGTTGTTACTTAAATAACATTTATATGTTATTTAAGTAACAAACTTAAAATTCCATGTCAATGATTATTTGTTTTATATTATATAGTAAGGATATTTAGATTAGTAAGGATATTTAGATGGGAATTCGTGAGAATAGGGTAAAAAAAATACAGGAAATTGTCAGAAAATCTACCTCTATTACAATTGGGCACCTGGCAGCAGAATTTAATGTGTCAAAAATGACGATACGCAGAGATCTGGATCATATTTTGAGCGATCCTAAAATTCGGCTTATTAGGGGGATGTTAATCTATAGCGATGTATCCAATGGTGATGAGTCAAAATATTCTATAATTTCAGCATCCACACTGAACCAGGAGGCCAAAGAAAGAATAGCGTTAAAAGCCGCGTCAATGCTGGAACCGGAAGATACAATTATTATTGATGCAGGTTCTACCACAGAACTGCTTGCCCGGATCATACCTAAATTTTTAAAGCTCGATATCACTTGCTTTAGTTTAAATATAATTAACGAAATTCTAAAAAATGAGCACAGCAGCATTACCCTGCCAGGTGGCAAATACCATAGCAGCTCCATGGTTTTTCAGAGCAGGGAAGCAATTAATCTGCTGGAAAAAACCAGGGTAAAAAAAGCATTTATTTCCGCTTATGGCGTAAACTTCAGATTGGGTGTTACCTGTTCGGCCGACTTTGAAAGAGAGTTGAAGCTCACGTCTCTCAATTCTGCTGAACAGCGGATTCTTTTGGTAGATTCATCAAAATTTGGCAAAGTAAACCATGTTTATTTTGCCGATCTGAAGGATTTTGATACAATAATTACAGATAATCTATTGCCGGAAGAAACGGGACAGTATATTCGTAGTAAAGGTATAAAACTGTTTACTGTATAAATGAAACCTTTTTGATTCGGGCTTGTCCAGGATAGGTATTAGCAAAACGACCTTAGGACCGCAAATTTTATAAACCAAACGAAATTACTTGCCCTTTGGCCCATCTACCGCGTTGCGCCAAAGGCCTAATAGGCCTGCTATTAAACCTTTGACGCGCCTTGTATATGGGCCAAAGTTCGGCGTAATTTCGTTCACTTTATTTCATCTGCGGTCCTTAAATATTTTCTTTTATTGCGTTACAGATTTCTTCACAAAAAGCCTGGGTTTGATCTTTATCCGGGCCTTCAACCATAACCCTCAGCAAGGGCTGGGTACCTGAATAACGGACCAATACCCTGCCCTTGTCTGATAGTTGACCTTCAACCCTTGCAATTGTCTGGGCAATTGGGAGTATTTTTGTAAAATCAGGCCTGGAGGCATTTACAACAACATTCATAAGAACCTGGGGATAAACAACCATAATGGAGGCAAGGCTTGACAGGGTCTCTCCCGTGCCTTTCATTACTTCCAAAAGTTTCAGGGCAGTCAGCATACCATCCCCTGTTGTATGGTCTTCCAAAAAAATCATGTGCCCGGAATCTTCTCCGCCCATAATGGCACCTGATCTGTTCATCTCCTCCAAAACTTTTCTATCTCCAACGTCGGACTTTAAATGCATAATATTTAGTGATTCCAGGGCTTTACCCAGCCCAATATTGCTCATAGTTGTACTTACAACTATATTATTCTTCAGTCTGTTCTTCTCTTTTGCATATTTTGCGCATATGGCCAGTATCCTGTCCCCTGTTATTTCCCTGCCATTTTCATCAATGGCTATCAAACGGTCGGCATCACCGTCAAAGGCAAGGCCAATGTCAGCCTTTTCCTTTAATACCACCGCCTTGAGATCATCTGTATGCTGGGAACCGCAATTGTCATTAATATTTGTTCCATCTGGTTTATCATGGATGAATTGTATGTCAAACAATTGGTCGTTAAACACAAGATGGCTGATGATTGATGCTGCTCCGTTGGAGGCATCAATGATTATTTTAAGCCTTGGGTCAAGTTTCTTAAAAGGAAACTTTTCAAGCAGAAACATGGAGTACAATTTCAAACCATCTGAAATCATTGATATTTTTCCCAATTTTTCCTGTGAAACATTTTCATCTCCCAGGATTCGGGCTTCAATTTTTTCCTCCTGTTCATCGCTGAGCTTGAGCCCGCCATGTCTGAAAATCTTGATACCATTGTCTTCATAGGGATTGTGGGAAGCAGAAATTACAATGCCGGCCCCTACCCCTTCAAGGCTGGTGCTTAAAAAGGCCACGCCTGGAGTTGGAATCACCCCTGCCAGATATACATCCACCCCAACAGATGCAATGCCTGCTGCAAGGGCTGATTCCAGCATATCTCCGGATATCCTTGTATCTTTTCCAATGACGACAGCACAATACCCTGCCTCCCTGGTGAACATGCCCACTGCCCGTCCTGTTTTCACTGCCACTTCACAGGTAATTGGGTAAACATTAGCCCTGCCCCGGATACCGTCTGTTCCAAAAAGCATTCCCATTTAAAATTAATCCCATTCTATTTTAAATATCATATTAAATTCCAATAACACCTTGTCCCTGTTCTTATCTTTTTTTCAATACCCTTTTTTATTATTAAACGCCAAAGGAGTGCTGATTTTTTTTTCAATTCCACAAAGCCATGTGGATCCTGTCTCCAATATTTTGGGGTCCAGGCTTTTAATAATGGTGATATAATCCTGTCCATTGTTTTCAATATTTTTTTCAACGGCCTTGATAAAATTTTCTCCTTCCAGGTTTATCTGGTCAGCAGACATTTCTTTTTCAAAAATCTCTTCGGCCTTTTTTAAAATTTCAATTGCAGCCTCATGTTTTAATATGACAGGGGTTTCTTTATCAGAAGAGACTTCAGATAGAATCTGTTTTGAAATACCAAGCTTTTCACTGAAAATTTTCAACCGTTTTATACGCTCATTTATGCAGTCATTCAGATTATCCTGCATCCCTTTTATCAGTTCACCTGAAAAATAATCATGGGCAAAAAGAGTCCTGACATGGTCATACCAGACTTTTAAGGAAATAAGCCCTGCAATATATTCAATATTATTGGTAACAATCATATCCACCTGGGAGTAAACACCTTTCTGCCTTGGAAGGGAGGCATTCTTAAACCCGCCTCCCAGAATAATACGATCATTTTTAAGCTCATTTTTCCGTATGACTGATCCGGCAGCGGTGATGCATCCGTATCCCAGACGTAGAGGACCCACGAGTCCCCCCTGCCCTCCCAGGAATATGGGCTGCTGATTGAGCATGACCCCCTGGTGAACATTTCCCATCATGGATGGGGTTGCCTTGTCCTGGTTGGGGGTATAATTAAAATGGATAAATGATGATCCCACCTCTGAATGATCTTTCCTGCTGGTACCGCCGGCCATGAAACAGTCACAAAAATTTATCAGACTGCCCAGGGTCACAAAGGGAAAAAGAATGGTCTGCTTTAACCCCACAGTATGGGCAGCATTGGCTTCTTCTTCCAGGATGGTTCCAGCCCTGACATGGCCCCCTGATCCAAAGACATTATCTCCAGCAAAAACAGCGTCCTGAAAAAATCCTCCATTAAGGCTGGTGTTTTTTCCAACCAGGGTATTTTCCAGGGTAACTGGTGCCTCATAACCTATTCTGGCATTTTCCAGAATCAAACTACGCCTGCCAATTACTTTACAGCCTGAAAAGATAGTGACACCATCTCCTGAAATTCTTTTTGGATCAACATCCTCCGAAATATAAACCGATTCAGGGTTGGGAATTTTCACCCCTTTTTCCAGTAGCAGATCAATGTTTTTTATTTTCATGGTCCAGTATTAAATATCTTAGACATAACTTGTCAAGGTTTATTGAAATACTAAACCATAGTATGATAGTAAGTGTACCTATATTTAGTAAAAATAAATTCATGCTTTTACGGGAGGGAAAATCAAAATGACTTCCATTGCAGGACTGTTTGAAAATTCTTTTAAAAAACATAAAAAAAAAACAGCCATCACTTTTTTACGGGGAAACAAAATAGAGACCAGGTTTTCTTTTTCAGAATTGGATATTAATTCAAATAAAATGGCCAACCTGTTTTTAAAGCTTGGGATTAAAAAATCAGACAGGGTTGTTCTTATTCTGGATAAATCCCTGATTTTTATTGTTGCCTACATTGCCCTGCAGAAAATAGGAGCTGTGTGTGTCCCCCTGAATCCCGGGTTTAAAAAAAACGAACTGGACTATTTATTAAATGATGTCAAACCATCTCTGGTGATCATCAACCCTGATCTGGCAGGAATTATAAAACAAGTCAATGCCAGGCTGGTTTGTTTGGAGATCGATACAAAACTTCCTATCCAGTTGATTTCCCTTTTTAAATCCTTTTCCCATGACCTGGAAAAAACAGATATTAACCCTGATGACCCGGGCCTTATAATTTATACTTCAGGAACAACCGGCGATCCAAAAGGAGCTGTCCTTACCCAGAAAAATCTTATTAATGATTCGGAAAATATAATTAATATCTGGGAAATTTCAAAATCTGATACTATATGCCATGCCTTGCCTCTTTTCCATGTCCATGGTTTATGTTTTGCCCTTCACACTGCCTTGATTGCAGGTGCCCATGTGATGCTCATGGATAGATTTGTTCCTGGAACCGTAACTGATATTTTAAGCGATAAAAATCAGGCTTGCTCAATATTCATGGGAGTGCCTGCCATGTATTCAAAACTCATTGACACAGTTAAAAATGAAAAAGATTGCTTTGATCATGTAAGGCTGTTGACATCAGGGTCAGCACCTCTGCCAATCAAAGAGTTTGAAAGGATAAAACAAGCCTTTGGCAAATCCCCCGTAGAAAGGGAAGGCATGTCAGAAACTGGAATGAATTTTTCCAATCCCCTGGAAGGAGAAAAAAAACCAGGCTCCATTGGAATTCCTCTTCCCAATCTTGAAGTAAGAATTGTTGATCCAGAGACCTTTCAGGATGTTGAACCAGGCAAAGTTGGTGAATTCTGGCTCAAATCAGATTCCATCATAAAGGGGTATTGGAAAAAACCAAAGGAAACAGACAAAACCTTTGAACATGGGTGGTTTAAGACAGGGGACCTGGGTAAAAAAGACCAGGATGGATATTATTATCTGACTGATCGATTAAAAAATATTATCATCACAGGAGGAGAAAATGTTTCCCCCAATGAAATTGAGGCAGTAATCAATAGTCTTGATAAGGTTATTGAATCATCTGTGTTGGGTATTTCAGATGAAAAATGGGGAGAAAAAATTGCAGCTGTTGTGGTTAAAGCTCCAGGATTGGAAGACATCTCCCATGAAGTCAAAGCTATTTGCAAGGAACATCTCCATGACTGGAAATGTCCAAAGCAAATAACCTTCATTGAAAAACTTCCCAGAAATACCATGGGTAAAATATTAAAAGAGGATCTGAAAAAATTATTTCAATGATTATATTTTTCCTTGTACTATAAAAATTTATAAATGGAAGCACCCCAGGTCAGGCCTGCTCCAAGGCCAATAAAGAGAACTGTTTCACCTGATTTGCCTGTCCTTCCCTGTTCAATTGCGTCATTAAGAGCAATGGGAATACTGGCGGCTGTGGTGTTGCCGTACTTTTCAATGTTGTGAAACACCTTGTCTTCATCCAGTTTTAAAAACTGGCCATAGGCCTGGTTGATACGTTTATTTGCCTGGTGGGGAATTACAAGATCAATCTCATCAAGTTCCATTCCTGCTTTTTTAAGGGCTTCCATGGTCACCCTGGGCAGCATGCGAACCGCTTTTTTAAAAATTCCCGGTCCATCCATTACAGGGTAATATCTGGGATCATCCAGGGGTACCTCGGGAGGAAGACGTATGGGAAGCCTGGATGCAGGCAATTCCGTCATTAGAGAATCTGCAAAATTTCCATCTGCATGGAGGGCAGAAGCCAGAAGCCCTGCAGGCTCATCCGTATCAACGCCTTCAATACATAATGCCCCGGCCCCATCGCCAAAAATAACAGTAACATCCCGGCCCCTGGTAGATTTGTCCAACCCGGATGAGTGAACTTCCCCGCCAACAAGCAGTACCTTGCCGGCAAGGCCGGTTTTAATATAGGCGTCTGCCGTGGCAATGCCGTATAGAAACCCCGTACACTGCTGACGGATATCCAGAGCCGGGGTGGAATTCAACCCAAGTTTAGCAGCAAGAAGGCAGCCTGATCCAGGAAACATGATGTCCGGGCTCAAGGTGGCAAATATGATAAAATCAAGATCCTCAGCAGTCCATCCAGCCTCATCAAGGGCCTGTTTGGAAGCTTCCAACCCAAGGTCAGATGCACCAGTCTCCCCTTGCTCTGATATCCAATATCTTTGTTTGATTCCAGTCCGCTGTTGAATCCATTCATCAGAGGTTTCAATGAATTTTTCAAGGTCATGATTGGTAACCAGGTTGGGGGGAACAAATTTACCAGTGCTTCTTATAATGCTTTTTATCATTGGGTTTTCCTTATGAATTTTTCTTTATATTTTATATAAAATTATCAATTGCTAAATATGGAATACTGCTATATTATTCACGCCTTATAATCAATATTTGATATTTAGGCAAGAAACTTAAAATTAAACTGATAATAAAATTATTAAAAGGTAAAAGTGTTAACCCAATCTTTCATTCTAATTACAGGCCTTGCCCTGCTCTATTTTGGTTCCTCCATTTTGGTGGAAGGGTCAGCATCCACTGCAATCATGTTTGCAGTCCGCCCTGTTATTGTCGGCCTTACCATTGTTTCCTTTGCCACCTCGGCACCTGAACTTCTGGTCAGCCTTGTGGCTGCTTATAAAGGCTCCGGAGGAATTTCCATTGGAAATATTTTAGGTTCTAATGTTATCAATATTGCCCTGGTACTTGGTATTTCCGCCGTTATCCGTCCAGTTTCCATTAAGAGACAGGTTGTAATGGTTGAAATCCCATATATGATTTTTATTTCCCTTGTCTTCTGGCTTCTCTGTCTGGATTCCATGATCGGAAGAACAGACGGTATTATTTTAATAATTTTTCTGGTGATTTTCCTGTTTTATGGCATTTTTACTGCCAAAGAAAAATCCACCAAGGATAAATCCATCAAAAACAAACCCAATGTACAGATTCTAAAAGAAAATCCATCCGCTAATCAAATTCTTAAAAACATATTTTATATTATTGCTGGTATTGTAATGCTTGCCTTTGGAGCCAATTTTGTTGTTAAAGAAGCAATTGTAATTGCCGTCCAAATGGGACTTTCCCAGACGTTTATAGGCATTTCTGTTGTGGCCCTTGGAACATCCCTGCCAGAACTTGCAACCTCTGCCGTGGCAGCTGCCAGGGGAGAAAGCGATATTTCAGTGGGCAATGTAGTTGGGTCCAATCTGTTTAATATCTGCCTGGTCATGGGGGTGGTGGGAATTTTCAATCCCATGGCCATTGATCCTGCCCTGCACTGGTTTGAATTCCCTTTTATGATTTTCACCAGTTTTATCCTGGGTGTCACAGCCTTTGTAAAGCATGGAGTGAATAAACCAGCAGGCTCTTTTTTTATTGTCCTGTTTTTTGTATATGTTATTGTGTCCTATATAAAATAATAAACAATTTCAAACTTTTTTGTTTTTTTCCTTGCAAGTCTGAACAAATCTATTATATGGACGTATAGATAAACTAACACTCCTATTCCTTAAATAAGAGGCAAAAATGGCAGATCCGATACGACTTCTTATAGTTGACGACAATGAAGACATCTTATCTACCTTTTATGAATTTTTTAATTCAATAGGTTATGAAGTAAAAACAGCAGTGGACGGACTTGCTGCTTTAAAATTGTTAAGGGATGAGGCCTTATCTTTTGATTGCCTGATCACAGACCTTGTCATGCCCAACATAAGCGGGGTAGGACTTATCTCCATTGTTAAAAAAGAAAATCCCACAATGAAAATCGTTGCCATTACAGGGTATGGAGATCAGCCCGGTGCCCTGGCCTCGGAAGCCCAGGCAGATGTTGTACTTTTCAAACCCATTGATTTATTTAAAATTGAAAATACTGTTGAATCCCTTTTGAAAGATGATATTGATAATGACAACCCAAAAGAGTAATACAAAAACATGAGCATACCACTAATCGGCGTCAGCAAATCAATGTTAAAGATTAAGGAATTGATACACCATGTTGCCAACACCTGCCTGAATGTATTGATTACAGGTGAAACAGGTGTGGGGAAAGAGGTTGTGGCCCAAAGTCTTTATGCTGAATCCACACGATCTTCTCAAAATTTTGTTAAAATTAATTGTGCGGCCCTGCCGGAAACACTTTTGGAAAGTGAACTTTACGGTTACGAAAAAGGGGCGTTTACAGGCGCTCACAAAAAACGTCCCGGTAAATTCCAGACAGCTGACAAAGGTTTGCTTTTTTTGGATGAAATTGGTGACATGCCCCTGGCTCTTCAGTCAAAAATGCTCCATGTCCTTCAAAGCGGGGAATTTTCACCCCTGGGATCTGACCACGAATTTAAGACAGATGTATGGGTGATTGCAGCAACCAACCACGACCTGGAGGAAAGCATCAAGAATAAAACCTTCAGGGAAGATCTTTTTTACAGACTCAATATTATTAAGATTGATATCCCCCCTCTTCGAGAAAGAAAAGAGGATATCCCCCCTCTTATTGAATACTATTACAGGGCTTATAAATCAGAATATCCCAACAACCTAGGCAGCAAACCCGATGCAGACACCCTTACCCGCCTGTGCAACTATCCCTGGCCGGGAAATGTCAGGCAGTTGCAGAACTGTATTAAAAAGCAGATGGTAATAAACTCCTGGGAAAAAATATTTGAAGAAATGCCCCCCCATGACCATAACCAGGACAATACCCAGAATGTTTCCATTGAAACCAATGGTACCTTGGTCAAAGATCAATTCTCATTGAATCACAATGAGGAAAATAACAACCGAATGAATATCATTTCTGAATTCGTAGACTTGTCCACCAGTTCTGAAAAATTATTTGAGGACATTTCATTAAAAAAAATAAAAAAACTGGCTTCCGACAAGGTGGAAAAAGAAGTGATCACCTTTGTCCTTGAAAAAGTTGGATGGAACCGGTCCAAAGCAGCTAAGATACTCAAGATCAGCTATAAAACCCTTTTGTATAAAATGAGTGAATTTGAGGTCAGCCCCCCTGTAAAATAGTTGGCCTCTCATAAAACCTAACATAATTTTAAAGGAGGAAGTATGCGAAAAATTGTTTTATTGACCATTGTGGCCTTTGCCTTTGTCATGCTGTTTTCACCAATTGCTTTCAGCGCCAGAAAAACCATTATCAAAATTGGAATAAACGCTCCTTTAACAGGGGATATCCCCAAGGTCGGAGAAGGTTCCAAATATGCTGCCATGCTCTGGCTTGAGGATATTGAAAAAGCCGGCGGTTTAGAGGTAGGTGGCAAAAAATATGATGTGGAACTGGTAATTGAAGACAATGAATCCAAGGCTGAATCCGCTGTAAAGGCCAACACCAAAATGATTTCCCAGGACGATGTTCTTGCCATTATCGGACCCCAGTCATCCAAACAGGCAGTTCCTGCCGGAGAAGTGGCCAATAAATACAAAACCGTCATGATAAGCCCATGGTCCACAAACCCTGCCACAACAATGGACCGGCCCTTTGTTTTCAGGGGCTGCTTTCTGGATCCCTTTCAGGGACCTGTTGTGGCAAACTTTATCACCGATGAATTTGGATTTTCCAAGGCTGCTGTTCTCTATGACGTAGCCTCTGACTATCCCAAGGGTCTGGCTGAGGTTTTCAAAGAAGCCTGGGAGAAAAAACACGGGGCAGGAAGCATAGTTGCATATCAAAGCTTTACAACCAAAGATACTGATTTCTCATCCCAGCTGACCCAGATCGTTAAATCAGGTGCCCAGGTCCTGTTTACCCCCCAGTATTACAATGAGGTCCCTTTGATAGTGCGCCAGGCCAAAGACCTTGGCTGGAAAGGACCTATTGTGGGATCTGATTCCTGGGGATCTGCTGAGACGGTTGAACTCTGCGGAGAAGCCTGCTATGGACTGTATTTCTCTTCCCATTATGCAGCTGCCGGTGCCAAAGGTGCCACCAAAGCATTTATTGACAGATATGAAAAATCCTATGGTTATATTCCCGATGATGTGGCTGCCCTTACCTGGGATGCACTGCAGCTTGCCCAGCAGGCCATTCAGGATACCGGCAAAATCACTGGCAAAATTGCAAAGGACAGAGTTGCGGTTCGTGATGCCCTTGCCCAGATCAAAAATTTTTCCGGTATCACCGGGAACATGACCTTTACAGAAGAAGGTGATCCCATCAAATGTGCTGTTATCGTTAAAATCAATGATAATGGTGAATATGAATTCTATAAATCCAGTTGCCCTTGATTTTAATGTAAACTATAGATTTAATAATAAATCAGACCCGGTAATTAAGATGATTTAAAAATGACTGCTGTACAACCTTTGCACAGCAGTCATTTATATCTCAAAGCAACAGGAGCTAGTGAATGGAATCTTTGATTGAAACTTTTCAATTTATTCTTCAAAACCTAATTAATGCCGCCCAGAGAGGAAGTTTTTACGCTGTGATATCCATTGGATACTCAATGGTTTACGGAGTTTTAATGCTCTTTAACTTTGCCCACGGCGATATTTTCATGGTGGGTACCTATATCGGTTTTGGCATTGCCACTGTTTTTATTGCCGTTTTTGCAGGGATTTTACCTAGTCCGGTTATTTTCCTGGCCACTGTGGTGGTTACCATGTTTCTTGCATCCTGGATCGGTGTTTTTGTAGAAGTTGCTGGATACAGGCCTTTGCGCCAGGCTCCCCGTGCATCTGCAGCCATTACCGGCCTGATGATCGGTATTATCTTTGAAACAGGCATTTTGATCCTGCTGGGGGCAAAACGTTTGAGTTTCCCACCGCTCATGGAATCCATAGCCTATAATGTTGGTGGAGTTTATTTTACAAACGTTAAGGTGATGATCATTGCCATATCTCTTCTTCTCATGCTTGCCCTGCATACATTTATTCAAAAAACCAAGTGGGGAATGGCCATGCGGGCCATGTCCTATGATTTTCTTGCCGTCCCCCTCATGGGTGTGTCCATTAATGTCATCGCCCCCTTGACATTTGCCGTGGGCGCGGGTCTTGCCGCGGTCGCCGGCATCCTCTATGGCCAGGCCTATCCTATTCTTGACCCCTATATGGGTGTAATCATCGGCTGGAAAGCCTTTGTTGCAGCCATTCTTGGCGGACGCGGTTCCATAAAGGGTGCTGCCCTTGCAGGCTATCTGCTTGGGTTTATTGAAATATTTGTGGCCACAATTTTTCCGTCTACCCTGAGAGATTTGATCGCCTATTCCATTATCCTTATCATCCTGACCTTCAGGCCCAGGGGATTTTTTGGAATGGAGCACAGCACAAAGCTCAGACTATAATCTGCCTAACAGAAATATTACAGGATCAATACATGGAACTAACAAGAAAATTCAAAATAATGTTTTCAACCATACCTATGCTGGGCTGGCTTCTGGGAACTCTTGTGGCCGTGGTCATAGAATACTACTGGGGATATGATTATATCTCATATTATCTGGGACTTCCCAAAATACCGGTTTTATTTGGAACCCTTATCATGCTCAAGGAACCAATCATGATACCTGGTGCCATTGGGTATGATCTTATTGTATATATTATCCCCGTGCTATTGGTGGCAAAGTGTAGCAGCGGCCTCACCAATCCTCTGGCAGCCATACTGGAAAAATTACCCCTCTGGTTCTCTGTCATTGTCCATCTGGTGTTCTTTTATGCCATCCTGCATCTCTGGGCTGGCATCAATGACTATCGGATATTGGTGGTAAAACTAACCTTGATCTCCATTATCCTCACCGTAAGCATCAACGTGATCAATGGATATCAGGGGGAATTTTCATGTTCCCACCCAGGCTTCATGGCCCTGGGAGCATATACCTCATCCATTATAACCCTGGTCTTTTTTGTAAACGATAAAATCTTCGGCACTGCCCTGCTGCCTCCGGCCCTTGGTCCCTGGCTTTTTCCCTTTGCTCTTTTGGCAGGCGGGTTTGCCGCATCCCTGGGCTCACTGCTTGTGGCCATTCCTTCCTTCCGAACAAGGGGGGATTATCTGGCCATTATCTCCCTTGCTTTTATGTTTATTATCAAATCCGCCATTGAGAATCTCCATTTCATCGGAGGTGCCAGGGGCATGGGAGGTCAACCGGATTATGCGCCTCTGCCCATTATTTTTATATGGACCATGCTCTGCCTCTGGATTGTCCATAATTTTGTTACATCAATCATGGGCAAAGCCCTGAACACTGTCAGGGATGACGAGGCAGCCTCGGAATCCATGACCATCAAAACCCGAAAAACTAAAATGACTGCCTTTATGTTTGGTGCTTTCTGGGCTGGTGTTGCAGGAGGACTTTTTGCCCATGTCCTTGCCTATATCAACCCTGGCATGTTCAGCATAAACCGGTTGGCAGAAATACTGGCCATGGTATATTTTGGCGGACTGAATTCCATTGTGGGCTCCATTGTGGGAGCTGTAAGCATCAATATACTGGGAGAGGCTTTACGTCCTCTGGAGCTTTTCAAGTGGATAATCATTCCCTTGATTTTAATATTTGTCATGATTTTCAGGCCCTATGGCCTGATATCCTTTAAGGAGATCAATGCCAGAAAATTGTTACGGGCCAGACATAAAAGCGATACAAATAATAGAGACCAATCCAGCAGGGACCCCATGCATGAAAACCAGACAAATGAAGATCAGGTTAAAAAAGAATTAGGAGTGTAACCATGCCATCATTGCTCAGTGTACAGAATATGACTCATTATTTCGGAGGGTTACGAGCTGTTCATAATTATAACCTGAACATTCAACCCAAACAGATCACAGGGCTTATAGGGCCCAATGGTGCCGGAAAAACCACTATTTTTAATTTAATCACAGGAGTCTATACCCCTACCGAAGGAAGCATCTCCCTTGAAAATGAAAACATAAAAGGCCTTGAAACCAATGAAATTGCTGCAAAGGGGCTTGGCCGTACTTTTCAAAACCTGGCTCTCTGGCGGCACATGAATGTCCTGGACCATATCAGTATGGCCCATTACTCCCAGTTAACCTATGGATTGCTTGGATCTTTTTTCAACTCCCCTGCCTGCCGCAGGGATGAAACCCGTATTAAAGAGAATTCATATCGCCTGCTGGAACTATTTGACATTAAACAGCATGCAGACCAGCTTGTAACCAGCCTTCCCTATGGAGCCCAGCGCCGTGTGGAGATGGCCAGGGCCATGGCTACCAACCCAAAGGTTCTTTTTCTGGACGAACCTACGGCCGGCATGACCCCGGATGAACTGGTCCAGATGATACGGATAATCCGCCAGGTTCACAAAGATTTCCATGTTGCCATTTTTTTAATCGAACACAGGATGAAATTTGTCATGGATTTATGCCAGCACATCCAGACCCTGGTCTTTGGAGAAATTATTGCTGAAGGCCAGCCAGAGGAAATTCAGAATAATCCAGAGGTAGTTGAGGCCTATCTGGGCAAGGAGGATATGAGCTGATGCAGTTGAAAATAGAAAACCTTAAGGTATCCTATGGAAATATAAAGGCCCTTCATGGAATCAATTTTTCAGTAAAGGCCGGTGAAATCTTAACAATCATCGGTGCCAATGGTGCCGGTAAAAGCACTACCCTGAGAGCCATTTCAAGGATGATCCCTTCTGAACCAGGATCAATTCTCAAATTTAACGGAGAAAATATTTTAAAATACAGTGCTGACAAGGTGGTATCAAAGCTGGGAATTTCCCATGTTCCCGAAGGCCGGAGAATTTTTGGCAATCTAACTGTAACTGAAAACCTGGACCTTGCCTGCTTTGCCAGAAAAGACAAGGAACAGATCACCAGAGACAAAAGATGGGTGTTTGACCTTTTCATCCGTCTGGAGGAAAGAAAAGACCAGCTTGCAGGAACACTTTCCGGAGGTGAGCAGCAGATGCTGGCTGTTGGAAGGGCTTTTATGTCGGGACGTAAGATCATGCTTCTGGACGAGCCTTCCATGGGGCTTGCCCCCTTGCTCATGCTGGATATGTTTAAGGCATTAAAAGAGATAAACAAGCATGGAACCACCATACTCCTGGTGGAACAAAATGCCAGGCTTGCCCTTAAATTTGCCCAGCGGGGGTATGTGATTGAAAACGGCTCTCTGGTTCTTGAAGGTGTGGCTGATGAACTGCTCAACAACCCTGATGTTAAAAAGGCATATTTGGGAGCCTGATTCAAAACCCTTAAAAATTTCATTTTGATTCTTTCGGATTTGGAATAGTCCACTCTGAAAATCTTTCCCGCTTCACAGTAAGTTGGAATGATTTTTGTGTCCGGACCACTTGGGTAGATCATCCATAATCTCTACTTGTGAAAGATGACGGCCCATTGCATGGGGGCACCATGTAATTTTTGGCAAGCAAGGCAATGACAAATTTTTGCATCAACGGGACCTTTGCTTACCTCGTATCGAACGGTTCCGCAGAAGCAGGTGGCAATTTATACTTGGGAATAAACGCGGCGTCTTCAATGGACGCATACTCGGATCCGAAACAATTCTTCATTAATTGAGTTATTTTTTAGAAAATACCATTAATTTTTGTTTCGAAGAATTTGTAATCACATCATTAATTTCTTTTAAAACAAGATTTTTCCCGTACAGATCTGAAAACTCTTCAGTTGTTTCTTTTGCCTCATGTACAATTTTATCTGCCATTGTCATGATAATTTCTTTCACGACTTTGTATTTTATTGGCGTATTCTTGGCAAACCGTTCAAAGTGTTTGGACTCGAGAAACTGAAAATGCAAAAAGTTTCGTTTTCATGACGACTCATAACAAATATGAACATTTGTTCGTTTTTTTCTTGATATAATGTAAATCCCAGGATATGGTAAGGTCATGAAACTTCTTGTTTGTATAAAACAGGTGGGGGATGACGGGGATATGAATCGGTTTGATGCACATGCCCTGGAAGAAGCTCTCCTGTTAAAAAAACAGCTGGGCGATCTCATCCTGGAACCTGTTTCTGTGGATGTCATGACTGTCGGCCCGCCCGGGGCTGAAGCCATCATCAAACGGGCCTTTGGCATGGGAGCGGACAAAGGCTACCATATTGTCATTGAAAATTCTGGATATGTTTCTTCTTTTGTAACCGCATCCCTGCTTGCAGGTGTGGCAGAAAAATCATCCTATGATCTGATTCTGACCGGGATCATGTCAGAGGATATGATGTCAGGTCAAACCGGTCCCATGCTGGCGAAAATTCTGGGTCTGCCCTGGGCCACAGGTGTGATGAAAACCAGTCTGGACCTGACAGGCCATGCAATGGAAATTGAACGGGAAATGGAGAATGGATTCCGGGACTGCCTTGTGATCCGGCTTCCAGCTTTGCTGACCATCCAGGCCGGTATCAATACTCCCAGATATCCCACTCTTTCCAATATGCTGGCAGCAGACAAAAAACAGATCATAACCCATACAACAGCCGATCTTTTCCCTGGGCCGTTCCAGGAAAAAGAATCATGTGTGGGCATGGAAAGTCCTGAAAAGACACGATTGGCAAGAGTATTGGAGGGATCTTTATCAAACAAAGCAGAACAATTGTTTGCTTTTTTAAGAAAAAAAGATTTTATATGAAACAAATACTGATCATTGCAGAAATTTTTCAAGGCCAAATGCGGCAGGTGACCTTGGAACTGGTTGCTGCAGCCCGCAAAATAGCGGCCGGGTTATATGAAAAAGAAAATCTTTCTGCCATTCAAATGCCTCGTATCCATATTATTGTTCCATCAGGCAGTCCAATGCCCCTGGCCCTGGAGATTTCAAAACAGACGGGCATGGATGTCATCGGAGTTCAGATACCTGGATTCAAAACCTATACCAGTGAAATCTATATATCCTGTCTTGGGCAATTAATCAAAAAAATGAATCCTTCCCATATCCTTGTGGCCCATACCTCCCAGGGACGAGATTTTGCCCCGGGCCTTTCCCTGGAACTGAATGCCGCAGCCATCCCCGGTATCAACCAGATTCGATGTGATGAAAATGGGCTGATATACTCCCGTCCCGTGTTTGACAATACGAAAAACATGCTGGTCTGTCCAACCCCGGGCAGTCCGGTTGTACTGACCTTGATGCCCGGGGCATTCAAGCCTAATATCCAAGAGGAAAGAAAACCAGGCCAGGTGGAAATCCAAAAAATTCCCTTTCAGACGGATTCTGATAATAAAGTACATATCCAGCATCAACAGATTCTAAAAAGGCCCGGGGAAAATCAGGCATTGAAAACTGCAAAAGTCATTGTGGCAGCCGGCCAGGGAATTGGTGAGAAAGAAAACCTTACCCTGATTTTTAAATTTGCCGAAAGCCTTTCTTCATCCAGTGTGGGCGTGTCCCGTCCCCTGGTGGACAGGGGCTGGATTGGATATGAACACCAGGTGGGTATCACCGGTGCCATGGTAGCACCTGAAATTTATATTGCCTGCGGCATTTCAGGTTCTTCCCAGCATATCGCCGGAATGAAGGATGCCAAATTTGTGATCAGTATCAATGAAAATCCATCCGCCCCCATCTTTCTCCATTCAGACCTTTGCATTGTAGAAGATGTTCTTGAATTTATCCCGGCCTTTTTAACATTATACAGTAAAAGTCATTGAATTCAGGGATGAAATTCCCGTATCAAATATTGGTAAGGTCTTACGACGGGTTCTCAGGGATGAGGAACATAGGGCCTAAAAAAAACAATAAAGGAGAAACTAGTGGATTTTAAGATTTCAGACAAGATTCAAACCATTGTGGCAATGATCAATGAATTTGTAGAAAAAGAACTCATTCCCCTGGAACCGGAATTTCTGGCAAAGGATTTTAAAGATCTGCTGCCAGTGCTCAAGAAAAAACAGGACATGGTCAAAAAAATGGAATTGTGGGCCCCTAATTTTCCTGTTGAGTGTGGGGGGATGGGACTTTCACTGCTGGAACACGGTCTTGTGTCTGAAGCGTTGGGCCGATCTCCTTTAGGGCATTATGTCTTCTGGTGCCAGGCTCCCGATGCCGGTAATGTTGAAATCCTGCACCTTCATGGGACCCAGAAACAAAAACAGCGCTATCTTACTCCTCTGGTAAAAGGTGATATCCGGTCCTGCTTTGCCATGACCGAGGTGGATATGCCGGGCTCCAACCCTGTCATGCTGGAAACCACAGCAGTAAAGGATGGAGATGATTATGTCATCAATGGTCACAAATGGTATACCACGGCAGCTGATGGGGCGGATTTTGCCATTGTCATGGCCGTTACCAACCCGGATGCCTCCACCTATCTTCAGGCCAGTATGATCATCGTTCCCACTGGCACCAAAGGGTTTAACCTGGTCAGAAATATCCCGGTCATGGGTCATGAAGGCAGTGATTATTCAAGCCATGCAGAAATCCTGTTTGAATCCTGCCGGGTGCCGCAAACAAACCTTCTGGGACCCGAAGGCCAGGGATTTGTCATTGCCCAGGACCGGCTGGGACCGGGAAGAATCCACCATTGCATGCGATGGCTGGGCATCTGCCAGCGTGCTTTTGACCTTCTGTGCCAGCGGGCGAATGATCGGGTGATTTCGCCTTCAGGAAAGACTCTTGGAAGTACAGAGACCATCCAGAACTGGATTGCAGAATCTGCAGCTGAACTCCAGGCTGCAAGGCTCTTAACCCTTAATTCCGCCTGGCAGATTGATCATATGGGTGCTGCCCAGGCACGGGATTCCATTTCCATGATCAAATTTGTGGTGGCCAACACCATGAACAAGATTGTGGACAGGGCTTTACAGGCCCACGGGGGTTTGGGAATGACTGATGATACCATTCTGGCCTATTTTTACCGCCATGAACGTGCAGCCAGAATTTATGACGGAGCAGATGAGGTCCATAAAGCATCCCTGGCAAGGCGGATTTTAAAAACATACAATAAAAGAAAATAATTATTCAGGAACCCCAGATGGATTTTAAAGAGTTTACAAAGATATATGGCGCTTCAAGCATTGATATTTCCCGTGAAGTCTATCGCAACAACCAGGGCTTCATACGGATAAAAAAGGAAAAGACCGCTGTCAATAATCTGGAAAAAATTTTTAATGCCGTGTTTTATATCTCCTATAAAAAGGGCTTTCAATCCATGAGCATGAGAGATTTAAGTCAACAGACCGGCATGAGCCTGGGGTCCTTATATGACTATTTTAAGGGCAAAAATGACCTTTTGGGTATCATACAGACCCAGGGGTGGTCCATTATAGAAAAAGATATTGAACAGGTTGCAAAAACACATGAAGCACCCTGGGAAAAGCTGAAAGCTGTTATAAAAGCCCATATTTTTCTGTCTGAATTATTCCGGCCCTGGTTTTTTTTCACCTTTATGGAAGCCAGAAATATTGCAGCGGTTAAATCCATGGAAAATCATACCCAGAAAATGCTCACGGATATTCTTGAAACAGGAGAAAAACAAGGTATCTTCAAACCCGGTAATCATCACCTGACAGCCAGTATCATCAAGGCCATGCAGCAGGAATGGTATTTGAAACAATGGAAATACAAAAAATTAAAAATATCAGTGGATCAGTTCGCAGATCATATAATGGATATGGTGGCGGCTTTCTGCCGGGTATAGACGTCAATGGAAACAAAAAAAGGGGAAATCATGCAGGAAACAGACAAGGCAGGGACAATCCGGCCGGGAGAGGAAATTGACCCTGGGGCGGTCAAAACATTTTTACTGGAAAATATAGAGGGTCTGACCGGTGATATGGCCATTTCCCAATTTCCCAGCGGATTTTCCAACCTGACCTATTTAATTAACATGGGCGGCAGGCAAATGGTGCTGCGACGGCCCCCCATCGGCGCCAAGGTAAAGGCAGGTCATGACATGGGGCGGGAATACAAAATCCTCAAAGCCCTGCATCCCATATTTCCATACTGTCCGAAACCCCTGGCATATACCGAAGACACTGCCATCATGGGAAGCCCTTTTTTTGTCATGGAAAAATTATCCGGTATCATCCTTAGAAAGGACCTGCCCAAAGGCCTTTCTTTTTCAAAGGGACAGGCCCAAAACTTGTGCAGGACACTCACAAATTTTCAGGCTGATATACATGCCATTGATGTAAAAAAAGCCGGCCTTGATTTTATCGGGAAACCTGAAGGATATGTTCAACGCCAGGTGGAAGGATGGAGCAGCCGGTACCGCGCGGCAAAAACCGATGATGCACCGGATTGTGAATTCATCATGGCATGGCTCAGGGAAAAAATGCCCCAGGACACAGAACAGCCTACCATTGTGCATAATGATTACAAACTTGACAATGTGGTTCTGGACCCTGACAGGCCTGAGAAAATTATTGGGGTCCTTGACTGGGAAATGGCAACCCATGGAGATCCTTTAATGGACCTTGGCAACTCCCTTGCCTATTGGGTGGAAAAAAATGATCCCGACGAAATGCAGATGATGCGGACCCTGCCCACCAATATGCCAGGTGCCCTGACACGACGGGAAATCCTGGATCATTATGAAAAACGAACCGGAAGAAGTACGCAGCAGTTTGACTTTTATTATTGCTTTGGCCTGTTCCGGCTGGCCGTCATTGCCCAGCAGATTTATTACCGTTTTTTTCATAAAATAACAAAGAACAAGCGGTTTGCCATGTTAATTTTTGCTGTAATCGGCCTTGAAAAAACGGCTCTCAAAGTCATTGAGTCGTCTGATTTATGATTTTTAAACAAGCGTTTACTTAAAATTTAAAAAAGGAGACTGAATCATGGAGAAAACAATGGTAAATACTGTCACAGGACCTGTTTCATCCGATGAACTGGGGACTACATTGATGCATGAACACCTTTTATTTGGCTATCCAGGCTGGGAAGGAGACCAGACCATTGCTCCCTTTGATTCCAAGGCTGCTGTCAGCCAGGGAGTGGACGTGTTAAATCAACTCAAAGTCCTTGGCCTGACAACATATGTGGATGCCACAACCAATGACAGCGGGCGATGCCCTGAAGTTTACAAAGAAGTCTCAGAAAAAACAGGGATCAATATCATATGTTCAACAGGGTACTATTTTGAAGGCGAAGGATCTTCAGCCTATTGGAAATTTCGAGGCAGCCTGGGAGATATCAGCCAGGAAATCTATGACCTGTTCATGGCGGAAATCACAACCGGCATAAGGGATACGGGTATCAAGGCAGGTGTAATAAAAGTGGGCTCCAGCAAAGGCGTTATCACAGACTATGAAAAGATGATGTTTACAGCCGCAGCCAGGGTACAAAAGGATACAGGTGTTCCTATTATTACCCATACCCAGGAAGGGACCATGGGACCGGAGCAGGCCAAACTTTTAATCTCTGAGGGGGTTGATCCTGCAAAAATACAAATAGGCCATATGAGCGACAGTCTGGATATAAATTACCAACTTGAAACCCTGGAACATGGCGTTTATGTCTCCTGGGACCGGATGGGGCTTCAGGGACTTGTGGGCTGCCCCATGGACGAACAGCGGTATGCCGTTATTATTGACCTGATTAAAAAAGGGTTTGCTGACAAACTGATGCTCTCCCATGATTATATTATTCAATGGCTGGGTCGTCCCCTTAACCTTCCTGAAGAAGCCTTCCCCCTGATCGCCAACTGGCATCCCACCCATTTGTTTAATAATATTATTCCTGCCCTTAAACAAGGCGGGGTAACCGACGAACAGATCGAAACCATAATCAAGGGCAATCCGGGAAGGATTTTTTCTGCTGTATGATTGAAATTTCAGGCCTGATGCAATCTTGAAAGTTTATGAAAGGAAAAATTGCCATGAAAAATCAAATAAAAAAAATAAAAATGCCGGTTTCTAAACTTGAAAATGTGGCTGCGTTAAAAAATAAGCGTTTAGAGTTTGACAGCATCGCCCAAATGTTTACGGTCAGGGCCCAGGAAATACCGGAAAGAGTTCATGTCATCTATTATGATCAAAAAATTACCTATGCGCAGACAAATGAACGGGCAAACAAGGTGGGCAATTATCTTAAAGAAAAAGGAACCCAAAAAGGTGATGTAGTATCTTTGATGGTCTCAAACTCACCTGAAATATATTATATCATGTTTGGTGCCCAGAAAATCGGTGCCATTGCAGGGGTGATCAATTTTGCCTTGATGGGACCGGAAATAGCCCATGTTCTTGATGATTCAAAACCAAAAATTGTATTTGTGGGCAGTGAATTCATGGAACCTTTTTCCAAGGGCTATGACCAGGCTGTTCACAAACCTGTGGTAGTGGAAGTTAAGACAGATGCTGAACATCATTCTGATATTGCCCAACAAAAGCTTTCAGATATTCTGAACCTTTATCCGGCAGACGAAGTTCTGGTGCCTCAAAAATCATCGGATCCCTTTCTTCTTTCCTATTCATCGGGAACCACGGGCCTGCCCAAAGGTATTTTGCTGTCCAATAAGGGGCAACTTGATATATGCCGCGACATGTCGGTTATCGGTCTGGTTACAAGCAACAATGAGACCATGCTGGTTCTGCTTCCCATGTATCATATTAATCCCATCAGTGTATGGACCTATCCATTGACTTTTATGGGACAGACCCTCTGCATCCGAAAAGCTTTTTCGCCTGCAGATTTCTGGCCTGCGATCCTGGAAAATAATATTACTATCCTCATGGGTGTGCCGGCCATGTATAATTATGTCTATTATTCAATTGATGCTTCAAGCCTGGATATATCGAACCTGAAATTAAAATTTGCTTTCAGTGGGGCTGCCCCCTTGTCCGTTGACCTGATCAATGGATTTAAAGAAAAATTTAATGTTGAAATCATTGAAGGCTATGGGCTTACAGAGGGCACAGGGGTTTCATCTGTCAATCCGCCCGATGGGAAGAGAAAGCCTGGTTCCTGCGGCCTGGCCTTGCCGGGTCAGAAAATTGAAATCATGGGCTCCGATAACAAAATAATGGCTCCGGGCGAAAAAGGGGAAGTCTGTATCAAGGGGGCCAATAGCATGATTGAGTATCTGAACAATTCAAAAGCGACTGACGAGGCAATGATTGACCAATGGCTGCATACCGGTGATATCGGCTATCTGGATGAAGATGGTTTCTTATTTGTTGTTGACCGAAAAAAGGATATGATCAATCGAGGCGGTGAAAATATTTATCCAAGGGAAATTGAAATGGTCATTGAAACCCATCCCGGTGTTATGGCTGTGGCAGTGATCGGAGTATCGGATACCTCACTGGGGGAGAGGGTTAAAGCCCTTATTGAACCCTCAGAACCGGGTGGCCTTACCCCTGAAATGATCGCAGATTATCTTAAAGACAAACTGGCAAAATATAAAATTCCGGAATTTATAGAAATAATAGATCAGCTTCCAAGAAATCCAACCGGCAAGGTTTTAAAATATAAACTCAGGGAAGAAAAATAAACAATGGGGAACAAAAACTATGAAAGAGTTTAACCTGGAAGGAAAAATCGCAGTTATCACGGGTGCCAGCATGGGCATTGGCCTGGCCGTAGCCCGGAAACTTGCCAAATACGGGGCACAATGTATCCTGGTGAGCCGGAAAGCTGATAATTTGGAAACTGCAGCAGCCGGAATCAGGGAAAAAGGGTATAAAGCAGAAGCCATGGCCTGCCACACCGGATATCCGGATCAGATCAAGGCCATGTACGAAAAAATAATGGAAAAAAAAGGATGCACCCAAAGGTAGCCGCGGTATCTCTATCTTTATTGTCCCAAAAATCTGGATCAATGAAGACAAAAACTTTGACAAACCCAATGATGTCCAATGTGTATGGTTGAAGAAAAAATGGAATTCCATGGCTCTGCCACCTGCTCCATGGCACTAGGTTTAAAAGGGGAATGCCGTGGATTCCTGCTTGGAGAAAATTATGAGTGAACATAAGATAAAAACCATATTAATTTTGGGCGCCGGGACCATGGGTCTGCAGATCGGGTTGACCTGTGCATGTTCAGGGTTTGACGTGACCATTTATTTTACCACCAACTCCTCCACCCTGGTACCCTCCATGATTGCGGATGCCACATGTCGGCCGGACCGGTTTGCCGCTCTGCATTTCCACGATTGTGCCATTACCAATGTGGTGGATGTCATGCCCCATCCGGGTACGTCTGCAAAAATAATTCAATATAGCGGATTAGTTTGTGGCTTGCCTTTGGTACAGCAATTACCTTAAACCCGAGACCGTTCAACGCATGTAAGACCTTTTCCAACTGGACAGTAGGTTTGCCGTTTTCAAGATCCGACAGGAAACGAGTTCCAATATTTAGATATCCAGCCGGAACTGGAGAGCTGGTATTGATTTTTCGGAGGGCTACGCCCAAAATCATCTATTTTCCAGGATTTTTCAAAATTTACTCAAGAATCTCAAGCTATTTTCTCTCCAATTTTTCAGGCCTTGATTTTTGCCTTGACTTAAGTTTGTTCCTCCTGATACAAGCACAACATATTGTGCTTGTATCGGGAGGGAATGAATATTATTAACTTTGGGGTTTTCCGATACTTTCTTTAACAAAAAGCGAGTTCCTATCCCCTATCCCTTCTAATCCTCAAAGGCACTACGTTTATATTCTTAGTGGCTCTGTTCTTTGTGCGAAAACAATCTTTTATTCCTTTACAAACCGGACCACAAAAATATGGCTGTTGCCCCTGCGGAACAAGAGTTGTGCAACTTCCCCTTTGTTGATTTTATTTAAAATATCCTGATATCCCCTGGGGTTTGTAACCTTTTTATGGTTAAGCTCCACCAGCAGATCCCCTGCACGAACACCGGATTTAGCAGCAAGGGTGTCCGGTTTCATCTGGGTTACAATGAGTCCCTGAATTCCTTCGGGATATCCCAGACGCTGGCCAATGGAATCATCAACCTGCTTGAACATAAACCCAAATGCATCATATCCGTCCATTGAAGCAAGGGTTTCAGGATTCTGATCAGGTCTTTCCCCAAGTTTAACTTCAACAATTTTTTCTTTTCCCTGGCGGATGAGTTTCACTTTTATGGTTTCATCCACTTTTAAATTGGCAATTGTCAGGGTCAAATCCCTTGAATTTTCGATTGCCCGACCATTAATCATGGTGATGATATCACCATTCTCTATACCGGCTTTATGGGCTGGATTTCCTTCATAAACCTTTGCTACGTATACACCAATTGTTTCCTTGATACTGTAATATTCTGCCAGTTCCTTGTTTACATCCTGGATGGCAACCCCCATCCAGCCCCTGGACACCTGTTTTGATTCTGTCAGCTGGTCTATGATGCCCGTAGCAAGATCCGATGGAATGGCAAAGCCTATGCCCTGTCCGGATTTTATAATGGCCGTATTAATTCCTATGACTTCTCCGGCAAGATTGAGCAGGGGTCCCCCGCTGTTGCCCGGGTTGATGGAAGCATCGGTCTGGATAAAATCATCATAGGGTCCTGATCCCAGAATCCGTCCCTTTGCACTGATAATACCTGCCGTCACTGTCTGTTCAAGGCCGAATGGACTTCCAATGGCAACCACCCATGAACCGACCTTTGTATTGGAGGAGCTGCCAAATTTCAAAGGGTGAAGGTCTTTGGCATTGATTTTTATCAAAGCAAGGTCTGTCATGGGGTCGGTGCCGATAATCTTGCCGTCATATTCCTTTTTATCATGGAGGATGACCTTTATCTGGTCGGCATCCTTTATCACATGATTATTGGTGACTATATAGCCGTTTTCACTGATAATGAATCCAGACCCAAGACTTCTTTCCTCCCTGTTCCTGGGTTTCTGATTAAAGAAAGGTGCAAAAAACTCTTCCATGCCTTCCTGGTTTCCGCCAAAGGGTGATCCAAAGAAATGCTGGAACACACGCCCCCCGCCTTTGATTGTTTTAACTGTCTGGATATTGACCACCCCGGTTTTTGCTTCATCTGCAAGCCGGGAAAAGCTGGCCGGCACCATGGGGATGGAATTATTTTTACCTGCCAGGGCCGGCATGGCAAATAAACCGATAATCATCAGGGTTATAAAAAATTTTTTTATGTATCTCATGATAATTCTCCTTTGTTTAAAAAATTATAAATAAACAATTGCTGTTGAATTCATAATAATACAGAAACATTACTTTTAAATGACCTCAAAGTTACGAAATGGTAATGTCATCTCAAAAACAGATCCTTTACCCAATTGACTAGTGACCTTTATATCTCCCTTATGCTCCCTTGCAATGGTCCTGGCAAGGCTTAACCCAAGGCCTGTTCCCTGGCTTGTTCTTGAAGATTCAGCGCGGAAAAATCGTTCAAATATTTTTTCAAAATAAACAGGATCTATTCCAGGACCCGTGTCTGTGACACTGATATGGACAAACCCGTCGAATTCCTGCCTGAAATCCACATGGACCCGTCCCCCGGCCTGGGTATATTTCAAGGCATTGTCCAGAAGGTTGGAAAAGGCCCGCTGCAGCATTTTTACATCTGCATCCATATGGATATTCTCCGCAACCCCATGGGTAAAGTCAATGCCCTTGTCTTCGGCCAAGGGCACAAACAATTCGCAGGCATCCTGAACCATGGCAGAAAGATTCACAGGTTTAAAAACAAACTCACCCTCCCCTGCCTCGGCTCTGGAAATCACAAGCATGGTGTTGATCATATCCAGAAGCCGGTCAGATTCCTCAATGGTATTGGCGGCCATTCCCCGATAGCTGTCCAAATCATCTCCCTGAACCAGGGCAATCTCGGCAAACCCCCTTATCCTGGTAAGGGGACTTTTTAAATCATGGGCAATATTATCACTCATTTCCCGGATACTTTTCACCAGGTCTTCAATGCGGTCCAGCATGTGATTAAAGGTGTTGGCCAGAAGATCCAGCTCATCCTTATTCCCGATTTCAGGCACCCTTTTTTCAAGGTTGGACCCGGAAATACTGCTGGCTGTTCTGGTAATGGCCTTTACCCCGGACAGGGCCTTTTCTGCCAGAAAAAGCCCTGAAACAGTTGAAAAAATAATGATAAACCCCATGGATATGATAAACACTGTTTTAAATGCAGATATAAATTTTGAATGGGAATCCATGGCAATGCCGGTCTGCAAAATAACATTTTGTGCTACAAAACCATATAAAATCCTGGCTTTCTGAATCCTGTCCTTTGGATCTTCCGGCTGTATGGACAGGGTTTTGAATACATGACCGCCTTTGTGAAGCAGGATATCAATTACATCATGGTCCACGTGTACATCTTTCCAATAGGACATGTGGGAGGATGCAAACACCTCACCTGTGGGATAAAGAAGCCTGAAAAAAATCATTTTTTCTCCGGCTGCCTGGGCCTCTATCACTGCCAGATTACTTGCACCCATGAGTCCGCTCTGCTTGATGACAGTGGAAAAATATCTTGTTTTCTCAACCAGCTCCTGATCCAGTCTGTCCTGAAGGGTCTGGGTTATCAGAACATAAAACAAAGCAAAGGCCACGCAGGAGGAAACAGAAAAAATACCCGCATACCAGAGGGTCAGACGGAAGGCAATGGTCCTGAACAGATCAGGCATTCTGTTTTTTAAGGACATATCCGGCACCCCGCACCGTATGAATCAACTTCACTGGATAATCTTTATCAATTTTATCCCTGAGTCTGCAGATCCTGGCTTCCACCACATTGGTCATGGGATCAAAATTATAGTTCCACACATGCTCCATGATCATGGTTTTGGATACCACCCTCTCCTTGTTCCGCAAAAGATATTCCAGCAATGAAAACTCAAGGGGCTGAAGCTCTATGAGATCTTTTTCCCGCCTCACCTGTCTTTTTACAATATCCACGGATAAATCCCCATAGGAGAGAGAGACTGGTTCGGCCACATTGCCTGCCCTGCGGATCAATGCCTGGACCCGGGCAAGAAGTTCTGTAAAGGAAAAAGGTTTGGTCAGATAATCATCTGCCCCTGCCTCAAGCCCCTTAACACGATCATCCACCCTGCCCCGGGCACTGAGTACAATGATGGGCGTGTTATTTTTATGGTCACGCAATTTACGGATCAGGGAAAATCCATCCATTTCCGGCAGCATTATATCAATGATCAGGGTGTCATAGGGTTCTACAAATGCCATGTCAAAACCCTGGGTACCTGTGCAGGCAAGATCCACTGCAAATCCCGAGGCTTTCAGGCCTTTTTCAACAAATTTTGCAATTTTTTCATCGTCTTCAACCAGTAGAAGTCTCATACCTGATCCCAACCTCCTATTTTTCTCACCACTCAAAACTCATATACCAGAACTTCCATTTAAAAATTAATGCAATAAATAGTATATGAACCTCTCTCCATTAATCAATATTGATTTGATTTTTTTTCAAAAAACCTATATCCTTGCCAGAATTTTAATCAAAATGATACGGGTATTCCAACAAATCCGGAACACTCCCTGAAACCTGAAAAAGAAATATATCCATGACCATTTTATTCAGTTTAAACCAGGTCTCAAAAGCCTATGGAGATGACACCCTTTTTTCCGATCTTACCCTTGATTTTAAAGCAAAGGAGCAACTGGGACTCATCGGCATGAACGGCAGCGGCAAATCCACCCTGCTGAAGATGATCTCCGGCATGACAGCCCCGGACACAGGCGAACTAAGTATAAAAAAAGGGGAACACTTTGTTTATCTTGCCCAGGATGAAAAATTTGATCCCCATCAAACCATTGAAGATATATTGTACAATTGCCTTAAAAATGAACCCATTGATGATAAAGAACGTCATAAAAGGGTAAACCAGGCCCTTGGCAAGGGTAAATTTCCAGATACAGGCATCAAAGCAAGACATCTGTCCGGAGGCTGGAGAAAAAGGCTGGCTATCACCCGGGCCCTGTGCATGAAACCAGATCTTCTGCTACTGGATGAGCCCACCAACCATCTAGATATTACAGGGATCCTCTGGTTGGAGAAAATCCTTCAAACTGCATTATTTTCTTTTATCCTTGTCAGCCATGACCGGACCTTTCTTGAAAATGTCTGTGCCAATACCATGGAAATCGGTAAATACTATGGCCAGGGCTATTTTAAGATCCAGGGGCAATATAAAAAATTTGAAAAAGAACGAAAAAAATTTCTACTTGCCCAGCAAAAACAGCAGGCCTCCCTTGCCAGTAAAATGCGCAGGGAAGACGAGTGGCTGCGCCAGGGCGCCAAGGCCAGAAGCACCAAGGCCAAATACCGCATTGACCAGGCTGAAAAACTCCGCACAGAGCTGTCCGCTGTAAAAGACCGGAACAAACACAATGCCAAGGTGGGAATTGATTTTGAGGCCACGGGACGGCAGACCCGGAAACTGCTGAGATGCCATAACCTTAAAAAAGCATTCCAGGGCAAAGAACTTTTTTCCAACCTGACCTTTGAGCTGGGGCCTGGATTCTGTCTGGGTGTGGTAGGGGAAAACGGCAGCGGCAAATCCACCTTTTTATCCATCCTTGAAAAAACCATGGAACCTGACGAGGGAACCGTCAAATGGGCAGAAAACCTTAAAATTTCAGTATTTGATCAGGACAGGACCCAGTTGAATCCTGACCTCCCATTAAGGGAAGCCCTGAACCCGGCCGGCGGAGATTCCGTAAATTACAAAGGCAGACCCATCCATGTGGTCACTTGGGCAAAACGTTTTCTGTTCATGCCAGACCAATTGGATATGCCCGTCAAACGCCTGTCCGGTGGAGAAAAAGCCAGGATCATTATTGCCAACCTCATGCTCCAGCCCTGTGATATCCTTTTGCTGGACGAACCCACCAATGATCTGGACATCCTTTCCCTTGAAGTGCTGGAGCAGAGCATCAAAGACTTTCCAGGTGCTGTCATCATTGTTTCCCATGACAGGTATCTCATGGACAATGTCTGCCACAGAATCCTTTACCTAGACCCCAACTCCCCTGCTGAATTTTACAGGGACTTTAACCAGATACTCAAGAAGAGAGAAACCAGCCGGGAACCCCAAAAAAAACAGGCTCAAAAACCTGTGAAAGAAAAAAAACCAAAGGCAAAACTTGTTTTTTCCTATAAAGACAAATATGAACTTGAACACATGGAAGAGAATATACTTACGGCAGAAGAACTTGCCCTGGAACTAACCCGAAAAATCCAGGAGCCCGAAGTTATAAGTAATACTGCACTGATGACCGATATCTGTTCCCAGCTTGAAAAGGCTGAATCAAAGGTACAGGACCTCTATACCCGGTGGGAAATTCTGGAGGGGAAAAAAGAAAATCAGTAAAAAAGGCAACGGTAGTAACCAGCTTAAATCGATTGATAACTTTTTCTGTTCCGATGAGAATCTGTTTTAATATTTCTTGAACAAGCCGTAAAGTCCTTCCCACAGATCCAAAAAGTCCTATTTTTAAAAGTTATAACAAGACTGATTCTTTTTTTTATACTGTATTAATTTCTTTATTATTTCAGTCCTATTCATGAGAATCTCAATAGTTGAAATTGTTTAATGGG
Organism: Desulfobacteraceae bacterium; assembly: GCA_029939535.1. GTDB lineage: Bacteria > Desulfobacterota > Desulfobacteria > Desulfobacterales > Desulfobacteraceae > NBML01. The sequence goes on along the minus strand of JAOZST010000004.1, from coordinate 9,569 downwards.
ATTAATATGTCCTGTAAGAATGGACTTACAGGTAAATTCTGCCTTTTTATATGAAAAAGAATCTCACAGAGGACACCGAGAATAGAGCTCTGTGGTTAAAATATTTTCCAAGGTTTGTTGTGCCCGGCAGGGCATGGGGGTTATTTAAAAAGAGTTTCCAGCCATTCTAAATCCTGGTTTATCCAGTCAGACCTGCAATCCCGCATTCCTTTAAAAGGTATTTTAATTTTTCTTTTACAGAGTTCTTTATAAAATTCTTTCATGAAAACGCCTGAATTTTCCTTGATCTCACACCCATTCCCGCTTGACTGATCCATATTGACGGAACATCCTGGACTTTCCGGATTCCCGCCCAGTACAGCTAAAATATCGTTATTATTTTTTCTATAGACTTGGATTTTATCTGCTATTTCAACACTTAATTTCCTACAGCAATTCCGACCAGATTCTGTGTCCAAAGCATTACGAATGGATTGTCCATTTTTCCTCTCCCGTAAAAAGCCCAGGAATGCAATTTCAGGACAGGGTATCTGTAAGATTCCAACATTGTACTGCATACACAACCTGAGAATATTTTTATTCATTGAAGGATAGGTAGCTGCCCCGAAATCCCGTGCATTTTGGTTGATTATGCATTCTATCACCAGAACAATTCGATGACTTCTCTGGTCTGAAGGGGATTTGAAAAATCGTCTGAACGGGTTAAAACTACTCGGAAATTTCATCTTACTATTCCACCCCAAAAAGTATTACCCTATATAATCCACCAGTATCCCCGTGGTCTGGAGGAGTCTCTGACTGATAGGCTTGGAAATTTTCCACAAAAACTGGACCCCGAGCTTGGGGTCATCCTCTATCAGCTTCTGTAGATATTTTTCCCTCAAAAAAAACAATGGACTCTTCTGCAACAATACCTGTGGCAGACCTTGGTTCCCCATCGATCAAAACCATTTCCCCAAAGGTCTGGGAACTTTTCAGGACAGCCACCAATTTTTTTCTTAATAATCTGGATAGAGCCTTTAACAATTATACCAAGGATTCATTCTTTTATAATAAATTCATCCAGTTTTGCAAATAACTCTTCCGGCCACTCCTCAGCAGTTAAAAAATCTCTCTTTTCTTCTTCGGAAAGAGTTTCCCGGATTGACGGAGGCAGGCTTTCAAAGGCTATTTGTCTTTGTTTCTTTGTTTTTTTATCCATATTGTTCTATTTTTATCCCCATGAAAATAATCGTGAAATCAAAAAAGTGGTTGCAGTTTCTACCCTGAGAATTCTCTGGCCTATACTATAGGTTGTAAACCCGGATTCTTCCAGGGTTTTTATTTCCAGGTTGATAAACCCTCCTTCGGGCCCAATCACCAGACATGTCTTTTTATTTACACCAATTGGACATATATTTGAAGTCTTTGGATGGGCAGTTATGCAAAAACTGTCTTTTCCAATGCCAGGCAATTCCTGTTTTACAAATTTTGTAAAAAACCTTTTTTGATGAATCCTAGGCATAATTGTATCTTTGCCCTGCTCCAGTCCAAGGCGCAGATATTTTTCCAGTTCCCTGGCTTCCAGAACCGGACTTTGCCAGAAACTTTTTTCAACCCGCCAGGAATTAATAAGGTAGATATCTTTTACCCCTAGGCTGGTGACATTTTCAATAATCCGTTTCAGCATTTTTGGCCTGGGTAATGCCAGAATAAGGGTTAAGGGAAGGGGCTCAGGTGGTTCCATATCCAGACTTACATCCATTTCAAGGGAATCTGAATTAACCTCGATGATTCTGCCAGTTCCCATCCTGCCGTTAACAATTCCACAGGAAAGGATTTCTCCTGCTCCAGCCTTTAGAACCTTTTGCACATGGTCAAACCTGCGGCCTGAAATCACCACCCTGACCGGCCCTGTAAAATCTTTTTTTTCCAGAAGCATCAGGTTCATCTTTAAAAACTCACCTTTTCCCAGGAGCTTACCAGGTTCTTAAACTTCTGAACCCAGTCTTTTCCCCCTGTCAACAGGGCCAGTTCTTCTGCCAGGTGAACCGGTAAAAGATCTGCCTGCCTGCCAAGTCCCTGAACACAGGAAGGACAGTTGGTCAGAATTTTCCTTTTTCTCCCCTGTCCTGCACCTGGAAAAGAACCTGCTCCTGTACCAGACCGAATTCCTGGGCCAGAACCCTGACCCTGCACAGCCTCTTTTACGGCCTTCTGCTTCCGAGAAAGCATGGCATGGCTGATATCCGGCCGGGAAATAGCCAAAGTCCCAGCCTCGGAGCAGCAATGGGGTACGGCCTGGACATCCATACCCTGACCCAGGAGCAAGGGCATGGCCTTTTCTTTCAGGGAATCGTGGCAGGGGGCATGGTAAAAACAAGGCAAATCCCATGGGATATCCTGGTTTGTATTCAAATTAGTT
>JAOZST010000004.1:0-7065 GCA_029939535.1 Desulfobacteraceae bacterium | reverse complement strand
TCAAATTAGTTTTATTGCTGTTTTCAAGAATATAACCTGAAATATCCTTGATCCCACAGTCAAACACCTTGGATGCCCCAAGCTCCTCCAGGGATTCCATACAGGTACCGCAGGAAACAATACATGCCTCAAATTCAAGGTCATGGAACATATCCCGTATCTGGGTCAGAATAATAATATTTTCAAGAAAAATTTTACCAAACTCTTTTTTCCTGGCATTTACCTTCAGGGGGTATCCGCAGCACAAATAGGGCGGAGGCAGGACAACCCTGTGGTTATTGGAGAGAAGCAGAAAAATAGATGCCATGGATATCCTGGAAAAAATTCTTTCACTGCCGCATCCTGGAAAATAAAAAACCGTGGATACTGCCATGCCCTCAGGCTCCAGCAGTATGGCCTGATTTTTTAAGGTTTTGGGAAGATAGTATCCCAGGGTTACATTTCCAGGTATGGGCATTGGACTTCGCAAAAGCTGGAACGGCCTGGTTTTTTTCAAAGGACGGATAAATGAAAAAAAAGGCGTGATTTTTGATCCGGTTCTCTGAAGAAAAGCACCCCCACCCATAAGAGCCGGCCTGAGCACCTGGTTCAAAGTCTCATTCCGGGTGCCCAGATATTTTAAGGCCATCCTGGTGGAAAGAGCTGTGCCATTGAATTTCATATTTTTCAGAATTTCACGCTCTTTGATTGAAATCTTTCCAGAATCAATGTTCACGGGGCATTTTACCAGGCAGCGATGACAGATGGTACAATGATCGGCAATTTGTTCCAGGTTTTTGAGTATTTTAAAGCCAGTGGACTGGGTGCGCTGGGTGATATAGAGCAGAGCCTCAATCAGGGCTCCAATGGCCAGATTCTTATTTCTTGGATGAAAAAACATGTTCTTGGCAGGATAAAATACAGGACACTGGGGCTTGCATTTGCCGCACCTGACACAATTGGCAATATCCAGAGCCAGGTGGGACAATGATCCGTGCTTTAATATCCTGGCTTCCAGTTCAAGCAGATTAAAGGAAGGGGTAAAAACCCGGGTATGGATATTTTTTTCCCTGAGCTTACCTGGATTCATGAGACCGTCCGGATCTATCTTCTTTCGATAGGCAGTAAATTCATCAATCACAGCCTGGTCCAGATATTTAAATTTGGTAACACCGATTCCATGTTCCCCGGAAACCACACCATCCAGTGCAACAGCCTTTTCCATGACCTTGTCAGCCGTACTCTTGGCCCGGTCCATCATTTCCCTGTCATTGGACAAAACAGGGATATTCACATGGACATTTCCGTCGCCGGCGTGCATGTGAGTGGCAATGACAATCAAACGGGAACTTGTGTCTTTGTATATTTTTTCAACATTTTCCAAAACCAGGCTATAGCCCCTGAGGCTTTCATTGACCTGATTGAAAAAATTCCTGGAATGGATGGCAGCTTCCAGGGCATCCCTGGAGGCAATCTCAAGTTTTTTCCGAATTCCATAGGCAAGATCCTTTGCCCGTCCAACTTTTTTGGTCAGCCATTCCGGATCGGACAAAGGAATAGCCCTGTCAAGGTATGCCACAATATCCTGGATGATCCGGGTCTGGTTGTATTTTTTTTCTTCAAGATTTGTTTCATCAATGAACCGGACAAAATCTGATAGAGAATCAATGGGAAGGACAATGTCCTCATTCAGCTTAAAAGCATTGGTGTGGGCTGCAATGGCTCCCAGCCTTTTCCGGTCATCCCAGAACCGAGCGGCTTCTTTTTCATCCCTGGCAATGCTGAGTCCGGTCCTGTCATAGGGGCTTAGAATATCCACAAGTTTTTCTATCCCCTTTTCCAGGCCCAGGTTATTATTTGAAACCATATCAACCAGCAAGACCGCCTTGAGCCGGCCCCCAACAGGCTGCTTGGTCTTATATTTTATGGCTTTGATATATTCTTCATCAAAATGTTCCAGTGCTATTAGGGATGGTGCCATAGAAGAAAAGCCTTTGGAAATGGCTGTAATTACCTGGCCCGCCTCTGTCATATCATTGCCGAAAAATTCAATGCAGCATGTTTTTTTGTATTTATACTCAGGATAAAGAATAAAAACAGCAGAAGTTATGATCCCGTCACACCCCTCCTTTTGTATGCCTGGAAGGCCGTTGAGGGTCTTGTTGGTTACATCCTTGCCCAGGCCTTGTTTCCGGATCTCAGACCCGGTCAGCCTGATAATATCCACAAGATTATCCTGTTCATCCAAAATATGAAATTCAAGATTATCCTTGACCCAGATCTTTCTCAAAGGATGATCCCTGCGCTTCACAGTATAGGAAATACCATCGGGCATGGTGATCTTATAGGACAGCACATTGTCAATGGCAGTACCAAAAAGCACGGCTGTTTTCCCTCCGGCATTCTCTGCCAGATTGCCCCCAACAGTGCAGGCCCAGGCAGAGGTTGGATCCGTCGCAAAAATCAGGTCCCCGGCCTTTGCAGCATCCTTGGCATCCTGGGTAACGACCCCTGCTTCCACCTCCATACTGGCAAAAGTCAGACCATTGAGGTTTGTTTGATAAATTATATCCGATATATGGTTGAGTTTTTCCGAATTAATGATCACACAGGTGGGGGCCAGGGGGGTTGCCCCTCCTGTTAATCCAGTGCCGGCACCCCTGGGAATAATATGAAATCCCAGGGTTTTAATTTTATTCACAAGCTCAGGAACCTGGGATTCCTTATCCGGCCTCAGGATGGCCACAGGAGAAAATCTGCGCCAGTCAGTGGCATCGGTTACATGGGCTGTGATGTTAAAAGGGTCAAAATAAATATTGTCTTTACCGATCACAGGGCCCAGAACACGTAAAGTCCGCTGCTGCTCTGAAGAAATTGATTTGATCTGTCCACACAGGGAATTCAGTGCTGACTTACAGGTTTCAAGAATATTTATAACAGCCTTGTGGTCTGCATGTTCTTCAATGGTCTGGAGATCATTTTCAAACTCTGAAAACAGACGTTTGCGCTGCAAAGGGTGCTCCACCAGTTCCTGGAACAAAAAAGGATTTCTCTGGATGATAAACAGATCTCCCATAAACCTGTGCAGCAGGCGGAAGGATCTTCCTTTTCCTTTTCTGGTCTCCAGGGCGTTTATCTCCCCCAGAAAGTCAGAACCAAAAAGATGCTCTATGATCTGGTCATCGTCAGCGGAAGTATAATTATAAGGGATCTTTCTTTTTGGATCTTTCATTCTTAGTGCCTTCGTGGCTTTGTGCGAGACTACAATTCAAATGTAATCATGTGAACCACCAGTTCCAGGTCGATGATTTCCCGAATCACCCCGGCTGGAACAGGAATATCTGTCTGAAGAAATATGACATTTCTCCGGCCGTCCTCCTCTTGCCCCACCATCATTCTGGAAATATTGATATTGTGTCTGCCCAGAACTTCACCTATGGAGCCTATGGAGCCCGGCTTGTCCACATTGTGAATCAGCCCCAGATGTCCTTCCGGCACAAGCTCCAATCGAAATTTATTGATCCTGACGATCCTGGCATCATCCTTTCCAAACAAAGTCCCTTCCACAATATTGGTTTCTTCTTCGGAAATCACAGAGATCCGAATCAGATTCAGAAAATTCCCAGCCTCCCGGGAGGTTGATTCTGTAATCTTGATTCCCATTTCATTGGCCAGGGAAACTGCATTAACGGAATTAACATCATCTTTAACAAATTCCGTCAGAGCGCCTTTCATGGCCGCAATGGTGATGGGTTTTAAATCCAGATCCGGAAACCTGCCAATATATTCAATGTCCACCTGCTTGATTCCGCCCTGGGTGATCTGGGCCTGCATCTTACCCATTTTTTCAGCCAGATAGATAAAGGGCCCCAGCTGTTTGAGCACTTCGCCTGTGACCGAGGGCAGATTCACCGCATTGATCACGGTATCCTCCAGAAGATAGGCAATGATCTGGTTGGCAGCTGCCACTGCCACATTGGTCTGGGCTTCCTGGGTGGAGGCTCCCAGATGGGGGGTGGCAATTACCTGATCCAGTTCCAGCAGGGGATTGCCTCCCGGAGGTTCCGTGGAAAATACGTCCAGGGCTGCTCCTGCAACCTTTCCCGCTTTTATGGCATCATATAAAGCGGCTTCATTGACAATGCCTCCCCTGGCGCAATTGATTACCATCACACCCTCTTTCATCTTGTCAAAGGCTTCGGCATCCAGAAGATCAATGGTGGCATCCATTCTGGGTACGTGGATGGTGATATAATCAGCTCGTGAATAGAGATCCTCCAGGGATACATATTCAAACCCTGCCTTTTTAATGTGTTCAGAAGAGATATTGGGGTCATAGACAATGACCTTCATTCTCAGACCCTTGCCAAGGCTGGCAGCAATGGAGCCGATATTTCCAAACCCGATAACCCCCAGGACTTTGTTGAAAATTTCCTTTCCCTGGAGCAATTTTTTATCCCAGCGCCCGGCTTTTAAGGAGACAGTTCCCCTGGGAATATTCCGGGTCAGGGCCATCATCATGGCAATGGCATGCTCTGCCGTGGTCACGGTGTTGCCACCGGGAGTATTCATAACAGCCACACCTTTTTTTGTGGCCTCATCTATATCCACATTGTCCAGGCCAATCCCTGCCCTGGCAATGACCTTGAGATTCACACCCGCATCCAGAATCTCCTTGCTCACCTTTGTGGTACTTCTGATGGCAAGGGCATCATAATTGCCGATGATCTCCCTGAGCTCCTTTGACGAAAGCCCGGTAATGACATCCACATCAATATTTTCACAATTCCTGAAAATATCGATGCCAGCCTCATCCATTTTATCACTGACAAGAACCTTCATTTTCCTCCTCCCCACCTGTTCTCTTTCCCCAATGCCCTCAAAACTCACAACTCAATACTCGCAACTCTTCCCTCACCCATGCTCCCGGGTCTTATGAAACTCAATATCAGGCCATTCCTCCCGGGCAAACCCCAGCTGATATTCGCTTGTGGTTAAAAAAGTCAGCCTGCCCTCGGCATCCCTGGCAAGACTTGACTCATTGTTCTGAGTAAATTTTTTTAAAATCGATTCATCCTCGCAGGTCACCCACCTGGCCACGGAAAGATCAATGTGTTCATACCCGGCCTTGACATTGTATTCTGCCCTGAGCCTGGCCATGGTAACATCAAACTGGAGAACCCCCACAGCACCAATAACCTGCATATTTCCCATGAGGGGCCTGAAAACCTGGATTGTTCCCTCTTCTGCCAGCTGTGTCAACCCCTTGGTCAGGGCCTTGGCCTTCATGGGATCCTTCAACAATACCCGCCGGAAATGCTCCGGAGCAAAATTGGGAATACCCAGGAATTTCAAGGGTTCCTTGGTGGTAAAAGTATCCCCGATCTTTATGGTGCCGTGGTTGTGAATTCCTATAATATCTCCGGGATAGGCCTCTTCAATATTGCTTCTCTCCTGGGCCAGGAAGATGGTGGCATTGGATATTTTTATATCTTTCCCGATCCTGTGGTGCCTGACCTTCATGCCCTTGGTAAATTTTCCCGAACAGATGCGGAAAAAAGCGATCCTGTCCCTGTGTTCCGGGTCCATATTGGCCTGGATTTTAAAAGTAAACCCGGAAAATGCCGATTCTTCAGGACTCACATCCCTTGTGGCAGAAGGACGGATACCCGGCGGGGGCGCAATTTTCACAAAGGCATCCAGCATTTCCCTGACCCCGAAATTGTTGATGGCAGATCCAAAAAACACGGGAGTCTGGGTACCGTTGAGATACAAATCCAGATCAAAGGGCTCTGCAGCTCCTGTGATAAGATCCACATCATCCCTGAGCTGTGCTGCCTGGGACCCAGATATGAATTCCTCCAGCCTTTTATCATCCAGGTCCTGGATCAGAATACCGTCATTATTTTTTGGGGTATATCCCGGAGAAAAAATCCCCAGCTCCTTTTTTTTCAGGTTGTACACCCCTTTAAACAGTTTTCCCATTCCAATGGGCCAGGTCAGGGGGACACATTCGATCTGGAGCTTATTCTCAATATCCTCAAAAATATCCAAAGGCTCCAGCCCTTCCCTGTCCAGCTTGTTGATAAAGGTAATAATGGGAGTATTGCGCATGCGGCAGACCTCCATGAGCTTCTGGGTCTGGGGTTCCACCCCCTTTGCATTGTCAATGATCATGACTGCGCAGTCCACTGCCGTAAGCACCCGGTACGTATCTTCGGAAAAATCCTTATGACCGGGCGTATCCAGAAGATTGATCTCAAAATCCTTGTAATTGAACTTCATAACGGAGGAGGAAACCGAGATTCCCCTTTCCTGCTCAATGGAAAGAAAATCAGAGGTGGCTGCCCTTTCTGCTTTCCTGGATTTTACAGCCCCGGCCTGCTGGATGGCCCCGCCAAACAGCAGTAGTTTCTCTGTCAAGGTGGTCTTGCCCGCATCCGGGTGGCTGATGATGGCAAAGGTTCGGCGTTTGTTGATCTCTTTTACAAGCGTTTTGTCCATACTGGTATCAAGAATCCTGTCACCTTTGGTGCCAGGATTCTTGTTCAGGGTTTCTGATCCCATGAGAAGGAAATCCTTATATACTGGAAATTAAATATTCTGATTCATTGATTTGGTTCTGGATGGTAACGCGCTACTATACTTTCTAGGGTATTATATTTCCTGCGGTACTATACTTTCTGCTGTATTATTTTTTCTAAGGATGATTTGATTTTTTATATTTTTTTTTGACTTTAAAAAAATCCCATACTGCCCAGGGAATCAAAATGGCGCTTAATACCTGGTTAAATAACGCATGTTCTGCCATTTCAGAATCCGAGGTCAACCAGCCGTCCCAGAAGCACCAGAGCCCGAAACCCAGCAGCAGAAAGGTGAACACATAGGGACTCATCTGGGGCGGCCTGGGGCTGTTTTTTGTTTTTTTTTCCATGGGACTCCTTTTATTATACAACAGGTTCAATCTGTAATTTATCACAGTTATTTCCATTTTTAAAGTCCTGAAAAAACAGAATTTTAAAAACCTATTTCATCCCTCCAACTCCTGGCGAAACTGTTGGGTCATCAAGTGCTCATACAGGGAGG
>JAOZST010000225.1:0-5363 GCA_029939535.1 Desulfobacteraceae bacterium | reverse complement strand
CTCCAGCCTGAAGTCTGGCAATGGGTTCTAAGCATTTTTGATTTTGGGTTTTTGGGATTAAACTGTCCCATGAGTTCTGCCCAGAGGAATCTTGCTGCCCTGAGCATGGCAATGTCCATGAAAAAATTCATGCCAATGCCAAAAAAGAAAGAAAGCCTGGGAGCAAATTTGTCAATATCAAGACCCGTGGCAAGGGCTGCCTTAACATACTCAAGTCCGTCAGCCAGAGTAAAGGCTGCCTGGAGCACAGAATCAGCCCCGGCCTCCATCATATGGTAACCTGAAATACTGATGGTATTAAATTTTGGCATACTGGCCGAACAGAACCCAATGATATCGGAAATTATTCTCATGGAAGGAGTTGGAGGATAAATATAGGTATTCCGGGTCAGATATTCTTTCAAGATATCATTTTGAATGGTTCCCATGAGTTGATCATGGCTGACTCCCTGTTCTTCAGCAGCAACAATATATCCGGCCAGGATGGGAAGGACAGCACCATTCATGGTCATGGACACGGACATCTGGTCCAGGGGAATCTGGTCAAACAAAATTTTCATATCTTCAACGGAATCAATTGCAACCCCGGCCTTGCCCACATCTCCTGCAACCCTGGGATGATCTGAATCATAGCCCCTGTGGGTGGCAAGGTCAAAGGCCACTGAAAGTCCTTTTTGGCCGGCTGCAAGGTTTTTGCGGTAAAAATCATTGGATTCTTTAGCAGTTGAAAAACCGGCATATTGTCGGATGGTCCAGGGACGTCCTGCATACATGGTGGCTTTGGGCCCCCGAACAAAGGGTTCTGCCCCGGGCAGATTATCAATAAATTCTACATTTTCAAGATCTTTGGATGTATATAAGGGCTTAACATTGATCCCTTCAGGGGTATTTTTTGTAAGGGCTTCCAGGGATTTTCCCCTCAGTTCTTTGGTTGCAAGTTCTTCCCATTTTTGAATATCAGACATTTGAGACATGGTTATCCTCCGGTCTAAAGTTGGTTAGGTATCAGCGAGAACAGCTGGCAGCGAGAAAAAAAACTGCAAATTGCATATACTGCTAATTGCATATGGTGATATTCCTGCTGATATTTTTTTATCTTTCACATAATTCCACAAGAACACCTGATGTTGCCTTGGGGTGTAAAAAAGCAATTTTAGCACCCCCTGCCCCCATTCTTGGTGTCTGGTCAATGAGTTTTATCCCTTTTCCCTTAAGCTCAGCAAGGGCTTCTTCTATATTTTCCACCCTGAAAGCCACATGCTGAATGCCTTCACCCTTTTTCTCAATATATTTGGCAATCGGCCCGTCATCAGCAGTGGACTCTAAAAGCTCAACTTCACTTTCACCAACGGGCAGAAATGCAGTTGTCACCTTCTGGGCTTCCACTGTTTCTGTCCCCTCAAGGGTCAGTCCCATTATATCTGTCCAAAAATTTTTCTTTTCATCAATGTTTGAAACAGCTATTCCCAGATGATCGATTTTCAATATTTTCATTGAGTATCTCCACTTAATAAAATTATAATCTTCGAATATAATTGGTTCAAATGATTAAAGTCAACCATAAACTCATTGGAATTACAAAACCATTACTTACAACTCTCTTGGTTCAGTAAGCAATTTTATTCCCGATAGTATCTCTTTTACTCTTTCACTGTTTACCTTACCTATTTTTTCCAAAAGATCGCTTTTATCCATGGTGTAAATCTGAGTTATATTTATTACGCTTTGTTCAGGGAGGTTTGCTTCCCCTTTTTTTAGTACCACATTGCCCGGAGAAAGGCCCCTCTTTAAATTTGACGTGAGCACACACATTACGACGGTATTAATATTGCTGGAGTTGAATAGATTGTTTTGAATAACAATATGGGGATGCCTATACCCTGATTCTGAGTTATCTGGTGCTGAACCACCAGGTTCCCCAAGGTCTACCCAGTATATTTCACCTTGCTCAATTACCATTGTTCTCTCTCAAGTTTTTGGGCCTGTTTTTTACGCATATTGCTTTGAATTTGAATTTCTTCAGAATCAGGATGGTCACTGAATGCGTTGTTGATTTGAGCAAGAAGGTTCTGGCTCTCCTTTTTTTTAATAAAATCTTGAACTGCCATGACAAACAACCTGCTTCTAGAAACATGCAGTTCACTTGCTAACTTGTTTACTTTTTTAAATAATTCTTCCTGCATTGATATGGCTGTTTTTACACTAGTTGCCATGACAAGGTCTCCTTATGAATATTTATCATACCTATAATATGACTATATGTTATACTAATGTCAATACCGAAGATAAGTTTTGTATAGTTTTATTGCTTTTTGATGGGATGAAATCCTGCAAAACCAGGGCCCAAAATTGAGGTCATTAATCAACTGACATATAATTGATCCGGACTTTCAAACATTTTTTGTACTGATAACACCTCCCACACAATTTCTTTACCATTAAATTTTGTAAAGTTTTTTTAAAAATGAATTTTTTCATATTGATTTGTCTGAAAGTTGTATGGTAATACTTGTCTGAAAGTTGTATGGCTTTTTTTATTTTTAATCTCAACTCAACAATGGATTTATGATTCAAAATAAAATAAATAAACATAAACGGTTAGGCCTGTTGCACCTCCAGATCGCCAAAGAGCTGAGAGCTGAAATCAATACCGGAATCTATGCAAATGGAGATCCTTTCCCCTCGGAAACAACGTTAAAAGCGTATTATGACGTCAGCAGAGAAACAATTCGGTCAGCCTTGGCAATTCTTCAGGAAGAGGGCCTTATTGAACGTCGTCGAGGTAGTGGAACAAAGGTTCACAGCCAGGCTTACCATAAAATCCTCAGCAGAATAGTGGACTTTCATAGCGAGGCGAAAATGGTTGGGCGAAAACCCAGCAGCCGTGTGCTTTCAATCAGGCCCCGAGAGAGCCGTATCCGGGAACGCATTTTATTTGACATTCCACAGAATGAAAAGGTCATAGAATTACGACGAATCCGCTATCTTGATGATGTTCCTGTGGTACTCCAGACTTCCAGTCACCCCAGTAATATTTTAGAGGGTATGACCAAATTCGACTTAACAGACTGCTCTCTTTATGAATTTCTTCGAATCAAAAAAGGTATCTCAGTCCAGGATGCCGAGCAACTCATCGAACCCTATTCCATCGAATTTAAGGAGGCACAATTGTTAGAGATTCCGTCTGGAACAGCAGTCATCCGGGCGTACAGGACAACGCGAGATACTTCTGGACGAGTCCTAGAATTGGCTAAAAACTTGGTCCGAGGCGATTATATCAAATACACTTTTCGGCTTCGTGCAGAAGAGATAGACTGATGGAATGTATTCTTACATATGATATCGGAGGGAGTACCTTTAGGGGGGGGCTAATTAATGCCCGAAGCGAATTTTCTATCATAGAAACAGCGCATCAGTATCCGCCGGCGCCAGACCATCGCGGCTATTCTGAATCTGATCCCGAAAAATGGTGGCAAGACCTTCTTGGGGTCACCAGGACTCTTTTGGAAAGGCCGGAAGCGAAAAAAATAAAGATCATTGGGATTGCAGTTTCCGGCATCACTCGAACCCAGATTTTTTTGGATAAAAATGGTAAAGTGATTCGAACGGCCATTAATTGGGCTGACGGAAGAGCTACTAAACAGGCAGAAAAAGTGGCTCATGCAAGTGCACAAATAGGATTACAGGGAAAAACATTTGGTCCGGTAAATGCCTTTCACACCTTGGCCAGATTGTTGTGGGTCAAAGAGAATGAACCTGATGTGTTCGCAAGACTCCACACAATTCTTGAACCCAAAGACTATATGAACTATCGACTGACTGGTGAGTGGGGAGGCGACCTAATTTCTCTCTCCCGTATCCTGACCTTATCTCAACAGAATTTATCCATAGATCTTTTGAACTTGCTTGACTTGCCGTCCCACATTATACCGCCTCTGAGGGAACCCCAGGCTCAACTCGGTATTGTTCGTGATTCCCTGGAGCAACCTTTACATCGCCTTGCCGGAATCCCCGTATTTGTCGGGGGTATGGATGCCTGGTGTGGATCTCTGGGAATTGGAGCAATTAAGACAGGCTGTGCCTATAACGTTTCGGGAACATCTGAGGTCTTTGGCATTATCACAGATTCTTTTAAAGAGATACGGAATCTTGTCACCCTTCCATGGGGAATAAGTTTATATCAGACCGGAGGCCCAAGCCAGGCGGGAGCCGATTGCATGGCTTGGTTTATAGAGGCTTTCGGAGACCGAGGCCTCAATTCAGAACCTGCCATGGCCATGAAGAAACTGCCTAAAATGGAGCGACAACCTGAACCGATTCTTTTTATGCCCTATCTCAGGGGGGAGAGGGTTCCCCTTTGGGACCCAGATGTTCGAGGATTATTTCTTGGCATTAACAGGCGACATTCTTGGGGAGATTTCATGTGGGCCATCATAGAAGGGGTATCTTTCGCAAACCGACAAATTTTAGAATTGGCCTCTACTGATGATACCCCGGCAGTCCAGGAAGTCCGTATTACCGGTGGAGCCGCCACTTCAGATCTTTGGTGCCAGATAAAGGCTGATGTGCTCAATTTGCCTGTGGTACGTACCCGTTCAAAAGAAGCTGGTCTTTTAGGTGGCGCAATGCTGGCTTTAGTAGGGCTTGGTGAGTGTTCTGATTTGGATGAGTGTCAGAAAAAATTCATTAAAATTGAGCGTATATTTCGGCCGCGACCTGAGCGAACAGCCATTTATGATCGACTATATAAACGTTGGATCGAGACTCAAACGCTTCTTTTGCCACTGTCGCGACACCTGACACAGGATATTGCTAACGGAATAAGCATGCGTTTTTGATAACAATAATAAAGGAATCTACCATGAAAGCACTTTTTAAAAAAGACTTCAATCATCGACATTTTATGATTGGTATGGTCCATACCTTAGCCTTACCTGGAACCCCCCTCTACGATGTTTCAGGAGGTATTAATAAAATTGTAAATCAAGCTATAGAAGAAGCCAAAATCCTTGAAGACGCAGGCTTTCATGCCATTCTTTACTGCAACGAATCCGATATGCCCTATCAAAGCAAAATGGAGCCAGAGGTGATCGCAGCAATGACGCATGTAGTCACAGAGGTCCAGAACAGGGTGAACCTTCCTCACGGAATGAACATGCTTCTAGATCCTATAAGTTCTATGGGTATCGCCCACGCTACTGGAGGGAAATTTATCCGTTGCTTTTTATCCGGGACTTATGTGGGAGATTTAGGCTTTTACACTCCTGATGCTCCAAGCCTTCTTCGTCTGAGAAAAAACTTGCAGGCCGAAGATATTAGGATTATTTGCAATGTCACAGCAGGCTTTTCTGTTAATTTAGATC
>JAOZST010000224.1:3778-5429 GCA_029939535.1 Desulfobacteraceae bacterium | reverse complement strand
GCAGGAAATCAAAAGTTAAGACTATTAGAATAAGGCATGTTTTACAAATATTGGTTGTTAAACTTGTTAAAAATTTTGAATTCTAAAATTAAGTATTCTCTGACCTATCATTTTAGTATCGGGCTTGAACTGCCGCTTTACCTGTCGCTTCCCTTCCGTTCCGTTCGAACTACTACGAAATCCTTAGCAGTTGAATTCTGTTAAACCAGTCCCATGTCAGTTTTTAAGATTCAATCTCTGCATATCGCAGTTCCATTGCTATTCCCTTTAATCCTTCTCAATCCTTTTGATCGACTGTGTATTTTCAAGAAGTCCCTGATCTTCAATATATTCTTTAATATATGACTTGTTTTTAAGGGGATAATCTTTGTAATATTCAATGGTTTTTACTTTTTTTCCCGGGCATTCACCTTCTTCCAGAAGTTCTGTAAACTTACGATTTATCAGGGCAGGTTCATAATGAGGATCCAATTCTATTGCCCTGTCAAAAGCGTCAAGAGCCAGTTGTCTTTTTCCGATACTTGAATAACAAATTCCTATATTCCCATGGGATTGAACATAGTTCGGCGTTATGCTGGCGGCGTGATTGAACTTAACTATGGCTTTTTCCCAATTTTCAGATTCCATATATCTGACACCCTGGTCAAAAAATTCATGTGCTTTCAAATATTCATCTAAACCTACACCATCACTATCTTGCACCTGTTGCTCCAGGGTGTTGATCATATCCAGTGCATGATCTACCATAAGACTGTCTGGCTCCCCTATTTTCACCACATGTCTGTATGTTGCTATCATTTCAGGAACTTTTACCTGTTTTTGATAGGCTACTCCCAGATTGTAATGGGCCTCAACAAAATCAGGAGTAATTTGTGCAGCCTTTTTAAAGAATTGAATTGCCTCATCATACTTTTTATCCATTGCAGAAATAACGCCAAGCCCGAAATAAACATAAGAGTGATTTCGATATTTTTTTTTCAGCTGATCAAGAATTTTCTCTCCCTTTTTCCTGTTTCCTTCTCTTACAAGCTCTAAAGCATAATCCACCTTGTCGCCAACCCCTGGTTTAGGTGCCACTGGTTTTGATAAAGCTTGCTTCTTGATTTTTGTTTGCCGCTTTTTTTGTTTTTGTGCTTTTTTAAGGTTTTTTTTCTGTTGATTCTTTGTTTTTCCAGCCATTATTCTTACCTTTATTACTCATTAAAAGGGATAATTTTTATTTTAATTGCTAAATCATTAACCAATTGCCCAATGACAGCTTTTATCCTGTTTCGTATATCTGTCCTATACTGTTATGAATGGAAGTGCAACAGGTAAAAATCCCAATTGAGTGGTGTTTAATCAGTCTTGACCTGGAAAACTAAAGAATGATCAGGACAGGCTCTGGGGTGCCTGAATGCTCATTATCACAACAGACCATTTTTTCTCATTTTTTTCCCAGATCAATGAAAATCCCATTCCTGCATAATGGTCAATCAGATCCTGTTTTTCCCATTGCCGGATTCCGGACAGGATGATTACTCCCTTTGGGCAGAGATTGGATTTAATTGTATTGGACAGTTTTTTCAGGGTGGGATATCTGAGATTTGCACATATAAGGGAGAATTCAGCTTCACACAGGGGCATATAATCCTCAATGATTGTGATGCAA
>JAOZST010000224.1:0-3678 GCA_029939535.1 Desulfobacteraceae bacterium | reverse complement strand
AGGAAACTCTTGGTAACATAGGTTCCGCCGTAGAGATCCTGAAAGACCAGCTCCTGTTCTTCCACAAGGAATCGAAGAATTTTCTTTGCCTGGGTAAAGTTCAAAGACAGCTTAAGGGCAATTTTCCTGATATAGGCCCTGGCGGTCAGTTGGTTTTCAGATTCAAACAGGATCTCAAGTATGGCATCCCTGTTAAATGGAGTCATGTCCTTCTTTTCTTAACAGGTCTTCATACCAGCAGGCAAACTCGAACATCCCCCTGATTTTATCATCATCATTGATGATTCCCAGGCACATTTCAAAGGCTCCCTGGGCAAAGGAGTTGGAGTATTCATCATGGTCAGTCTGGGATAAAAATTCCCGGATCAGGACCTGGGATGTCCTTTTTGTCTTGTCTTTTCGAATATCAATGGGGTCCTTGGGTTCCTGAAAAGGATTCCATTCTTCATAGCCGTTTTTCAGGATCTGGCGCTGCCCTCTTTTGCCCATGGCATCAAATATGGCTTTTTTCTTTTCCTCTATATCTTCAGGGCTAAAGGTTTCCATTTTTTCTTACTCCAAGGTATTCTTCATTAAAATCAGTGATAATTGCCATGGATACTGGAATCAGCATCTCATGCATTTTGATGTTTTCCGAGTTGATATCTTTTATAAGCTCGGCAGACAGGAGTTGAAGCTGGCTGTAAATTTTATCCATGTTCAGAGTGGGGTAGGGTTTGCCCTGGACAAAATTGGTCCTGCCGCAGATATGGCTTACACCTGCCGTGGAAGTTGGTATGCCATATACCCTGCAGGTGATGGGACGGTGGTCATACATTTCACATAAATTGTTTTCTCCCAAAAGTGGGCATCGCACCCTTTCCTGGGACATCTTTGCAACTACCTCCAGCTGGTTCCCCCCTTTTTTTACCTGTTGAAAGGCATCCCGTTTTAATTTTACCAGGGTCCGGTCTGTTTTACCGGCAATCTCCAGGAGATCATTTTTGGATTTGCCTGTGAATTTTGCCTGGAATTTGTCCTTCAGGTAAAGGGACTCAACAAGGGTTAAATCAAAAATCGCATAACAGCAGTCACTGCATTTTTCCCGGCAGAATACTTCCTTGGGATATTCTTTTTTGACACGGTCAAAAACTCCATCCACCATCTGTACAAGGGCTTCATATTTAATAAAATGTTTTTTCAGGTCCAATGCCATGGGTCTATTCCTTTATTTTCCAATGCAAAAGTTGTTAAAAATAGAGTCTAATATATCTATGGATGTTGTTTCCCCGGTAATTGTTCCAAGGGAATCAATACTGTTTTTAAGATCAATTGCCAGGGTTTCTTCTTCCTGTCCTCTGGCAATGCCTGTTTTTACTGATTCAAGAAAGGAAAGTGCTGCTTCCAATGCTTTCTTGTGCCGCAGGTTGGGGATAACTGCAGAGGTTTCCATATCCAGGTCCCGGATACAAAGGTCAATGATTTTTTCTTTTAATTCCCCAAGACCCTGATTCAATAGCGCAGATATTGCAACAATTGGTATGTGGCCATAGGCTGGCGTTAATTTGGGGAGCTCTTTTTGGAAAAGACCTTCCTTTACAAGGTCCATTTTATTGATAACCAGGATGACTTTTTTTCCAGGAGAAATGATTTTCTCAAATTCTCTTTCTGAAAAAACAGATCCTGGTTCTTTCATGAAAAGGATGAGATCCGCGTCTGTGATATGGTCTTTTGCCTTTTCAATGCCGATGATTTCCACAAGGTCATCGGTTTCATGAATACCAGCGGTATCTATGAAGACAAAGGGTATGCCCTCAATGTTCAATCCCTCTTCAATGGGGTCCCTGGTGGTACCGGGCAGGGGGGTAATGATTGATTTGTCCTGTTCAAGGAGCTGGTTCATCAGGCTTGATTTTCCCACATTGGGTTTCCCGCATATGGCCACCCTGATTCCGTCCTTAAGAAAACAGGCATCGTCATGCTGCTGGATAAATTTTTTGCATTTTACCATGACCTGGTCCAGGATTTCTTTATCCGATGATGATATCTCAAAGATTTCCACATCATCGGGAAAATCAATGGACACTTCAAGGCGGGAAAGAAACTGGATCAAAGGTTCCCTTAACTGCTGGATTTTCAGCCTGAGTTGTCCAAGATTCTGGGAGGATGCAAATTTTAAAGAACTCAGGGATCTGGCATTAATAATATCAGCAACAGCCTCTGCCTGGGTCAGGTCTATACGATGGTTTAAAAATGCCTGTTTTGTGAATTCACCAGGTTCTGCAAGCCTTGCTCCTTGGGATAACACAAGTTCAAGGATGGTTCTCAGCACAATGGTTCCTGAGTGTGCCTGGATCTCTAGGACATCTTCTGCTGTGTAGGAACGGGGGGCCTGCATGGGTATCAGCAATACTTCATCAATTATGTTGGAATTGATATGGTTTTTGCTGCTTTTATTTTTCTGGTTGTTAGAGTCTGGATTTTTATGATCCAGAATAAATCCGTGATAAACCCTGTGGGTCACCAGTTCAGGAGTGGTTTTTCCCGGCTCCCGGGTTTTTGAAAAGATTTTGGATCCAATTTCAAAGGACCTGGGGCCGGAGATTCTTATGACACCAATACCGCCGCTTCCATAGGGGGTAGCTATTGCGGCAATTGTATCATTCATTTTATTTATTTTTTTGCCGTTTTTTCCCCCTAAAAGAATTTTTCTTTTTAGGGAAGATCACCAGACGACGGTAATAACCGTCCCCCATGCTCTGGGTTCTGACTTTATTGTCGTTTTTAAGGGCAAGGTGTACTATGCGCCGGTCCTGGGCGCTCATCTGGTTAATGGTGGTTGGACGGCCGGTTTTTTTTGCTTTTTCAGCCATCTTATGGGCCAGGTGTTTGAGATTCTCTTTCCTGGTTTCCATATACCCTTCAATATCCACTTTTACCCTGACCCTGGCTTCACTTTTTCTATTGATGATTTTATCTGTCAGAAACTGCATGGCATCAAGAGTCTGGCCTTTGCGGCCAATGAGAATACCTGCATTCCCACCTTTAATGCTCAATGTGAGCCGGTCCTGGTTGGTCTCAGCTTCAATGGTTGCATCATCAGTAATGAGGTCTGCCATTTTCTGCAATGCTTCCATGCCCAGGTCAATTGACTCCTGGGTTACATCAACAGGAGGAGGGACTTCAATGTCACCAGCCCCCCATTTGTAGTTGTCATTTGCATGGGCTTTCTTATCTTCAGCCTCCATTGACTCTGATGGTTTTGCAGAATCATCAGAGTCTGCTGCCTCCAACCGGGTTTCTTCTCCAAAGGCTTCGTCAACCATGGATCTGATACCTTCCATCTCATCTTCAGCGGAGTCTTTGGTGCTGGTTTCCGGAAGGGTCACCTTTATTTTGGCATCTTTTCTGCCAACAATTCCAAATATTCCTGATGCACCTGTTGAAATTACTTTATATTTAAGTTTTTGTTTGGAAACAGATAGTTGTGAACAGGCGTTTTCTATGGCAGCGTCAACGTCTTTTCCGGAAAATTCCTGGGTTTCTTTCATATGGCCTCCTGGGTTAGGAAAATTTCTTTTGAGTATAATACTGTTGTCCCATTGAAATCATATTATTTACAAACATGTACAAGACCAGCCCTGCCGGAAAATTAATAAATAGTACGGTCATGAATATGGGCATGAGCATCATCATTTT
>JAOZST010000067.1:5355-19159 GCA_029939535.1 Desulfobacteraceae bacterium | reverse complement strand
AATGCCTCAGCCACAGGACCCAGAAAGTCTATGGTCATCAACTCCATTCCCCTTTCTGTTTTGTTTTTATATCAGCTCCTTGAGGCCTGTCATATTGTAAACGGTTTCATGTCAATAAAAACAATTGATCAGCTCAAAAAAAAGGCAGGTGTCAATCTTGCTGACCAGGATAAGAAGGATGTGCAGCAGGTCATGGATCTGTATCCGGTGCGGCTGTCCCATCATGTGATCCGGCAATCCCTGGTTTCAGAGGCTGTGGCTGCTCAGTATCTTCCCTTTGCCGGTGAGCTGGACCCCATGGGGCATGAAATTACATTTGACGGTCATTTTAAACAGGGATTATTGGAGCAGATGTATCAGAACAGGGTAATTTTTCTTCTGGATATGCACTGCCCTGTGTACTGCCGGTTTTGTTTCAGGAAGCACAAAAGCCTGCGTCAGGAAAAAAGTCCCTGTGTTGCGGATGTTCAGTGAGGTTCTTGGCAGATTGTTTACCCTTTTGAGAAATGCCGGGGCTGAGATCTATTATATCTTTACCCCCTGCCATCCCATCCATGGCACAAAAAAGTATTGGACCTCCATATCCCAGGCCTTTGAGGCCCATGGCTATCTAAGGGCCAATTTGTCGGACCGTTACATCCCAAAATTGTGTACAGCCACACCTTTGGGAAAAATGGAATGGCATACCAGCGGCTGGGCCGTGGAAGAGGATGATTCAGACCCCAGCCATACCTGGATCAGAACGCCCTATACCCAAGATTATTTCAAAGCAGTTACAAAGAACAGCAACCCATTGAATGGTACCCGGGAAAATAAAGACAAGACCTTAAATGTTAAATGCCTGATTGACATGGGAGATAAGGATCTTTTCCTGGAGGATAATTTCCGTTTAGATCCCTATGACCTGGATTATTTTCTGGCCATGGATCCTGGTTTTGTCCTGCCAAAAACAGCTTAAGAGCTGGATGGATCATTGATAGTGGAAATATATGGCCTGGTCAGATCTGGCGATTTTCCCATATAATGCAAATTTTTATCCCTTAACAATTTTGTTTACATTTGTTCAAATTGTTTTTTATAAACTGCATAATAGGTTATGGGGATGATCAAAAGGGTAAACATGGTAGAGGCAAAGAGGCCAAAGATAAGAGCCCAGGCCAGACCTGAAAACACCGGGTCAAAGGTAATGGGAAATGCTCCTATTGCCGTTGTCAGGGCGGTCAGGAGAATTGGACGCATACGGACCACGCCGCTGTCCAGGATGGCTTCCTTAAAGGGGGTTCCCTGTTTTACAGCTTCCTGGATAAATTCAATAAGTACCAGGGAATTTCTTATGACAATACCACCCAGGGCAATCATTCCGATCATGCTGGTGGCAGTGAAAAATATGGGGTTATTGAATCCACCCACAGGGTCGGTAAACAGGTTGAGGAGAAAGAATCCCGGCATGATTCCAAGAATAGTCAGGGGAATGGCCATCATGATGAGCATGGGCAGGAAATAGGAACCAGTATTTATGACCAGAATAAAATAGATACCCACCAGGGCTGCAGCAAAGGCAATACCCATGTCCCTGAATACCCTGAGGGTGATTTTCCACTCGCCCTCCCCAGCCCAGTTTACTTTTATACCTTTTTCAAGGGGAATGTTTTTCAGGCGGTTTTTCATGTCCAGTACAGCCTCTCCAGGTGCCCTGCCAGCCATTTCTCCCAGCACATATACCACGGGCTCCATATTTTTATGATACATGGGTGTTTCATTGGGCTTTTCAACCACCCTGGCCAGTTCAGCCAGGGGAATCATGACCCCGGTTCCCGAGCGGATGGGGATATTGGCAATGGATACCATATCAGATCGTTTTTCCCGGGGTAAAATCACTTTTATCCACAAAGGATTACGTTCCGGACCCAGGTGGAGGCTGGCCCGGGCCGTTCCGCCAATGGCCGTGTCCAGGGTGTCCAGGATGGTTTTGGTGTCAATGCCGTGGATAGCGGCCTTTTCCCGGTCCGCCACCACATCGATCCTGGGACTGTTGGTTTCCGTCATTATCTGGATATCTGTTACAAAGGGTTCTTCTTCCATGATTTCTTTTACCTGCTGGGCGCTTTTTAGAAGCGTATCATAGGAAGTATCATAGGAGCCGTAAACCTCTGCCACCAGGGTTGAAAGAACCGGCGGACCAGGGGGAACTTCCACCAGCTGGATATCGGCCAGGTTTTCCCTGGCAATTTTTTCAAGATCATTTCTAAGCCGTAAAAGAATTGCATGGCTTTGCTGTTCCCGCAGGGATTTATGGGCCAGGTTGACCCGAATATCAGCAAGGTGGCTTCCCTCACGGATAAAATAGTGACGGACCATGCCATTGAAATCCATGGGAGAAGCAATTCCAGTGAAGGAAGAAAAATTGGTCACCTCATTGACAGTCTGAAGATAGGCTTCAAATTTTTTTACCACCTGGTCTGTGTGCTCAAGGGAACTGCCCTCGGGCAGGTCTATAACGA
This sequence comes from Desulfobacteraceae bacterium, assembly GCA_029939535.1. Classification (GTDB taxonomy): domain Bacteria; phylum Desulfobacterota; class Desulfobacteria; order Desulfobacterales; family Desulfobacteraceae; genus NBML01. The sequence continues at coordinate 16,658 of JAOZST010000067.1, read as the reverse complement.
TCTGGAACTCGTTTTTATTATCAAAGGGAAGCAGTTTCAGGGGCACCAGTCTGAACACGGCCAAGGCACAGGACCCGGCAAGAAGTATCAGAACCAGGCAGAACAAAAGGGCTCGCATGAATCTTTTGTCTAAAAAAGGAAGAAGGCTTGCCCTGTAGAGCCTGGCACCAAAACCCGGGGAGGTACTTTGTTTTGTTTCCTTTTCTTTTTTGTTTTTCAGGAGGTGATAGGATACCCAGGGAACAATGGTAAGGGCACATAGGGTTGAAAAGGTTACGGTCAGGGGCACATTAATGGCCATGGGTGCCATATAGGGGCCCATCATGCCCGTGATAAAGGAAAGCGGGGTAAAACAGACTATAATGGCAATGGTGGACATGATTACCGGAGGCAGGACCTCCTCCACGGCAAACAGGGTGGCTTTAAAGGGGTTGAGTATTTTTTTCTTTATGTGGCGCTGGATATTGTCCACATTGGTGATGGGATCATCCACCACCAGGCCCAGGGAAAGGATGAGGGCAAAAAGAGTGACCCTGTTGATGGTATATCCGAACATGAAATTAACAAAAAGTGCCAGGGAAAAGGAGATGGGTACTGCAAGGGCCACCACCACTGCCTCCCTCCAGCCAAGGGTCAGGGCCAGAAGCACCACCACAGATGCAATGGCAAACCCAAGGGATTTCAATAATTCATTGACTTTAGCCTGGGCTGTTTTGCCATAGTTCCGGGTTACCTCAACATGGATATCATGGGGGATAATCTTTTCCTGCATTGCCTGGATTTCGTTTAGGATATTTTCGGCAACCTTTACCGCGTTGGTCCCTTTTTTCTTGGAAAAGGCCAGGGTGACAGCTGGAAAAGAGGCTGGGACATCAGGTCCCATTCCATGCTGTTTCCTGTAAAAGTTGGAAAATCCAATGCGGGTATAGGCAGAAGCCTCTTCAGGCCCGTCAATGATATTCGCAACATCTTCAAGGTAGACAGGTCTGCTGTCCCGTCCTGACACCACCAGGGAACTCACCTGGTCTATTGAGGTCAGAAAAGAGCTGGAGGTCAGGGTGATTACCTGATTATTTTTGTTAAAGGTACCGGCCCGGGTGGAGACATCCGCACCAGTGAGTGCCTTGTTTATATCCAGAATGGATATGCCGAAGCCCTTCATTTTCTGGGGGTCCATTTCAACCCGGATCTCCCTTTTCCGGCCGCCTACAACAGCGGATCTTGAGATATTTTCCAGCCGGGACAGCCTTGTTGCCACTTCTTCGCCAATGCGACGAAGTGTGTGGTCTGAATAGACGTCGGAAAAAAGTGTAAGATTAACAATGGGTACATCATCAATTTCAATGGGTTTGATCAGCCAGCTTTCCACAATGGGAGGGATCCTGTCCAGGTTCATCTGGATTTTACTGTGGAGTTTTAAAATGGAATTTTCCCTGTCCTCGCCCACTAAAAACCGCACTGTGACCACTGCCATTTCCCGGGTGGACATGGAATAAACATATTCAACCCCGTCAACTTCCCAGAGCATCTGTTCCAGGGGTGTTGCAATAAGTTTCTGGATCTCTTCCGGCGAGGCACCCGGTGCCTGGACATAGATATCTGCCATGGGGACAACAATCTGGGGTTCTTCCTCCTTGGGAGTGATATAAACACTGAAAATTCCAAGGCAGAGAGATACCATAATCAAGATGACAGAGAGCTGGGAAGACAGGAAGGCTTTTACTATTTTTGAGATAATTCCTGGTTTGTGATCCCTGGTTTGATCATTAATTTGGTCAGGTTTTTTTTCCGTTTTCTGATTAGGTTTTAGGTCAGGCATTGGCTTTTAATATCCCAGGATTTCTTTTCCAGTCAACCCGGAAAGGACTTCAATTTTTGAACCAAAAATTTTTCCGGTTTTAATAAACACGGATTTATATCGGCTGGTTTCATTATTTTGAATTTTAATGTTCACCATTTCCAGTTGCCCCACCCGGGTGACGGCTTCTTCCGGTATCAGCAGTGTTTTTTCCTTGTTGACCGGGATAAGCAGCCTGCCGAACATGCCCGGATAAATACCCGGGAGATCGGGCAGGGCTGCCTTGACCAGAAAGGTCCTGGTCTGGGGGTCAGCATAGGGGACAATTTCTTCAATGATTGCTTTCACTTCCGTTGCAAGGGTTTCAATCTTAACCCCATAGGTGTTGCCCTGGATAATTTTTTGAATCAATCCTTCCCTGATACGGGCTTCAAGCCTGAGGGACCCGCTGGTCTGAACAACCAGGAGGGGTTTTCCAGGCATTGCCTGGTCGCCTGGATCAATGAGACGTTCCACTACCACACCAGGGGCCGAGGCTTTGATACTGGCATATCCAAGGGCGATTTCTCCCTCTTTTACCACTTCCATTGCATGGCGGATATTTGACTGGGCAGCTTTGACAGCTTCACTGCTTTTTTCCAGCCTGGCCTTTGCCTGGAGAAAGCCCGCCCTGTCAATTTCCAGCTGCTGGGAGGAGACCACATCTTTTTCAAATAATGTTTTGGTTCTTAAGTAGGCAGCATTTGCCTGGTCCTGGCCGGCCCTGGCTTCATCCCTGGCTTTCAGGGCTTGATTTAAGGTGTCTTTGGCAAGGGCCACACCTTCTTTGGCTTGTCTGTGCCTTGTGGAGAGCTGTCTGGCATCCAGCAGGACCAGGACCTGGCCGGTTTTTACCTTTGTACCTGGAACTACATTAATTTTTAAAACCTGACCGCTGACCTGGGATTCTATCACAGATTCGGTCAGGGGCCGGATGGTGCCCACGGCTTCATACATCTGGGTGACCTGTCTCGATTCAATTTTGACCGTGTTTTGAACCTGGATCTTGTTTCGGGTGGTATCTCTTGAAAAGCCTGGAGGAATGCTTGTGTTTTCGCAGGAGAAAACAAGAAAAAGAAAAACACATATCAGGAAAGAAATATTTTTTTTCATGGGATAGTTATCTATACTCCTTATAATTAATATTATATTTAAGAGCTTTATAGGAAAATTGTCGAACAGTGATGTTGATGAGTTTGGCAGCTTTTTTGATATTGCCCCTGGTGTTTTTTAAAGAATCCATGATGATCTCCTTTTCAAGATTGCCCACGGCTTCTTCAAGGGAAAGGAGCAGGGTCTTTGATTTGATCCCTGTCTGGAGAGTGGCCGGCAGATGGTAGGAGTGAATGGCCCCTTCATTGCAGAGAATCACAGCCCGTTCCAGGCAGTTTTCAAGTTCCCGGACATTTCCTGGCCAATGGTATTCCATCATCATGTCAATGGCTGGAGTGGTGATCCTTTTGATATCCTTTGAATGTTCTTTCCTGTATTTTTCCAGAAAATGATCGGCCAGAAGTATGATATCGGTTTTGCGCATGCGAAGGGAAGGAATATAAATGGGAAATACGTTGAGCCTGAAATAAAGATCATCCCTGAATTTGCCCTGGCTCACCATTTCTTCCAGAATGGAATTGGTGGCAGCAACAATCCTGACATCTGTTTTGATGGACTTATACCCCCCAACCCGCTCAAATTCTTTTTCCTGGAGGACCCTCAGCAGTTTGACTTGGGCACCGGGATCCATGTTCCCGATTTCGTCCAGGAAAATCGTTCCCTTGTCGGCCAGTTCGAACTTGCCTTTTTTCTGGTGGGAAGCTCCTGTAAAAGAACCTTTTTCATGGCCGAATAATTCGCTTTCAATGAGATTTTCAGGAATTGCGGCACAATTGATCTTGATAAAGGGCTGATGGTTTCTTGCGCTGTTATAGTGGATGGCATTGGCAACCAATTCCTTTCCAGTTCCGCTTTCTCCCCGTATCAAAACCGTTGCCGAGGATGAGGAAACCTGGGATATCATCTGCAGCACTTCCCTCATTTTATTGGAATTGCCAATGATATTGCTAAAACTATACTTGTTTTCAAGTTCAGATTTAAGCCTTATATTTTCTGTTTTCAGCTGTTCCTTTTCCAACCGTATGGTTTCAATATTAATCACGTGGTGGGCCAGCATTGCCGCCACCACGGAAAGAAGTTTTTCTCCCCTTACCAGGGACCTTTTGCCTTCATAGGGCTGGTCCGCACTGATGGCTCCAACCACCCTGCTGTCTTTTTTTATGGGCACACAGATAAAAGAATACTCCTGGCCCTGGGCAAGTTTTCTTGAGTCAGTCTTATCAAGAAACAGGGGTTCTTTACTGATCCTGGGGACCACGGCGGGTTTTCCCGATTCAATTACCTGGCCTATAATGCCTTCACCGGGTAGATATTTGATCTTTTGGGTGGTCTCCTCTGAAATTCCATGGGCAATTTCAATGCGGATTTCTCCTGTTTCCCTGTTGGTAAGAAAGATGATTCCCCTGACCAGATTCAGAGATTCCGACAATACACTCAATACTTTGAAAAGGGAGGTTTTCATGTCCATGTGCTGGTGCAGGGCTTCACTGATTTCATATAAAAGAGAAATTTCTTCAATGGATTTCATAATGGCTGTTCCAGGAATTTTTATATCAAAATATTATGTGTGGCTACTCATTTAATATATTTACATATATCCTATTATGTCATAAAAATCAATTTCATGAAAGGGATAGTCAGGTGTTCAGGATTTAAAAAGAGAAAACAATAACCGTAAAGAGGCTGGAATATCTGTTGATTAAATAGATCATTAATGGAATAATCTTTAAATTTGTATACCAGCAGATGGGGCAGGGGAAAAGTGGACAAAACAGAATTATCAGGCAGCAAAAATGAAAAACGGGACCTGGCCAGGACCATTGAAGTTCTGTTTGAGATATCAGATGCTGTTACCCGTACACGGAATCTTAATGAATTGTATGGGGAAATTCATCAATCCCTTGATAAAATTCTTAATGTGAACAATTTTTTGATTGCCATTTTCCATGAAGAAAAAGACTCCATCAGTTTTCCCTACCATGTGGATGAAAAGGATGATCTTCCAGACGAAATATTTCATTTTAGTGAAACCATGTCTTTGACCGGTAAAGTGATTCAAGCCCGGAAACCCCTGATTTTTTATGAACAGGATCTCATTGATTTTTCCAGAAAGGGCAACCGGGACATCATAGGTGCCATCAGCAAAATATGGCTGGGCGCTCCCCTGATTATAAAGGACAGGGTCATCGGGGCCATGGTGATCCAGGATTATCATTCTGCAACCGTATACCAGCGCCAGGATCTGGAGTTGTTAAATTCAGTGTCCCAGCATGTGGCCCTGGCCATTGAAAGAAAGGCGGCTGAAAAAGAGATCTATGAGCGGGAACGGCTCCAGGGAGTCCTGGAAATGGCCGGTACAATCTGCCATGAAATCAATCAGCCCCTTCAGGCTATTTTAGGCTATGCTGAGCTAATGCTCATGAACTCGGAGACGGATAAAATACATCAGAACCTGCAATCCATAAAATCCCAGGCCACCCGCCTTGGCGAAATTACAAAAAAATTATCCAATATCACCCACTATAAAACAGTTGATTATCCCGGCAATACAAAAATTATTGATATCTGGGGAGCTGGCAAAGATAATAAATAAAAGATACCCCTTCAAATATACCCCATCAAAGATACCAGGGAATCTGAGCTCCTAAACTCAGGGATCGGGAGTCTCGGGTTCCGGGGATGTTTGTTTTTCTCTGGCAAGGAAATCCAATTGTCTTTCAACACATGCCCTTAAATCACGATCAGGATCAAACTTTTCAGCATAATAGTTAAGAACCCACCAGAGGTTATTGAGTTTTTCACCATTATCCTGCCACCAGGAAATGGACTCTTTTATGGCATCGTATGTTCCAGCCTCAGAGTTCAATTGGATATAAAAATCGTAACACATGTTACGGGTCATGGGTTTCAAGCCCAGGGTTTTTGCTATACTGCTGTGAATCACACCTGCCTCCTATGGGGAAATATCCATTTCTCCTGAATTCTGCTTTTCAATGATAACGTTAAGTTAACATATGTTAACTTAACAGTTGTTAAAAAATAACAGTGTTTATAGGGAAAAACAAGAATTAAAAGATAGAAATATCCATGTCTTTCCCTGTTTTCGTCCAAATATAAAAGATTCTTTTTTTTGGGTACATATTTTGCTAGTAGCACAAAGTGGTAATTCTAAATGTGTAATTTAATAAAATAAGGAGATATGGATGGTACAAAACAAACCCGGGCATAAAGCAGGGTACAAAAAAATTTTATTGTTATTTCTGACTAGTCTTTTTCTGATGTTCACGTTTTCACCGAATACTCTCTGGGCGGACAGTGAAGTGGATGCCCTGAAAGAACAACTGCGTCAATTGTCTGAAATGATGCAGAATGTTGAAAAGAAGATAACGGAGATGGAAGAAAAAACTGCTGAAAAAGATTCTGAAATGGAAGAAATGGATGAACGCCTGAATGAGGCGGAACTGCATACAGCAACAGACAAACTGTCTTTGGGAATAGAGCTTAGGAGCAGGGCTGATTCTATTCATTATGATGGGATGTTGACGGCTCCGGATTCTTTAATGGGCAGCTTTTTTACACCTGCGGCAAGCGGTGGATTCAACGGAGCAACCCCTGCCCAGATCCAGCAGGCCATTGCCGGTATGGCAGCGGCAAACATGATTCCAGCGCCGGAAGAAAATGATATTGATAATGATATTATTTATACCAATAGATTTCGTATTAATATGAAAGCCAGAATAAATTCTCAACTGAGTTTCGGCGGTCGTCTGGCTGCATATAAAGTATGGGGAGACAGCTCAGGTGTTCAGTACAACCAGGGCAGCATGAATGACATCACCCTGGACGGGACAACTTCAAGCCTGCCAACTGATGATTCCATTCATCTGGAAAGGGCGTATTTTAATTATACATTTAATAGGGATGTTCTGCCCATGAACTTTTCCCTGGGACGTCGTCCAGCCACTGACGGACCACCCCTGGAATATGGCGAATATGGCATGGAAGGCGGATCTCCCCTGGCCCATCTCATTAACTGGCAGTTTGACGGAGCTTCTTTGAATTTCAGCCTGGAAGATACTACAAATATTCCTGGTGCGGCCTTTAAACTTTGCTATGGTGTTGGTTTTGAGAGCGACTGGGGAAATAGCGGTTCACTTACCGAGGATTCTCAATTGGATGATGTGCATCTGTTTGGTATTATTGCCACCCTGTTTGACAATGACACCACAAGTGCAGTTCTAAACTGGGCCCATGCCTTTGATATTACTGATGGATTCACAGGGACGACAGTCATGCCTTTTACGGTAGTGCAGAACGCAGACGGCACCCTGACTTTTGAACAAAATACCGGAAGCTATATCAGCCGTACAGAACCAGTTACCAATTTAGGGGATTGGGATGCTGCCACATTTTTAGTAAGGCATAACCTTGATGAAAGACTTGGTAAGGATATTGATCTTTTCTTTTCATTGGGATGGAGTCATACAGACCCTGAAAATACTTCAGAACACCCATTTTACAGCCTGATGGGGGATGGACTTTTAAATTCCAATGGCGAGCTCAATAAGCGGACCGGTTACAGTATTTATGCCGGGGCAATTTTTCCAATGCCCTTTGATGCCAGGTTGGGACTTGAATACAATTGGGGCTCCAGGTATTGGTTTAACTTCTCAGGTGCTGAAGATTCTCTTGTGGACAGTAAACTGGCCGCCCGGGGTCAAGTTTGGGAAGGTTACTATATCCAGCCGATTTTCAGCGATAATTTTTTCGTGAAGCTTGGTGCCAGGTATTATGATTATAAGTATACAGGGAGCGGAAGTCCCCTGGGTGAGCCTGTTCCCATATCTGATGCCAATGCCTTGAACACCCTGTTCCCGGTTGCGGATAAAGTATGGAATGCCTATTTGTCAGCTACCGTGAGATTTTAATTTATATATTAATAAACTAGATGGTTGCAACGTATTCAGTCTTTTTGACAATAACTTTGCAACCATTAAAAAAAAGGAAAGTAAAATGTTTAAAAAATTAGTGTTTGTTCTGGTATCGCTGTCCCTTGTTCTGGGATTTTCCGCAATGGCTTTTTCAGCGGATAAAGGAAACCATAGAAAGGGGAAATATACGTTCAGGAAAAGCTGCCGTACCTGCCACAGTGATGGCGGGAATGCAGTAGAACTAAGCCCGAGCAGTAAGACCCAGGCCCAGTGGGAACGAATTTTTAAGCCTGGAAAATATGAGAAACTGGCCTGCAAGGACGAATGGGTCAAAATTTCAGATCAGGAGCGGCTGGATGTTTTTACATATCTGCATAAATATGCCTTTGATTCACCCTCACCTGCCAAATGTAAATAAATTTATAGTATAGGTGTTTGTATTTAGCTGTTAGGCTTTAGCTAACAGCCAACAGCTGAATGCTCGCACAAAGAATAAAAAGCCACCAGGAGCATTAGAGGCCCCTGGTGGCTTTTTGTAAGAATAATACTTTTTGATTTAATCAAAGGCCATTTCAGTTTTCCACTCTTTCCAGACATTACCCACCAGGTCCGGCCCGGGTCTAAGGGTTTTTTTGCCAGGTTTCCAGCCAGAGGGAGTGGCTTCAGCTCCCTTTGATTCTCTTATTAGCTGGAAGGCTTGAACCTGCCTGAAGGTTTCATTAACATTTCTTCCTGCCGGTGGGGTCAGCACTTCATATCCCTGAACAATTCCATCGGGATCAATAATAAACCTTCCCCTTGCCTCAACCCCTGCATCCTCATCATAGACTCCATAGACAGATCCTACTCTACCGCCGGCGTCGGACAGCATGGGAAAAGGAACGCCTCCGTCTACCATTTTGGAAAGTTCATGATCATTCCACATTTTGTGTACAAACATACTGTCAATACTCATGGATAAAATTTCTACGCCAAGTTTTTTAAATTCAGGATATTTTTCAGCAACTGCTGAAATTTCAGTTGCTCAGACAAAGGTAAAATCACCTGGATAGAAACATAAAAGAACCCATTTTCCAAGGTGTTCTGACAGGTTTACATTAATGAATTCTCCATTTTGATAGCCTGGAGCTGAAAAATCAGGTGCTTTTTTTCCTACTTGTATCATATTCATGACCTCCTTTTTTTCAATATTCTGTTCAGGTGTTTGTTCTGGGGCTGGTTCTCCTACCGGCCCGCCTGTGGGACGAGCACACCCAACATCTACTTTTTCTGCCATCTGCCCTCCTTTATGTTTACAGGTTTAACTCAATCCTGATTATTCTACATGAAACAGGAATGGTCGGGAAGAATTATTTTTAAGTTGCATATCCCTGGCTGGATATTATATTCTGTGCGGGCTTTAAAGCATAGATGAATTAGGGGAAGTGAAAAGATACAATAAAATATAAGTATAAAATATTAAGAAAACAAAGAGACAGATTTTGAGAAACAAAGAAAACATCACCCTGGTGATTGGCGGGTGCAGAAGTGGTAAAAGCAGTTTTGCCCTGGATGCTGCCAATGGGATACCAGGGGATAAAAAAATATTTTTGGCCACTTCAGTTCCCACGGATTCGGAAATGGACAAACGGGTGGTAAGGCATCAGAAGGAAAGAGGAAATAACTGGCAGACCATTGAGGAGCCAGTCATGATCCATGGGGTAATCGAGAAGACTTCGAAAACAGCCCATGTTATACTGGTGGATTGTCTGACCCTGTGGACTTCAAATCTTTTGTTCAGAGAATATGACGAGGCCCAGATAATGGAAGCGACTCTGCTTTTAATCGCTGCCCTGGAAAAGAGCTCCTGCCCTGTTTTTCTGGTATCCAATGAGGTGGGATATGGAATTGTACCGGAAAATTCCCTGGCCAGGCAATTTAGAGACTTTGCAGGGCTTGTGAATCAAAAAATTGCCGCAGCAGCAGACCGGGTAGTCCTGATAGTTGCTGGTATTGATTTGCAGATAAAACCCAGGATAAACACCAAATAAAATCTAATCCATAAGAGTATATTTACATGAGCTATCAACATATTTTTGGCCCGGTTTTGTCCAGGCGCCTGGGCATCTCCCTTGGAGTTGATCTTGTCACTCATAAGATCTGCAGTATGGACTGCGTCTATTGCGAATGCGGGAAAACAACAGACCTGACCCTTGAACGAAGGGCATATATATCCTTCGAGTCGGTGAAGAAAGAATTGGACCATTATTGGGAGCACAATGATGATCCAGATTATATTAGTTTTTCAGGATCTGGTGAGCCCACGTTGAATAAGGAACTGGGCCGGGTGATTGCCTATATAAAAGTCCAGAAGCCGAATATACGGGTGGCGGTTCTGACAAATTCCAGTCTTTTATCTGATCCGGATGTTAGACAGGAACTGGCCCTGGCCGATCTTGTAGTCCCTTCCCTTGATGCGGTTTCAAGACAGGCATTTATTAAAATCAACCGCCCCAATCCAAATCTTTTGATCAAGGATATTTTAAAGGGAATTCAAAGTTTTTCCAGGGAATTTAAGGGAAAGATCTGGCTGGAAATTTTTATCCTGCCCGGGGTTAATGACAATGCCCAGGAAGTTTTACTGCTCAGGGAAGCCATACTCCTTATTGATCCGGAATGGGTCCAGCTTAACACCCTGGACCGGCCTGGTACGGTTCCTGACATTGGCCCGGCTTCAAAAGAAACCCTTGAGCAGGTGAAAGAAATGCTGGACCTTGGGAATGTTCAGATCGTAGCCAGGGTGCCGGATAAAAAACAAATAGGCCAGCGCCAGGATATTGAATCGGCAATTCTTGAAACCATTCACAGGAGGCCAAGTACCCGGGATGATCTTGTGGCCATTCTAAATGCAGACCCAGGACAAATGGACACCCTTCTGGCAGAACTTGAGGTCAGGGGCCGCATTGAATCCCGACACCAGGAGAGGGGTGTTTTTTACCAGACCATTAAATCAGACCGTTAAAAAAAGGTCATCAAAAAAATTCAATATAAAGGGCCAACTAAAAAAGGCTACACTAAAAAAAGGTTCAATAAATGGAAAAACAAACAGGTTTTTTTTCTGACCTAAGATCAGCGATTTTATTTATCACGATTTTGCCGGCAGGCAGAAATGTGGCCTATTCACCCATGGGGATGATTCGGTTTTTTCCGGTGGTTGGGCTTATTGTCGGTGGGCTGCTGGTCCTCACCGACCTTGTTGCATCCAGGCTGTGGGCCATGCCCGTGGCAGCGCTGATGGATCTACTTTTCCTGGTGGTGATTACAGGCGCATTTCATCTGGATGGTCTCGGGGATACAGCAGACGGTATTTTTAGCCATAGATCCAGGGAAAGAGCCCTGGAGATAATGAAAGACAGCCGGACCGGCATGATGGGATTGGTGGC
>JAOZST010000067.1:0-5255 GCA_029939535.1 Desulfobacteraceae bacterium | reverse complement strand
ATTGGTATTATTATAATACTGGTATTTTATAAAAAGAAAATGAATTGTATTACAGGGGATATGCTGGGTGCCATGAACGAGCTGCTGGAAGCTTTGCTGTTTCTGGGAACCGGTACTCTGATTTTATAGATGTCTCCCCCTTTTGTATAAGGGTAAAAGGAAAGATAAATGATTCAAGGACATGGTGGAAATAAGGGTGGGCTGGCAAAACATCTTGGTTGTTCTGTTGAAGAGATAATTGATATGAGCAGTAATTTAAACCCCCTGGGCCCGCCTGAAAAGATTCACACCATTATCTCAGACCGTATGTCAGCCATCCATTCCCTGCCCGAGCCCGATGCTGCTTCCATGAGAAGAGGATTTGCCCAATACCATGGAATAGATCCCAAAGCTGTCATTGCCGGCAACGGCACAACCTGGTTTATCTATACCATCCCCCAGGCCCTGAAAGCTAAAAGGGTAGTAATAGCAGGTCCCACCTATTCAGATTATCAGGATACCTGCACCATGCATCATATTGAGTATGAATATTGCCTGGCAACCAAAGAGGAAAATTTTAAACCGGACATTGACCGGATTTCCAGTCTGGCAGAATCTGCGAACCTGGTTTTTATCTGCAATCCCAACAATCCAACTGGTGTTTTGATTCCCAGAGAAGAAATTGAATATTTGATCCATAAACATAAAAATACCTGTTTTGTGGTGGATGAATCCTATCTGCCTTTTGTGGAAAATGCCCATGAAATTTCTTTTGTATCCCAGGTGCATAATTCCAATCTGGTGGTCCTGTCTTCCATGTCAAAGATATTCAGGATTCCCGGGCTTCGAACAGGTTTTTTAAGCGGAGATAGTGCCCTGGTGAATAAGGTCATGGCTTATTACCAGCCCTGGAGTGTCAACTCCCTGGCCCAGGAAGTGATCAAGGATATTTTTGCAAACCCTAAGACTATTGAACCTTTTTTTGAACAAACCCGGACCTATATCAAGGAAGAAATCCAGGTGTTCAAAAAGGTTCTAAAGGGAATCCCGGGAATCCAGATCTTTGATGCTCCCACCTATTTTGTCCTGGCAGAACTTGAACATTATACAGCCCCTGAATTCTGTAAAGAGATTGGCCTGGATAAAATTCTCATCCGGGACTGCAGTAATTTTTACGGGCTGTCAAATAAATTTGTCCGTTTTTCCCTTAAAACAAGGGAGATCAACCTGGCCCTGGCCCAAAGCATTAAAAAAGCCCTGACCCAGAACAATGCCCCGTATAATGACCTGAACAGGCAAGAGAAAGTCCATGTTTGAGATTGCCTGGTATATTATTTTTGCTGCCTTTGTTCTGGATTTTATCCTGGGAGATCCAGGGTGGCTTCCCCATCCAATAGTGGGCATGGGAAATGCCATTGCCTTTTTTGAAAAAAAATTTAGAAAGCCTTTTAAAAAGAGCCCGGCTAAAAATCAATCTAAGAATCAGGCCAAAAATCTGGCCAGGCAACAGATTTTTTCAGGCCTGCTTTTTGCCCTTTTTCTCATAAGCTCAACCTGGGTCATCTCCTTTTGCCTGGTAAAGATCTTTACCCTGGTTCATCCTTTGCTGGGATTCACGGTCCAGGCCTGGCTTCTTTTTTATTGTTTTTCCGCAAAAAGCCTTGTCCAGGCAGCCCTTGAGGTGGCTTCTCCCCTTGGGGCCCGGGATATTGAAACGGCTCGGAAAAAGGTGGCCATGATTGTGGGCCGCCAGACCAAGACCCTGGATAAAATTGCTGTCACCCGGGCCACAGTGGAAACCGTGGCTGAAAATTTTGTGGACGGATTTTTATCCCCTTTGTTTTTTGCTCTATTGTTCGGAGTGCCAGGTGCCCTGGCCTATAAAATGATCAATACCCTGGACTCCATGGTGGGCTATAAGAATGATACCTATATTTTTTTTGGAAGGGCATCGGCAAGAATTGATGATGCAGCAAATTTCATACCGGCCCGGATTTCCGTTGTGGTGATTTCCTTGGCTGCTTTTTTATTGTCTGCCAGAAGAGGGATCATGGCCTTTAAAACAGGGATTTCCCAGGGGAACCACCATAAAAGTCCCAATGCCGGGTATCCTGAGGCTGCCTTTGCCGGGGCCCTTGAGATACGCATGGGCGGCCCTAATATTTACCATGGAAAACTTGTGGAAAAACCCTATATTGGCCGGGAATTTAATGATCCTGGTATCCATGGGATCAAACGATCCTGTGAACTGATGATGCTTTCCGCATTTATATCCACCCTGGCAGCCTGTTTGCTGCTTTTGGTCCTGACAAATTAAAAAAACAGTTTAAAAAAGAATGGAAAACATGGACGACCAGAAATTACAATCTCAACCTTTACCATCCCGATCTCGACAACCCCAATCTTTAAAACGCCGGTTTTTAGAACCCCAGGTGTTACAAAAGAGGGATCGGACTTTTAAACTGGGCACCACCTCATTTATATATCCGGACCATATTATTCCCAATGTCAGGAAAATAGGCTCTTTTTTTGACGAGATTGAACTATTGGTTTTTGAAAGCATGCCCAATGAAGTGTTGCCGTCCAGGGCTGATATTCAAGAGCTTTATCATCTGTCCCGGGAACTGGGTCTTCAATTTAATGTGCATTTGCCCGTGGATATCAGCCTGACGGATATCTCGGCCTCAGCACAGGTAAAAGCAGCTGATACCCTGGCCAGGGTAATCGACCTGTTTGCTCCCCTGGAGCCCACCACCCATACCCTTCACCTTTCCATGGAAAAAGGGGAAATCAGCCATGAAGAACTTCTGGCCTGGGAAAAGAGAGCCCGCAAAGGCCTGGAACTTTTGGTGCCCCGGCTGTCCCATCCGTCTATTTTGTCCGTTGAAACCCTGTGGTACTCCCATGCCTGTTTCAGGAGTCTGATAAAGGAGTTTGATCTATCCCTGTGCATTGATGCAGGCCATTTATTTAAATACGGGCATGATCTGAAAACCTGCTTTGATCTTTACAGGGAAAAGCTGCCCATCATCCATCTCCATGGAGTGGATTTTTCAGGATCTGTCCCAAAAGATCATATCAGTCTGGACAGACTTCCCAATGATATGTTTCATTTGACAGTGGCACTTGTGGATGGCTATGAAGGCACTGTTTCCCTGGAAGTATTTAATCTTGAAAATCTCAACAGATCCCTGGCCAGGCTCTCTTCTGTATTTAAAAATATTCCGGAAATGATTTTATAAATCTCTTTCCAGCTCAATTAAGTCCTCATAGGTCTGACGTTTGCGGATGACCCTGAACTGATCTCCGTCTACCAGCACCTCGGCACACATGGGACGTGCATTGTAATTGCTGGCCATGGTATAGCCATAGGCACCAACACTGAAGATCGCCATAAGGTCACCCCGGTTGACGGGAGGCAGGGCCCTGTCTTTAGCAAAATAGTCCGTACCCTCACAGATTGGGCCCACCACATCTACTACTTCCATATTCTCCATTTTTAAATCATGGATTCGTTTTTCAGGGATAAAGTTTTCACTGACCTTTACCGGCCATATAAAATGAAAGGCTTCATACAAACAGGGGCGAATCAGATCATTCATCCCAGCATCAACAATGACAAAGTTTTTTTTACCGCTGGATTTTTTAAACACGGTGCGTGTCAGCATGATTGCAGCATTGGCAATGATACTTTTACCAGGCTCAAGAATCAGCTTTAAATTCGCAGCTTTCAGCAGAGGCACAATCCCCTGGGCATAATCAATGGCAGAAGGTACGGTGTCAGTCTCGTAATCAGCACCATAGCCTCCCCCCAGATCAAGTTTATCAATAATATGGCTCCTGGTGCGCAACTCCTCCACCAGGGGCAGGACTTTTTTCACATAGTTCACATAGGGATCAATGGTTTTGCCGCCGGAACCCAGGTGCACATGGATCGCCGACATATCCACAACCCCGTTATCAGAATACCGGTCATAAATCTTCAGGGTACGTTCTATATCAATACCAAACTTGGTTTCTTTAACGCCAGTGGTAATATTTTTAAGGGAATCGTATTGAATATCAGGGTTAACTCGTAATGCAGCTTTGGTCTTTTTGCCGTGTACTTTGCAAAGCTTGATAAGGTTTTCCAGCTCTGCTTCAGATTCAATATTGAAATAGCCGATTCCCGCATTCAATGCTTCAATAATTTCTACATCTGTCTTTCCAACACCGGCAAAGACAATTTTTCTCATATCTGCCCCAGCCTGCTGGGCCCGATATAGTTCGCCGCCACTGACAATATCAAAAGAGCTGCCCTCAGCAGCAAGTATTTTGAGGATATTAATATTGCCGCAGGCCTTGACTGAATAGCAAATAGTCGTGTCAATGCCGGCATAGGCAGTTTGAATTTTTTTCAGATGATCAATGAATGTTGCCTTGCTGTATATATACACAGGTGTACCTGCCTTATTTGCAATTTCCTCAACATCTACACCCTCAGCAAACAATTTCCCGTTTTTATAGCTAAATGAATCTATAATAAACCCCCTTCCATGATATCCAAATATATTACCAGTTTTCAAAAATGCTACTCTTTATAATTATCACATCCCCACAGCTAGCCGCAAGGGCTTCCATGCAAGCATGATTTCCAATGCCTTTTTTAATCCTGCTTCATTTTTGAGTTATCCATAATGAGTCATTTATTTTTAAGGGTATTAAATTTTTTCATCAACATATCGTATTCATCTTCGTATTCAAGAAGCTCAAGCATGACAGGAGGTTTGGTAGAATGTGCAGGCAGGCGATCCTTTGTTTCTCTTATTAAGATTTCAAGCTCATCCATTCGTTTCTTTATATCATCAAGTAATTCTGGCATATTAATCGTTTACTCCGTAATTTGTTTTTCTGATTCAAAAAGCACCTGAACATACATCATGCAGGGTATTGTCCTTTGTCTTTTATAAAAATTTTTATTTTTTCATCTAATATCTAACAAAAAAGCACAGAAGGGCAATTGATTTAAATCAAGAGTTAAAATATCATGTGCCGCTCCATATGAGTTTTTAAAAGGTAAAAAATAAAAATCCAGGTCTCATGGTGAGTGAGTTGGACTAAAGAACTTTACCGACTCATCATTACTTTTGGACGGCAGCCCCTTTGCTTCGTATTCGGTATTCTGGAAATAGCTGCGGGTCCGTGTATACTGGTTGTCAAACAGGTGCTGGCTTATCCATTCAAAGCAGGTTTACAAAACACATGAGCCACATTTCAGGGGTTTTCATGGCCCTGGA
>JAOZST010000066.1:0-19249 GCA_029939535.1 Desulfobacteraceae bacterium | reverse complement strand
TTCAAAGTTTGTTAATTTTTTCATGTTAGAGACGTTTGAAGATATTCATTAAATGCTCTAGAAACCACATGACTTTATCAGCTAATTGTTCATTATTGATGTTTATAGTTATTGATTGCATCCTGAATCTCCTGTTTGTTCTTTCGTATTATAGGCGCATAAAAAATAGTACAAACCCCGAATATAATAGTTGAATTGTATCTCAGATTAATTCTATTCACAATCAAAATATTGTGTATTTTTTCTGATTGCCTGCTTTGTCTTTATCATCCTGTTCTTTTTTTCTGATGGGGATTTTTCTGCTGGGGATAGTTGAGCCTGGGACTGAAGAAATGCAAAAAATCGAAGAAAATTGAAAAAAGGCAGCCCTGGAAGAAGAACTGCCCTTAAAAAAAATATCTAAATTTATAGTATAGGAATTTGCATTTAGCCGTTAGGTTTTAGCTAACAGCCAACAGCTAATGTCTAAAAGCTTACGCGATAGCGCGGTAAATTTTTAAGCGTCTTTACTGATTTCCGCATGCTCAAGGATATCAGGAACAATATCGGTCCATCCAAGGGGCATGATATGGACTCCCTGGATCATGGATTTGACTTTTCGGATGAACGTACCTGTCATTTCAGCTGCTTTTTTCTTTCTATCTTCTTTGTCAACTGATCCAATCTCTTCGATCCATTCATCTGGTACATGGATACCGGAAATATTTTTATTCATGAATCTCCCCATCTGGGGGTTTTTTAAGATCACAACCCCTACCTGAATGGGGATGTTATATTTTTCAACCATGTTCATGAACTTTTCAAAAACCCTGACATCATAAACAGCCTGGGTCTGGAAAAATTGTGCCCCAGCATCAATTTTTTTTTTCATTTTCATCAATTGCAGTTCAAGGGGATCGGAATTGGGATTAACAACTGCCCCATAGGCCATGTCAATATAATTTTCAATACGGTTGCCGGAAATATCGTAGCCTCTTTTAAGGCCCTGGGCCATTTCGATCAACTGGACAGAATCAAGGTCAAACACAGGTTTTGCTTCTTTGTGATCGCCAAGCTGGATATGATCTCCGGTTAACAATAGAACATTGTCAATGCCAAGAGAATAGGCAGTGAGAAGGTCAGACTGCAATGCCAGCCTGTTTCTGTCCCTGCAGGTGAGCTGGTAAACAGGTTCCACTCCATTGGTTTTTAACCGGACACTTGATGCAAGGGATCCCAGCCTCATGACTGCTGACTGGTTATCGGTAACATTAACGGCATGCACATGCTGGTGCAGGTGGAGCGCCTCAATGGCGCAGCTGGGCTCAATACTCTTATCTCTGTGAATTGCACCTTTAATAGGTCCTACTTCACCGGTAATAACAAATTTATCATGGTTGAATAAGGTTGTCAGTTTCATTATTGAACTCCTTAAAATTAGATTTAGGTCTTGGACAGCTGACTGAAATCAAAGGGCTGGTTTAATTTAAACTTATCCATTAATCTTGATTGCTCACAGTAACCTTACCGCCTATGGAGCAGAATGTGGCTTCAGTTGGGCTGACCTCGAGAGTCCGGGGGCGGCTCCATTTTGAATTTTTTTTGGGAGGCTGATAGGCATCAAGAAGGTCCAGACGTCCCAGTTTTTTAAGGCGTTCATAAATCAATATCCAACCGCAGGGCCTGTTCGGGTCCACTTCACAATGGCCGTTTTCAGCACCACCACAGGGGCCGTTCAATAATTGTTTGGCACAGAGGGTCATGGGGCAGAGACCGCCTGTGTATTCAATGATGCAGTCCCCGCAGAGGGAGCAGTATTCTTCAATATGTGAATCTGAAACAGTTTCTCCGCCAAAAACAGTATCACAGCCGGGATGAACCATTCCACCGTCTGTTGCATCAATTACAGTGTGAACTCCCTGGCCGCAAGCTAGAATAAGAAAAGAATCTGCATTTTTTACTTCTTCTGCATGGTCTTCCATGAGGATTTTCCGGGTATGCTCCAGTTTGCACAGGGACATGCCCTGGGGGCCTGGGACTGTATAACCAGCTACCGTTATCCCTCTTTTTTCCAACCGCTGGGCCATCATTTCTGTTTCTGCTTCACCACCGGAATAGCATTTCCATGCACAATTATTACACCCGACCACAAAAACTTTTTCACCTGGGCGAATGTGCTTTACTATCTCTTTGATTGGCTTTTGAATGGTCGCATGCATTTGGACTCCTCCTTAATTAATTAAAAAAATTGGCTGTGAACTGCACCTCTGCTTCTTGAAATTCATTAAATAATATTTTTAACCTGTCATTGGCAGTCTGGATTGCGGATGCTTTTTCAAGGGATTCTTTGCCTGTCTGAAAGCAGGCAAAACATCTTTGCAGCTTATTCTTTTTTCCCAGAGTCATGATATCAAAATCAGCCATAAGATAGGTTTGTTCATTTTTTTGATTTGCAAAATGTTCAACTGCCGGGATCATTTCCAAATGGATTTGAACCTCTACTGGATTGCCTTCCTTTGCAATATTGATATAATCATGAATGGTCAGGATGCCACCTGAAGTCTCATCTTTTTCCCGGCCCAGTTCTTTAAATTTCAGCACCATATCTTCCAGGGTGAAAAATGTTTCATTCACCAGGATACCGGCATCAAGAAGTTTTTTATAATCCTTTTTCAGATACCGGTTGGCAATCATCACAGCCTGGGCAACATGGGGACATAAATTATGGGGACACCCCTTTGCATAGCATTTTCTAAAGAAAAACTCCTTATTGTTCACTGATCCAGAGTATTTACAAAGAAACGTATATGCCTGAAACTCATGGTTTTCATGGGCAAAATTCACAGGTACGATTTCAAAGGACAAATCAATGCTCAGATCAAAGCCCTTTTCTTTACAATTAATAAGGTCGGTAATTCTTTTTGGTTGATCTGTGATAATTGTATTATCCATTTTTTTACCTCATTCCATTTAAATTAAGAACCACTTACCGTTACAGAGCGTTTTTATTAATAAACAAAAACGGCATCAGCACTGAGTGCAGCGATATTCAGCTTTCCTGCTGCTGTGATTTGCGCACCTTCTGTCAGGTCAGACTCCTGGATATTCCTCTCTTCTATACAGGGGTTGCATACAAGAAGTTCTCCCTCAAGGGCCATAAAATCAGCCAGAAGTTTGTCAATTTTTGGAAATCCGCCTCCGGGAAGCATGGTTTTTCTGTATTCATCCAGGGCAAGATATACTCCATTTCCCTGGAGAACAATAGTTGCCTTGATATCCATGGCAAGGGCAGCAACAGCCATTACAAATGGCATGGTTGCTTTTTCAGGATCTTCTCCACCGCAGGTTGCATAGTACATGATGTGTTCTTGTTTTTCTTCGGTCATTGTTCTTTCCATTTAATTGTTTGTAATATTAGGGGTTAATTTAAATTTAATGCGCGCTGTTTTACTTTCATGAGATACAATACCAGGGGCCGGTATAATTGGTGGGTCCATTTTGCAAAGGGAACCTCAATTACCAGCATGGGCACTGCAATCATTAAATGAATAACATAAATGTAATAGGTACTCAACGGCATTCCTAAAAGCCGTGTAAAGTGGATTAAAATTCCCGTAAAGGTTGTCAGCCACAAAAGAATGAGAAATGCCCAGTCAGTTGAATGGGTTTTCATGTAGGGTCGGGCACTTTTTTTAAGTCTTCCGATCATGGCATAGGTGGTGCCGTATAAAATGGCAAAGGTTGAATAGTATCCCAGCAAACGGATGGGATTATAGATGGAAAGAATTTCATCCCGTTGAAACCATCTGAGTCCCACAACAACCAGCAGAAATATGGTTGAATATCCGGTCATGATCAAAAGATGATTAATCCACAGGATTTTCTGCTGTTTATCTTCACAGGAGTTGAATTTTTTCTGGGTGGCAAAGTGGATTATAAACTCTTTTAACTCTTTATAATAATCATAAAGGGGTATCCCAAAAATAAGTATAGCCGGACTTTTATCCTTGTCAATATGTTCTATATACTGACCGGCATTCCCCATGACCCCCTTTGCCAGGCGGAAGGCATTGGAAAGCAGGAAAAAGGACAGCACCCCAAGCATAATCAGGTCAAGAATCTCAATAACCGTATTGGGGGCAAAAACGTTGAGTGCCACTCTGTCTATCAGCATGGGTCCGTGAAAAAAGAAAAACCCCAGGCCTACCAGCAGGGCAACGACTATAATAGACATTATTTCAAAGATTTTGGAGGTGTAAAATAACCGGGATATTCCTGTCCAGTCATAGGTGGATGTCATATAGCGGCGCAGTCCCATCATCACTTCTCCGGGATCAGCATCCCTGGGACAGGTATCAGAGCAGTCACCGCAGTAATAGCACATCCATGGTTCCGGGCTCTGGGCAAGTTTGTCCGTAAGGCCCAGCTGAAGGTATCGGATCACTTTCCTTGGAAAAGGAGTATTCTCGGTTGACAGGGAGCAAACCGCGGTGCAGTTGCCACAATTAAAACAGGAAGTTGCGCTCTGGGCACCATATTCCCCCATTAATTTCATAATATCGGGATTCACCTTAGAACTCATAAGTGTTCTCCATTTTTATCTAATCTGTTGAAGACAGTTGGTATTTGTAATAATCGCCGTCTTTTTCTTTTTCAACGGCCATGCCGAATTTTTTAAGACCTGAGACATATACCAGGACCTTTGAGGCCGGCTCTTTTATCTCAAGGGCAATCTGGGGGATTGTCATTGCCTGGTCCTTAATCTGTGCTTTTATTTTTTTAAATAATTTATTGTTTGTTTTTATTTTTTCTCTTGCGTTTTCAATATAAGCGGCCCTTTCCTGGCGCAGGGCCTTGAGTTTTTCTTTGTCGTTGTTTTTCTTTTCCATGAGCAATATCTCCTTATGCGGCAAGGATGGCATCAACCATTTTGACGTATTCTTTTAAAGACCATCCCTTTACATCAATTGCATTTTCAGGGCAGACAGCTGTACAGATGCCACAACCCGTACAAAGAGCAGGGTTGACTTCTGCAGTTGTTTCAATGGTAATGGCATTATTTACAGGACAGACTTTGATACATTCGCCATGTCCCTTGCAAAGATCAGGGTTGACCTGGGCCACAAAGGGATCCAGCTCAACAAAGCCCTTGCCTAGAAGGGCTGCTGTCTTGACAGATGCAGCCTGGGCTGCAGCACAGGCCTCGGTGATATCCATGGGAGCCTGGCATGTCCCGGCCAGGAGAATTCCTGTGTTGGCAACTTCCACTGGTCTCAGCTTGGGATGTACCTCCTGTAAAAATTTATCTGCACCAACGGGAAGTTTCATCATTTCCACCATACTGGTAATGGTGTTGGGAACCATGCCCGTTGCCAGTACAACCAGATCCACATCTGTTTCAAGCTCTTCATTAAAGGTTAATACATCTTTAACTTTTATATTTATGGGGAACCTGCCATCAGTATTGGCTGTGATTTCAGGCTGGGAGTCTGGCTCGTACCTGAAAAACAGTATTCCTTTTTCAGAAGCATCGTCATAGATGTCTTCCTGGAATCGTCCATAGGTCCTGATATCCCTGTAATAATCAAATACATCTGTATTGGGGCAGGTTCTTTTTATTCGACCTGCGGCCTGAAGAGTTGCTGTACAGCATGTCCGGGAACAGTATTCATTGAGGCTGCCATCCTCAGCAGGTTTATGGATACCCGGGATCTGGCGGCTTCCAACACAATGAATAAAGGCTATTCTGTTGATTTTGCGATTATTAAGGTAGAGGATTCCATCCTTTGTTTCAGCATGTTTATAATCAAGAATAAATTGCTGAAGAGTGGTCACGCCCTCCAGATCATTGAATCCGAATTCACCTTTGGCAGGTGTATAGGTGTCAAAACCTGTTGCCATTATGATGGCACCTGTTTTTATGGATATTTCTGTTGATTCTTTTTGTGTGTCTTTGATAAACACACCCAGGCCTTCAACAAACTGGCCATGGGATTTTCCCCCGGCTTCAAAGGGTGTTTTTGTGATTGTATATTCAAAATTACCAATATAGCCATTAAATGAACTCATTTCAGCATTGGTGTGAATCTCAATGCTTTCTTCCTTTGAGATGGCTGTAAAAAGTTCGTAAATCAGGTCTTTGGCAGACTCAAGAGATGGATGGAGCTGGTCAAGTTTAGCTGCCTGGCCTCCTATAAACGGTGATTTTTCAATAATTGCCACTGAAAAGCCCTGCTTTACCAGATCAATACTGGCCCGCATGCCGGCAATGCCTCCGCCTACAATGGTGACATGCCTCTTTGCCTCCACCCGGATGGGGTCCAGGGGTACAAGTCCCTTGGCCTTTTCTATGGCTGCTTCCACAAGGACACTGGCCTTGCTGGTGGCAGGATCACCATCATGAACCCAGGAGACCTGTTCCCTGATATTGGCATGTTCATAAAGGTAGGGATTCATCTCAGCTCTTTTGATGGCACCCCTGAAAGTTGTTTCATGGAGGCTGGGAGCACAGGATGCAACAACCACACGATTAATTGCCCCGCTTTTAATATCTTTTTCAATCAATTCCTGACCTGGATCAGAACACATGAACGAATTGGTGTGAACTTTACAGACGCCGGGCAGATTTTTTATGTTTTCTGCAACTTTTTCAACATCTACATGATCGGAAATATTACCACCGCAGTGACAGATATACACACCTACTTTTTCACTGGTATCTGTATCAGCGGCACTGGCATCCGCTATATCATCCCCGGACGGCATATCCTTTTGCTCTAGTTCATTATCGTTACTCATAATAGGATCTCGCTCTAATTATTAATGATGGTTTTTCATATAGTTTGATGCTTCCATGGCAGCAGCGCCGGATTCGCAGATGGTATCAACAATATCTTTTGGCCCGGAAGCAACCCCGGCGGTAAATACCCCCTCAAGACTGGTGATAGTGGGTGCAATTTTTGGCATTTTGCATTGGATAAAGGCATCAGAATCCTTGGAAATATCACAGATGCCGGCTGGGTCCCATTCAGGAACAATGCCAAGGGAGAGAATAACCAGATCATGTTCCCTTGTGGCAAGCCTTCCATCCTCTTCCTGGGCTTCATATTTCAGTGAGACTGCCTGGTCTTCGCCCTCTTCAATGGATGCAATTTTTCCTTTTACAAATTCAATGCCCATGGCTTTTGCATTCTGGTAAAATTGTTCATATCCTTTTCCAAAGGCCCTGATATCCATATAATAAATGGTCAGGTCAGCCAGGGGAAGGGAGCCGGAAAGGAGCATGCATTGTTTGATGGCATACATGCAGCAAACCCTTGAACAATAGGAAATACCCAGGGATTTATCCCTGGACCCGGCACATTGTACAAAGGCGATGGACTCTGGTTCTTTTCCGTCCGACGGACGGAGAGCCCTCATGTACGGGCCATGGGGTGCCAGGATTCTTTCCATTTGAAGGGAGGTGATAACATTTTCAATTTTGCCCTGGCCGTACTCTTTTTTCTGATCCACGGATGACAGGTTGAATCCTGTTGTCACAACGGCTGTTTTTGCTTCCAGGGTGAAATCTTCAGGTTTCTGAAAGTAATCAATGGCATCTGTGGGGCAGACTTTTGCACATTTGCCGCACAGGGTGCAGTTTTCAACATCAATCAGAGCCAATTGGGGAATGGCATTGGAAAATGGGATATAGACAGATTTTCTCAGGGTAAGGTTGCCCTGTTCTTCATCAGGCACATAAACCGGACAATTGTATTCACACTGGCGGCAGCCAATGCATTTGTCAGGGTCAACATATCTTGGCTGCTGTGTAACGGAAGCGCTAACTTTATTAGTTCCCTGGCGGTCAAGTGAATTAAGTGTACAAAAGGTAAACAGGGTAATATTATCATGATGCGCCGCAGCAGACATTTTCGGCGTTGTAATACAGCTTGCACAGTCAAGAGTTGGAAACACTTTGGCAAGACGGATCATTTTCCCGCCAATGGTGGCATCCTTTTCAACGATTGCGACTTTAAATCCCTGATCGCCAAGGTCTAGAGCCGTTTGTAAGCCTGCAATTCCCCCACCAACGACGATGGTATCAAATACTTGCTTTTTTTCTAAGTTCATACGTTGCCTCGTATATTTTAGGACGGAATTTAATTGGGTTTTATAAGCAGTTTAGCTTTCAGTTAAAACAGGGGGGCCCAGCTCTTGAACAAGTGTATTCATCATATTAATTTCATTGAGGAATGCCCTGTTGCAAACCGTACAGATGGATGTCAGACGCAGCCGTTTAATATCGATATTTTTTTCTTTCATGAGCTTGTAGACATTGTCCAGCCGTTTTGCCAGGGCATGATATGCTCCTTCATAGGGGCATTCCTCTCCGCAGGACATGATGATAATACCGGCACACCCTTTTCTGAAACAGTCTATATAGAACTCTTCAGGAAACAGGACAGGTGCCCTGACCCTTAAGATATAGGTGTTGGCAGGATAGGAAGAATGGGCCTGCCCCACAGAGTTGGCGCCGGGATAGGCACAGGCTTCTGTGGCAAGGATGATAATCTTCGGTTGATTCGTCTCTTTGTCCTGATTGGCCATGGGATAATCCCCTATTTTTTTCGAATTACAAAATGCCTGTCATAACCGTCAGCTTCCAGAAAACCAAGGTAATCATGTCCTACCTTTCCTGCCCATGCAGGAATATCATTTCTGGTTCCAGCATCATTGGAAAGAATTTCAAGGGTCTGGCCTACCTGGACTTTGCCAATGCCTTTTTTTGCTTCAAGTAAGGGTCCGGGACATGCACTGCCTCTTGCGTCAACCTGATCTGATGATTCTATTGAATTTAAATCTGTCATTGTATTCTCCTTTTATTTATATGGCATCCTAGGAACTAAGATGCAGTGTTAATTTTCCATCAAGTGCCAAGAGCAAGGTTAATGCCAGAATTGGAAAAATCAAAAATGCAATCATGTAAATTGTCCATGATGCCTGTCAGGCTCTGGGTTTTACTCTTTAAAGTATGTAAAACATAAGAGCAAGGGCTTGTTTGAAAATTGTCAATACTTAGAATAGTAACGTTATGGTTGCGCTACTTGTTTGGGTTCAGCGTTACTTTAAATGGAGTAAAAATGTTTGTTTTTTTTAAAATTTTTTTGAAACTACTATGAAATAAGGAAGTAAAAAAAAATACTCATAAAATATCAGGTTGGCACCAAGTATGCATTGTCCACATTTCAGGTATCAGATAAAAAGTAAAATCATTTACTTACCTCCATAATCTGATTAACCACCTCACCGTCTTCCGGGGCAGCTTATATACCGCCAGTAGCTGCCCCGGATCCTTCCTTTTCAGTTTCAAGCTCACAGGTCGGAAAAAATCAAGGCTGAAGAGGTATGTTCCATTTTTTCATATATTTCCAGATAGAAGCTCTGCTCAAACCTGAACGTCTGGCAACTTCGGCTTTATTCCAATCATGGTCCTGGAGCAGGGCAATGAGTCTTTCTTTGGTCAAGGGTGGAAAATCCTGATCTGGTTTTTTCAAATTTGATTTTTTCTGGGCTGGTTTTTTATCCTGGTCTTCAAAAGGCCAGGTAATTGTATCTGGTTCCCTGATTTCAATGGGAAGGTCGTTCAACTCAATCTGTCTGTTGGAACATAAAACAAAGGCATGTTCAATGGCATTTGCCAACTCCCTTATGTTTCCGGGCCAGGAATATTCCATAAAGGTCTTTAATACAGGTTGTGCAGTCCCGGTTACTTTATTGGTTGATTTTTCATTGTTTACTTTAATAAAATGGTTAACCAGAAGGGGTATGTCTTCTTTCCTGTTTCTCAGGGGGGGTAGAAAAATTGGAAAAACTTTAAGGCGGTAATAAAGATCTTCTCGAAAAAAGCCGGTATCTACAAGGGATTTGAGATCTTTGTTTGTGGCAGTGATTATTCGGATATCAATTTTCCGGCTTCTGGATTCGCCCACCCGTTCAATCTCTTTCTGCTGGAGCACCCGCAGAAGTTTTACCTGGATATAAGGAGTAATTTCCCCTATTTCATCTAAAAATATGGTGCCCCCGTTGGCCTGTTCAAAACGTCCGATACGTTCTTTGCTGGCACCGGTAAAGGCGCCCTTCACGTGGCCGAATAGTTCGCTTTCAAGCAGGGATTCTGAAAGGGCGCTGCAGTTTATGGTGATTAAAGGTTTGTCCCTTCGTTCTCCAATGGAATGAATTGCCCCTGCCACCAGTTCTTTTCCTGTCCCGCTTTCCCCCTGGATGAGTATGGTTGCATCGGATGCTGCAGAGGCTTTTATAAATGTAAAGACATTCTGCATCACCTGGCTTTTGGCAATAATACCCCCCAGGCGATTTAATTCCCCCAGACGTCGGGTGGCCTCTTCCATTTTTAATCTGGCATTTTTAATTTCT
Organism: Desulfobacteraceae bacterium; assembly: GCA_029939535.1. Taxonomy (GTDB): domain Bacteria; phylum Desulfobacterota; class Desulfobacteria; order Desulfobacterales; family Desulfobacteraceae; genus NBML01. The sequence goes on along the minus strand of JAOZST010000066.1, from coordinate 8,854 downwards.
GTTAAATCGGTAACAGATTCAACAATGCCAATGATTTTATTTTCCTGGTTTTTTATTACCCTGGTATTTTTTGTTACAGAGAGGACATGTCCTTTCTTATGGCTTAATAAACATTCAATGGGTTCTATTTTTCCATGTTCCAGAATACCACAATCTTTTATTCCCGAAGGGCAGTCCTTATCAAAGCATTGATTAAATTTCAGGATTTTACAGGTTTGTCCTTTTATTTCATGGGATGAGTACCCTGTGATTTTTTCCATGGCTGGATTCCAGGCAATGATTTTCCCCTGGGTATCAAGGATAAAAATTCCATTGCCAATGGATTTCAATAATGATTTTAAAAAAGTATTATTCTGTATTTCATATTCTATGTTTTTCATGGAAGAATCCTCTGGACTGCTGCGGCGCCACCAGTGGCGCCACTTTGTGTTGGTGCCAGCATAATCAAGGGGTCATTATCTTGTCAACGTTTATTTTTTTTAAAACGTTAGTTTAAAATTGTTTATTATTTCAATTATTTAAAATAATTTTAAAGATTATATCAAAGGACTGGCACAATTATTGATATTATAAATATTCACAACTCAGTTTTAGAATGCGCATTTACTGGGAAAATTAAAAATAATATAAAAGATAAAAAGGAGAATAACAATGTCTAAGCTTAATAAATATATGATGGTCCATAACACACCAGGTATCGATTGTAACGAAGTGCAGGCCAATTGGAGAAAACTGGCAGATGTTGAAGCCGGCACATGGATAAGGACATATTATAACGAAGAAAAAGGTGTTCGGTACTGCATCTGGCTTGCCGAAAGTGAAGAAGTGCTTAAGGATATCTTTACAGAGATTGGAATAAGCTGGGATTCCATTATCCAGGTTGAAGAGACTGTTCCAGATCTTTGGGGAGAAAAATGGGACAAACATCTTGAAGAAGATGCAGCCGCCGATAACCTTGGTATGTAATGCAGAGGAGCGTGGGGTGCAGGTTTCAATCATGGGGTCTGCACCTTAAGTTGCGAAGAAACCTTTACACAAAAGATAGGGAGATAAGATTATGTATAAGAAAATTCTTTTTGGTACCTGCCTGACTGAGTATTGCAGCAATATTTTTAATTATGCCTTGAATCTTGCCCAGGAAAATGATGCAAAACTCTGGATATATTATGGCCTTGGCCGTTTAAATCTTGACGAGGCAGGAGCTGAACAGGCAATTAAAAAGGCTGAGGCTGATGTGGCCCAGGCCTATGTGCAGCAGATGAAGGATCGGGATTTTAATAATTATGCAATTAATGTCAGTGACGGAGATGTGGTCAGTGAGCTTTCAAAGCTTGCCCGAAATGCTTCCATAGATTTGATGGTCATGGGTACATCTACCGAGGTCCCCCTGGCCATGGGTGGAAGTTCAGATGTAAGACCACTTGGGGCGACAATAGCAGATGCTCTTTTATGGGCACCCTGCCCTGTGATGATTATTCCTCCGTCACTTATACCCGGGCTTGCCAGGGGGTAATGAACTTGGCATGCTATCGTGCGAGCTTTTAGCCATTAGCTGTTGGCTAAAGCATAGTGGCTAATGGCTGAATGCAAATTCCTATGCTATCAAGTTAAAATGGGATCTAAGATGAAGTGTATGATATTTGTGCCACGGCGATTCATAGTATCAAAGTGGCACATAGCAAGTATTTTATTGTAATCAAGGAGGCAGTTGTGGAAAAACTCTCATTTATGGATACTGCACTAGTGGCCTGTGGAACCATGAGTCCTGAAATCAATTATCTGGTGAAAGAGGGCTTTCTGGATACCAGTCATGTTTTTTTTACAACCCCCGGGCTTCATCAGGATATTCCGGAACTTGAAGCTCAGCTGGTCAAACTTGTTGAAAAAGGGAAATCAGTTGCCAGGGGTGTGATAGTTGTCTATGGCGGTAAATTTTGTTATGTCAATGCAGATAATCCAACCCGGGTAATGAAAACAATTATCAAAGAACAAGGGTCAAAAGTTGTAAGAATTGAAGCCTCCCATTGCATGGGTATGCTTGCCAGCGATGATGAGATGCAGGAGATCAAAAATGAACTTGCCGGTGGTGAGCCTGTATGGTTTATGACGCCGGGCTGGATAAAATATCGCAGACAGGTATTCAAGGGCTGGGACAAGGGTCTGGCCAATGAAAATTTTCCCAGACATACCGGGGGTGCTGTTGTCCTGGACGGCATTGGATACCTGGACCAATATATGGAAGAAAATCCAGAGGAATTCCTTGAATATTGTGACTGGATGGGGATTCCCATGCAGGGATATCCTGTTAGTCTGGATCGGTTTAAGGGCCTTTTAATTGATGCATTAAAAGGTTTGGATAAATAAAAGGAGAATACATGAGGCTTGTTATTATAGGTGGTGATGCTGCGGGCATGAGTGCTGCCAGCAGAGTTAAAAGAAAAGACCCGGATCTTGATGTAATTGTATTGGAACAGACCTTTGATGTCTCCTATAGTGCCTGCGGCATGCCCTATAACATTGCTGATCCTGAAAGGGATATGGAAAAGCTTGTTGTTAGAAAAGCCAGGGTGTTTATTGAAAAGAATAAGATTAATCTTCTGATCGGTCACAGGGCCACAGGTCTGGATAGAAAGGCCAAAAAGGTGTCTGGAATAACTTCTAAAGGAAAGGCCTTCAGTTTCGGTTATGATAAGCTTTTAATTGCCACTGGGGCTTCTCCAGTGATTCCAGATCTGCCGGGATTTGATCTGCCCCAGGTGATGGCTTTAAAAAGCCTTGAACACGGAAAAATGATAAAATCCCATATCCTTGAGAACAATATCAAAAAAGCGGTGATCGTCGGTATGGGATATATTGCCCTGGAAATGTGCGAAGCTTTTGAAAAGCTGGGAATAAAAACCAGCATGGTAAAGCCTGGATCTGTTTTCCTTCCCTGGCTTGCCCAGGACTTGGCCCGGGTTATCCATCAGGAGCTGATTCATAAAGGCGTGGATATTTATTCGGGAGTACCCATCCAGAAAATTGAACCCCTGGAACATGGCAACAGCAGAGTTCAGGTTGTCTGTGAAAACCTGAACCTTGAGGCAGATATGGTCTTTGCGGCTTCCGGCGTAAAGCCCTGCAGTGAAATTGCAAAGCAGGCAGGCCTTGAATTGGGCATTTCAGATTCCATAGCAGTGGACAGATTTTTGAAAACTTCAGACAAGGATATTTATGCTGCCGGAGACTGTGCTGATGCATATCATGTGGTGACAAATGAAAAATGCTGGATTCCCCTGGCATTGAGGGCCAACAGAGCAGGGTGGGCAGTTGCCGATAATGTAACCGGGACCCGTACTAATCTTCAAGGGGTTGCAGGTACATCGGTTTTTAAAGTTTTTTCCCTTGAAGTTGCCAGATCAGGGCTAAATTATAAAGAAGCAGCAGAGGCTGGATTCGATCCTGTGGAAAATTATGTTAAAACCCGTTCCAGAGCCCATGGGCATCCAGGATCAACACCTATCCATATTAATATGGTGGCTGATAAAAAAAACGGCCGCCTGCTTGGGGCTCAAATGGTGGGAAATGAAGGGGTAGCCCATAGAATCAATGCAATTGCAATTGCATTGCATAATAAAATGAGTGTTAAAGATTTTTCCCAGACAGATCTGGCCTATGCCCCTCCCTTTGGGCCGGTTTGGGATCCTTTATTAACGGCAGCCAACCAATTGGTGAAAAAAATATAACTGGTGAAAAAAATAGGTCAATAATACACAGGTTCGGCATATTCAATGCCATAACCATATTGCCCGCCAGGGGAGGAAGTTCCCAGTTCATTGGACCATTTGAGATACCCTGAGTATTTTTCATATTTTTCAGGACCTTTTGAGTTCTGGTCATAATTTTTTATTCGAACAAATACCTCCTCGTCAATATCAATTTTTTCATTGGTTTCCAGATACATCCCGCCATTGCTGTAATTATAAATAATTCCTTCATAATATTGATCCTGGGAATCATATCGATACAAGGATACAGGCAATTGAAGTTCATACCTTTCATGCTGTCTTTTTTCACTGGGATTTTCCATTTTTTCTCCTGTTGATGGGTTTAAGTTGATGGGTTTAAACCGATAAAACCATTTTAAGGTCAATATTGTATTTTTTCATGCGGTTCCAAACTGTTACCCTGTTTATATTAAGAATTTTTGCAGCCCTGGTCTGGTTGCCGTCTGCCTGTTTGAGTGCCTGGATTAATTGTGATTTTTCATTGGGCAGGGTTCTGGCTTCCCTGGCTGGAATTACAGGTGCGGCAGGTTGTGTTGTGCTGATTTTTTTTGGTAAATGGTTTAATTGGATCGAAGGTCCTTCAGTGGTTACATAGGCGTACTCCATTGCGTTTTTAAGCTCCCGGATATTCCCGGGCCAATGGTAATCCATAAATCCTTCCATGGCATCATGGCTTAACCCTTTAATTGGTTTGCCGGTTTTCATATTTAATCGATGAATAAAGGAATTAATTAATAAAGGGATATCTTCTTTTCTCTCTCTCAGGGGAGGCAGGTGGATGGGGATGACATTGATCCTGAAAAAAAGGTCCTGCCTGAATTCTTTTTTTTCTATTAACTCTTCAAGATCCCTGTTTGTAGCTGTTATTATTCGTACATCAACCTTGATGGGTGAAATGTCACCCACCCTTTCAAACTGACCTGATTCAATAACCCTTAAAAGTTTGGTCTGAATTGACATTGGGATATCACCGATTTCATCCAGAAAGAAATCTCCATTGTTGGCAGCTTCAAATCTGCCCACACGGTTGCTGTAGGCCCCTGTAAAAGCACCCTTGGCATGGCCGAACAGTTCACTTTCCAATACTGCCTCATTGAGTGCAGCACAGTTGAGTTGGATAAAAGCCCTTTTTTTTCTGGAGCCGCATAAATGAATGGCATTGGCCACCAGTTCTTTACCAGTTCCGCTTTCACCCAGAATAATAACAGGTGCATTACTTTCCGAGGCTTTCCGGATCATGTCAAATACATTCTGCATTACGGGTGATTTGCCCACCAGGCCCAGAAAATCATTTTCTTTGTCACATTGTTTGGTAAGGATATGCACTTTTTCATCCAGCTTTGCAAGTTCTGATATATCGGTCAGGGTCTCAACAACACCCAGTATGGCATTATTCTCATCCCGTAAAATAGAGGCATTTTTTAAAACCGGTAAAAAACTTTTATCTTTGCACTTTACAAGGCACCGGCATTTTTTCATATCTTGCTGGCCTTCCTCAAACAATTTACACCAGGCAGAGTGTTTGTTGGTCTGGATGATCTGTTCGCAGGCATCGCAGCCCAGCATTTCACAGGACATGCCGATTGCTTCTGCTGAACTGTATCCCGTGAGTCGTTCAAAGGCTTTATTCACCATTAAAATAGAACCTTCAGGGCCGATAAACATTAATCCATCGTTAATGGTATTTACTATTTTCTTCCAGAAAATATTCATCTCACGGTCGTCCATGGGTCATCCTCTCAATTGCCAGGGCATTGTTTAAATAAGTGTTTAAAAGGTGTTACTGATTAAACACTTGTTTAAATACTATTCAGTGCTTAAACAGTCAAGCCAAACCTTGGATATATTTTTTTCTCTATAAAAACAATTTGTTAAAGATATCATTTCTTTTCCGCATTAAACGGTACACCTGTTGCAAGCACAGGCTTTGTGATTTTATATTAATAATAGCCGGGGTCTTTATGACATCAAAAATTGTATTGGATCTTAAAGGAGTGATTTCACCTCTTAGCCTGCTTAAGTGCAAGAGCTGCCTGAAATCCATGGAAGAAGGGGATATCCTGGAGGTCATGCTGGCAGATATAGATGTGGTACGGGATTTGACAATGATTGTTAAAAGGTCCCAGGATGAAGTGGTTTATAAAAACAAGATGGCAGATTGTATCTGTCTAGGAATTAAAAGAGGTTCAAGAATTGAAAATAATTAGAAAATCGTTAGATGTTTAATATGAAAAGGAGGTAAAATGCAACTTAGTAGACGGAATTTTTTTAAATTCATGGGAGCAGCCGGCGCATCCGCTACGGCCCTGCCCTCATCTGCCAGTGCATGGGAGTCCAAGGCACCACCAGATCCCTATGGATGCCTGGTGGACCTGACCCGGTGCGTTGGCTGCCGTAAGTGCGAAGAGGCCTGCGCTGAGGTAAATGGACTGCCCGCGCCGGAAAGAGTCAATTGTGAATGCACGATTTATGACAAAAAAAGAAGACCGGATCACAAGGCTTTTACAGTGGTGAACCGCTATTTTACAGGCAGACTTGATACCTTTGACAAGCCGAAACCCACCTTTGCCAAGGTTCAGTGCATGCACTGCCAGGACCCGGCATGTGTTTCAGCCTGTATTACCGGGGCAATGAGCAAGGATGAGACTGGTGCAGTTCATTATGATGTAACCAAATGTATTGGCTGCCGGTATTGTATGGTGGCCTGTCCTTTTGAAATCCCTGCCTATGAATATAACAACCCCATTACTCCCAAGGTGATGAAATGTACATTCTGTTACGACAGGATCTCCAAAGACGGCGGAGTTCCAGGCTGTGCAACCATCTGCCCCACAGAAACTCTGACTTTTGGAAAGAGAGAGACCCTTTTAAAGGTTGCTAAAAAAAGAGTGAAAGAAAACCCAGGAGTTTATATTGATCATGTGTATGGTGAAAAGGAAGTTGGGGGGACATCCTGGCTTTATATCTCTTCTGTTCCCTTTGAAAAAGTAAACCTGCCTGTGCTGCCGGACAAGCCAGCACCCAAGCTTTCCGAGACTATACAGCATTCATTGTTCAGTTATCTCTGGTCCCCCATAGCACTCTTTAGCGTTTTAGGAGCGTTTATGTATAAATTGGATAAGCCCCATGAAGATCCTGAAGATAAAGGAGGTGCCTGATGGGACATAAAGCAGGTCCTTTACAGAAAAAATTCTGGACACCCGGTGTTTTTGTGCTGCTGGTATTCATGATTGCAGGAGCAATTTCTATTATTGCAAGATTTACCGGGGGCATAGGCTATGTCACCAACCTTACCAATGCCAGGCCCTGGGGGCTCTGGGTGGGTGTGGATGTGGCAACCGGTGTTGCCCTGGCTGCAGGTGGATTTACAACCGCTGCCCTGGCCCATATTTTCGGGCGGCATTATTATGAACCCATTACCAGGCCTGCGCTTTTAACGGCAGTTCTGGGATACACATTTGTGGTACTGGGACTTCTGGTGGATATCGGGCGTTCCTGGGCCATCTGGAAACCCATCTTCAACTGGAACACCAATTCAGTTCTTTTTGAGGTAGCCATGTGTGTAATGGTTTACCTCCATGTGCTGTATTTTGAGTTTTTTCCCATTGTTGCTGAACAATTTAAGGACAGGGTAAATCTTCCTGGAATTTTATCAGGACTTAATGGCTTGTTAAATACAATATTGAAAGTGGGTGATGCAATCATCGGCAAAATCATGTGGGTATTTATTATTTTAGGGGTTGTATTGTCCTGTATGCATCAATCCAGCCTGGGTTCTCTCATGCTGGTTGCGCCTACCAAGCTTCATCCCCTCTGGTATACACCCATTCTGCCCCTTTTGTTTCTCACTTCTGCCTTTGCCGTTGGTTATCCCATGGTGGTTTTTGAAACAACCATTGCCACAAGCTCTTTTAAGCTGGATTCTGAGATGAGTTTCCTTACTCCCCTGACACGGATTACCATTTTCCTTTTAGGAATTTATATGTTCCTTAAACTAGGAGATATGGTTGTCAGAGGTACCTATGTTTATCTTTTAGACGGAACCTATCAGACCAATTCATTTATTGTGGAGATACTTTTTGGTGTCATAACACCCTGGGTAATGCTGTTATTTACTAAGGTCAGGAAGTCCAGGAAAGCTGTTTTCACTGCAGCAGCCATGATTGTCTTTGGTGTGGTATTAAATCGTATTAATGTATTCATCGTAGGGTATAAACCCCCATTGACAGAAAATGGGTATTTTCCTGCACCAGGCGAAATTTTTGTCACCATGGGACTCATCGCAACATTGATGTTTATTTATAGATTCCTTGTGACTTATCTGCCTGTTCTCCAGGAATCCAAGGAGGTATCGTCATGATAAAGAAGATTATTTTCTTTTTTGTTCTGGTGATCCTGACCCCTGCCCTGTGTATGGCAGAAGTCTGGAAAGCACCGGATCAGGAAAAGGCAAAGGAAAGGGCAAAGGAAGTGGTTCCCTTTGTCAAGGAATACAAGGATGACTGCATGATCAATCGCAGGATGTGCCTGCTGGATGCCGGCATTACAGTTGATAATATTGAAGATGTGTATTTTTTGATGGACAGTCCCATTCTCAAAAAAAGAGAAGACCATTACGAACCTGTTAGATTTTCCCATAAACGTCATGCAGTGCTGACAAACGATTGTAGTAAATGTCATCATTACAGACCCAAAGATGAAAATGCTCTGGAAACAACCCGGTGTTCGGCCTGCCACCAGGATTCATTTAACCCGGACCATCCGGAACGGATCGGCCTTAAGGCAGCCTATCATCAGCAATGTATTGAATGTCATAAGGAAGAAGCCAAGGGACCTGTTGACTGTAAGGGCTGTCATCTGCAGAATGTTCCTGATCACAAGGAATTGGTTAAGCTGCCGGAAAACCCGGATGCATTTCAGGTGACTGCAGAATGTCTGCGCTGCCATGATGCCCAGGCAGAAGATATGCTTACTACGGCGCACTGGTTGTGGAAGGGTCCGTCGCCCTATACAACGGGCCATCGAAAGGACGTCATGCACGGCAAGGGCACAACCGCCCTGAACAACTACTGAATTAGTCCCATAAG
>JAOZST010000223.1:0-5487 GCA_029939535.1 Desulfobacteraceae bacterium | reverse complement strand
TTTTTACTCTGGTCAACCCTTATTCTCCTTGGCGGCGGTCTTTTGTTATCAACGCTTTCCTTCTGGAACACCCGCCGGCTGCTCATGGCCGAAGCCATGGACAAGTCCGAGGTCATTTTGCTGGAGGTAGAGGCCATCCGTTCCTATGTCAAAGAAGAATTACGGCCAAAGATGTATGAACTGCACGGTCAGGATACCTTTATCATCGAGGCAATGTCTACCACCTATATCAGTACCACTATTATGAAACGATTTGCCGAGTCCATGCCCAACTACATATACCGAAGGGCTTCACTTAATCCGCTTAATCCTCTCAATCTGGCAGACGCCTTTGAGGAAGAAATGCTGGACTGGTTTGAAGAAGAACCCGATCGGTCCTTCTGGCAGGGTATTGTGAAAAAAAATGGAGACTCTTTTTTTATTTCCATGGTCCCCGATTACTTTTCCAAGCCCTGTATCCGCTGTCATGGCAAAGTGGAAGATGCGCCACAGTCCTTGATAGATCGATACGGCACAGACGGCGGGTTTCGATTCCAGGCCGGAGATCTGGCAGCTATCAACTCAGTTGCAATCCCTGTTTCAGCACCTTTGCGCGAGGCATGGAAGGGAAGCCTTGTCATCTTCAGTATCACCCTTATTGCAAGTATTGTCTTATTGTGGCTGCTGAACCTGCTCTTCCAGCATCTGGTCATTGAACGTCTCAGCGTGATGCTCTCCCTTATGTCAGAGAGAAAAAAACCCAGAGATGCTCAGGGTTCCGGAGATGAACTTGATTTATTACATGCCTCCATTGGCTCTCTGAACAGCTTTGTCCGTTCAGCCCGCAAGGGATCATCCCTCCAACCCAACTTTATCGGTGACCATGTTGTTACCCGACCCATTGCTGCCGGCGCCATGTCCTGGCTGTACCATGGATATAACGTAAAATCGGAAAACAATGTATCTATTAAAATCGGGTTTGACGAGGTGCTGCAAAATCCGTTGTACAAATCCTGTCTTGAAACAGAATTACAATTGTTCGAGACTCTGTCACACCCCTGCCTGCCCAAGGTCAGGGAACGAATAGACAATGCACTGATCCTGGAGGAAGTTAAGGGTAAAAGTCTGATGTCTCTTCTCAGCAAAGAACGGTTGGACGATCAGCTGCTGCTCCCCATTTTTTCTCAGCTGTGTGATCTTTTATCATCCCTCCATGCGGCAGGTATTGTCCACCACGATCTGCGACCACACATCCTTATGCTGGACGAAAGACAGAAAGTTCACCTTATCGATATGGGGCTTGCATCAAGTGATCTTAAGCCGGACCCCATTGTAGCAGCCGGCCTTGGCCCCCAGGGTAATTTACTCTACCTGGCGCCGGAACTCATCCAGGGCAGGCGCGGAGATCCACGAAGCGATATTTATGCCCTTGGCGTTCTACTCTACCTGGCAATAACCGGCCATCTGCCTTTTACCGAAAAGAGGCAATCTCTACAGAAATGGCTGCAGCAAAAAGAACAGATTACACCTCCGAAAAATTACCGGGCCAGCCTCCCTGTTTCTATAGAACAAGTTGTTCTCAAGGCGATGTCTCACGATATCAATAAACGATATCAATGGATAGAAGATATGTTGGAGGATCTGAGCCATGAGATATCTTGCAATTTACAAAGGGATTCTCTATTTTAACAATTGAAACACCAAATGGAGAATAATCAATGCCTTCAAAAATAGTTAACCTAAGATTCAAATTCATCACAGGGCTTGTGCTGTTTGCGGTAGCTCTAGGTATCTGTATCAGTATTATTATCTACTTTCACTTAAACCATATCATGAAATCGGAAATCAGCCAGCGGTCCAGGATGCTCCTGGCCCAGTCCAACGCTGTTCAAAACTATGTCAAGACCGTATTAAGACCTGAAATGTTCAAAACCCTTCCCCAGGGACGGTTTGTGTTAAAGGCCATGTCTTCCTCATATATTTCAAGAGAAGTGATGGCCCACCTTAATGTAGACGACACATCTGCTTTCCATTACAGGCGGGTTTCCATTAAACCCAGAAATCTTAAATCAACACCCGATAATTTTGAACGCAACCTTATTGCTGTTTTCAACAGGGATAAGGCCCTGAAAACCTGGGAAGATAACACCATGGTGGGAGATCAAGAGTATCATCTGGTGGCAAGGCCGGTTACGTTCAGTGAATCCTGCATGCAATGCCATGGTGATCCTGAGGATGCCCCCAAAGAACTCAAGGATATTTACGGCGATAAAAACGGGTTTCATTACATCGTGGGGGATGTCGGGGGTGTGGTGGTGGCAGGATTTCCCGTGGCTATGATAAAGACGCCTGTAAAAGAAGTTACCCTCCGATATCTGACTCTCTACTTTCTGGGAATCCTAATTTTTGCCGCCTTGATCAGCCTTTTTTTTGACCGGTTGGTCATGAAAAAACTTCATACCCTGTCATTGATCTTTAAAACAAGATTTTCAGGCAGGCAGGAACAGAGCATTATCGACAGGCTAGAGCAAAAAGGAGAAATTGAAGGGCTGATCGAAGGGGTTGATGAACTGGCCGGTTGCCTTTCCAATGCCCGGCATGAACTTGAGGATTATGCCCAGAATCTTGAACTCAAAGTAGAAGACCGGACGAAAGAGCTCAAATTCAAAGCTAAAAAACACCTTGGAGACGTCCGGCTCTTCGTAAAGCTGCTCTCCGGGTTCGGGGGGTCCCTTGATACCCAACAGCTAATTTCAGGTGTCCTTGAAAGCGTGGGAAAGCGCTTTAAAGCAGACCAGATCATTTACCACTGCACAATGGCTTCGGAAAAAGCCTATTCCTGGAAACCCGACACAACAATTTCAAACCTGGATGTTGATATCAAGGAACTCTTATGGAAAGATGACATCCTGATCCGGGAGAACCAATTATATATCCCTATAAAATCCTCTGGGAGTCACTGGGGAATTCTGCGTATCTTCTGGACCAGGACTTTGATACCCGATGATCTGGACCCTGACATCCTCCTGGCCCTGGGTCAGCAGGTAGGGATTCTTATTGAAAATATCCAGGCATTTTCTAATATCCGATTTCAAAACGATATGCTGCAATCCATTTTTGAAGGGATTGCAGATCCCCTGCTGCTAATCGATTCCGACTGCAGGATCATCATTGCAAACAAGGCCAGTAAAAGTATTCTTACAAAAAAGAAGAAAAACAACCAGCAAAAGGAACTCAAAAAATTTCTTTGTATGGAAACCGCTTCCCATGAACCTTACAATATCTTAAAGCAGGTAATCGAAGGAGAAGCCCCTATCAGCAAGGAGATAAAAACCCCGGATGAAAGATATTTCAGTATTGATCTCTACCCATTGCCAAGGCGGGACCAGTCAAGTCTGCGAATTGTTCTGTCTGCCCGGAATATAACTTTGGAAAAACAGATGATCGAACGGATGCAACAGACAGAACGCTTAAGTGCCATTGGGAAAATGGCTGCCGGTATCGCCCATGAGGTCAACAATCCTCTGGGAGTGATCCAGTGTTATACTGATCTTGTCAAAGACGCGGTGGATGACCCTGCAACCCTAGACGATATTGATGTCATTTTAAAACATACCCGAAATGTCCAGACCATTGTCCAAGATCTCCTCAATCTTTCAAGACCCAAACAAGCAATTTCGGGAAAATGCAGTATCAACATGGTCGTCGCCAATATCATTGATGTGTTTAAAACCCAGGCAGTATCAAAGAGGATCATCGTCAAATCAGATCTAAAAGAAAATCTTCCGGACATCAAATGTGATGCCGCCATTTTAGAGCAGATTCTGACCAATCTCTGGCTCAATGCCTTTGACGCCCTTCTGGAATTTGGAGGAAAAATCACTATTTCCACTCAATTGGCGAAAAAAGATCATGTCCTGCTCTGTATTGAAGATAATGGACCGGGCATCCCGGATCATGTTATTTCCCAGATATTTGATCCGTTCTATACCACGAAGGAGGTTGGGAAAGGAACCGGTCTGGGGCTTTCTGTTGTGTACGGGTTTATCAATGAACTTGGCGGCCGTATTGAAGTCGAAAGTGATGAGACCACCATTTTTAACATTTTCTTTCCCGTGGTCAAACCGGGAACAAATATTAAGGATATAGAATGAAGAACTTCTCCATACTGGTTGTTGATGATGACAAGGATTTTCTCAAAGGCATTATCAGGGTCTTGGAAAAAAAATTTACAAAATTTGACATCATCGGCCGATCTTCAGGTGAAAGCGCTGTTACAGCCCTGGAAAAAAATAAAATCGGTGTCATGCTTTCCGATCTTCGCATGCCGGGCATGTCCGGGCATGAACTGCTCGTAAAAGGTCTGGAACTTAACCCCCACCTCTGCGGGATCATGATCACAGGCCATGCCACGATTGAAAATGCTGTCAAGGCCCTTAAAATGGGAGCATGGGATTTTATCACCAAGCCTGTGGAGAGGGAGACACTCTACCATACTGTGGAAAGGGCGATTGATCATTATTCCCTTGCCAGTGAAAACCAGCGTCTCCAGAAAATTATCAAAACCTTGAACGCTGATCAGTCCTTTCACTGGGAGAGCAAAGTCATGAAACAGCTCCAGGAAAAGATCACCGCCATTGCCGTAACAGATTATACCGTCCTGATTACCGGGGAATCCGGATGCGGAAAAGAATATATTGCCACAGCCATTCACAAGCTTTCAAACAGAAAAAATGCGTCCTGCCGTGCATTAAACTGCCCTGCCATCCCTGAGCAACTTCTGGAAAGTGAGCTTTTCGGTCATGTAAAAGGAGCCTTTACAGGGGCTCAAAGGGATCGGGAAGGATTTTTCATGGCAGCAGATAAGGGGACCCTGATCCTTGATGAAATCGGAGACATCACACCGGCTATCCAGGCCAAACTTCTTAAATTCCTGCAGGACAAGGAGGTCAAGCCTGTGGGCTCCAGCACCTCAAAAACAACCGATGTCAGAATCATTGCACTGACCAACCAGGAACTTGAGAAAAAAATCCTTGACCACAGCTTCCGCAAGGATCTGTATTACCGCCTCAATGTGCTCTCCATAAAAGTTCCTCCATTACGGGAAAGAAAAGACGACATTCCCGTCCTGGTTCGGGAATTTATTCTTAAAACCTGCCAGGAAATGAGCATGGAACCCATGGAAATAGATCCTGTAGCCCTGGCTTATCTTGCAAGACAGCCCTGGCCGGGAAATGTTCGGGAGTTGTTAAACTATGTCCGGCGACTGGCTGTTTTCTCAAATGGAAACACCATTGACCTTGCCCTGATCAACCTTGTGGAGGGCAACCTTGAAGAAACACCCGCAATTGTCGGTCCCATTCTTTACAGGGATGCAAAAAAGGAGGTATTGGATATTTTTTCTAAAAATTATCTGACCCGACTTTTTGAAACCACCCGGGGTAATATTTCAAAAACCTCACGAATCAGCGGCCTTGAACGGGCATCCATTCAAAAAATTATCAAACG
>JAOZST010000065.1:15318-19401 GCA_029939535.1 Desulfobacteraceae bacterium | reverse complement strand
TTTTTGGTAATATTTTTTGGTAATATTGTTCGGTGAAACACAAAATTAAATCTTAGTTAATAAATTCTTTTCTTTGCGAATTCAAAATAAAATTTGCAACCTATAAGCAAGAGGATTATATTCAAAAAAAACCAATCAAAAAAAACAAAAACCTAGGGAAAAATTACGTTTGAAAGAATAAGCCCGAAAAAAGCAAAAAACATACCCGTGATAGAGATCCCATGATCTCTTCTACAAACGGATTGATAAACATCTTTAAAGATGTGGATGTAAAAATTCAGACAAAGGATTTCGCCATGAATCAATATCCAGCCCTGGATGAAAAAAAATCAGATCCTGCTTGTGAAGCTGACAAGCTCAAACAGGACATCTACCATAATATTCGATTCAATCTTGGGCTTGATCCTGAGGAAATGAATAAATACTCCTGCTTTATGGGACTTGCCTTTAGCTTGAAAGACAGGTTGATCAGCCAATGGATCAAAACCCAGAAGTCCTGCAGGAAAAATTTTTCCAAACGAATATTTTATCTTTCTTTGGAATTTTTGCCGGGAAGATTTCTAAAAAATTACCTGATCTCCCTGGATCTGGAGGATACTGCCCGAAAGGTCCTGTCAGATCTTGGATTTGACTTGGACGTCCTTGAAGAAGAGGAATGGGATCATGGTCTTGGGAATGGCGGGCTAGGCCGTCTGGCCTCCTGCTATATGGACTCCATTGCAAGGTTGAGGCTGCCTGGATATGGGTATGGCATACGCTATGAATTCGGAATTTTTTACCAGGTTTTAAAAGATGGATTTCAGCAAGAAAAAAGTGATAACTGGATGCGCAGGGGAAACCCCTGGGAAATTATCCGCTTTGAAAATATCTATAAAATAAAATTCTACGGCCAATCTGAATCTTACACAGACATTCACGGCAATGAAAGGTATCATTGGATAAACTCAGATAATGTCATGGCCATGGCCTGTGATATTATGATTCCGGGCATTCATGATGATTTTGTTACCAATATGCGGTTATGGACTGCCAAATCCAGTCGTGGGTTTGACCTGGAGTTTTTCAACCATGGAGACTATATGGGAGCTTCAGAAGCAAAAATTTTAAGCGAATCCATTTCCAAAGTTCTTTATCCCAATGATGAAATGGAAAAGGGAAAGGAACTTCGGCTCAAGCAGCAGTATTTTTTTGTTTCGGCAACACTCCAGGATATTATACGTCAATACTTGATTGATCATAAATCTTTTGACAAATTTTCCGACTGGGCTGCCATTCAGCTGAATGATACCCATCCATCCATTGCCATCCCGGAACTTATGCGTTTGTTCATGGATGAAAAAGGGCTGAGTTGGGATGAATCATGGTCCATTTGTAAAAAAACCTTTTCTTACACCAACCATACTGTACTGCCCGAAGCCCTTGAAACATGGACGGTGAATTTAGTAAGAAACCTTTTACCAAGGCACCTGGAAATAATTTATGAAATAAATCGACGTTTCCTTGATGAATTGAAATATATATATCCTGATCAACCAGAGTTGTCTGACAGGATGTCAATTATTCAGGAAGGAGATGTGCCAAAGATCAAAATGGCCCATTTGGCCATCATTGGCAGCCATTCGGTCAATGGAGTAGCAAAATTACATTCCAAGATCTTAATGACCCGTCTATTTAAAAAATTTAATCTCATGTATCCGGGCAGGATAAAAAATATCACCAACGGAATCACTCCCCGGCGATGGCTCTATCAATCCAACCCAGGTCTTTCAACACTCATAACTTCTGTCATTGGTTCTGACTGGATATCCAATCTGGACCATCTTAAAAACTTGATTCCCTATTCTAAAGATCCTTTATTTGTATCCAAATGGAAAAAGGCCAAGCTGGCCAACAAGGAAAAACTGGCAAAATATGTTTTACGGAAAACCGGCATAGAGGTCAATCCCAATGCCCTCTTTGATATCCATGCCAAGCGCATGCATGAATACAAACGCCAGCTTCTCAATATCCTCCATGTGATTCTGCTTTATAATCGTATCCGCCAAAATAAAGAAACCCGTGAAATTAACCGCTGCTTTTTTTTTGCAGGGAAAGCAGCCCCGGGCTATTTCCAGGCAAAACTGATAATCAAACTGATCACTTCTGTCTCAGAGACCATTAACAAAGATCCCGAAATCCGGAAAAAGCTCAGCTCTATATTTCTACCCAACTATTGCATTTCCCAGGCAGAAAAAATCATTCCCGCAGCTGATATTTCCCAACAGATCTCCACAGCCGGGCTGGAAGCATCCGGCACAGGCAATATGAAATTTGCATTGAACGGGGCCCTGACTATTGGAACTCTGGACGGTGCCAACGTGGAGATCATGGAAGAAGTTGGAAAAAACAATATGTTTATTTTTGGGCTTACAGCCGATGAAGTTGCAACAAAAAGACAGGAAGGATATGATCCTGGAAAATATTATGAAGAAAACCAGGAACTCAAAGAAATTATTCATATGATTGATTCAGGATATTTTTCACCGGGAAAGCCCCAATTGTTTAAACCCATTGTGCATTCCCTTCTGGACCAGGGAGATTATTACCTGGTGCTGGCTGATTTTGCAAATTATGTTAAGACCCAGCAGGCGGTTGCACTGGCATATCAGGATCAGAATCAATGGACACGGATGTCCATATTGAATACAGCCAATATGGGAAAATTTTCCAGCGACCGGGCGGTTCTGGAATATGCGAAAAACATATGGAGAGTAACCCCTGTTCCGGAATAGGATAATTAGGGACTTATTCTGATAATTTGTGTATCACCCTGGCGAATTCGCTTGTTCCCCAGGCCTGGGCATCACACCCCCTTGGCGTATGGGGGAAATCTCCATCAAGGATTTCAGGGATATATCCTGCAGCACCTTTTCTCATTAAACCAATCACACTTCCCAGCCATGCCAGACAGGTGGGATGAGATTTTTTACCAAAGGCTTTTGCCCATGCCTCACAAAACACGGGAAACAGCCAGGTCCATGCGGTTCCATTATGGTAGGCAGGCTTTCTCTGGGTATCTTCATCCCCTTGGTATTTCCCGGAATAAGGGGCATGGGGATCTTTTATTGCTGTTTGATTCCAAATAATATTGATGGGAAATTCAACCCTCCGGTCAGCAAGACTCCTGACTGCTCCGGGAACAAGTAATTCCTGACAGGTTTCAACACATTTTCGGGCAATGTTTTTATCCTTTATCACATCAAGTGTAACCAAAAACAATTGGTTGGGTCTAAGGGCATCATCCGGGGCTGCATTTTTGGCACCACCAGGATCGTGTGAATGAAGGCAGTCGGAAAAAAAACCTGCTCTTTCATTATAAAAAAGATCAGAAATGGCATTTTGTACAATTTTACCTTTTTTCTGCCAGTCTTTTTGATTGGGTGCATCCACCAACCCCAGAAAAACCAGGGCATTATACCATAATGCCTGGATTTCCACAGGATAGCCCTGGCGTGGAGACCCTGCAGGGAAATTGGTATCCATCCATGTAAAATGGGACGGACTGTACAGGAGCATGGTTTCAGAATCTGCCTTAACACCTGTTTTCGTCCCTTTTATCAGGGAATCTGCCATTGACAGCAAAATATCCAGAACCCTGCGGTTATCCAGTTTTTCCTTTAAAAAATCCTGGTTCCCCTCTTTTTCGACCAAATCCCTGCAGCAGGAAAAAAACCATAATGGTGCATCGGAGGTTTCAATATTTCCAGCATCCTGGCCGCAGATCATATTGGGAAGAGTACCATTGCTTTCAAACCGGCCAAACAATCTTAATATGGCTTTGGCTTCTGAAAACCGTCCCAGCTCAATCAGACTTCGGCAAAAGATAAGGCTGTCCCTTCCCCAGTCCAGGAACCAGGGAAATCCAGCAATCACGCTTTTTTCTTTGCCACGATCCACAATAAAGCTGTCAAGGCTTTTATATACTGCCCTGGACAGGGGCATTGCTTTTTCAAAGTTGAATAATTCATGAGTAGTACTATTTTTAGTAAAAGCCATTTCTGGATTTTGGTTATCCTGATTTTGGTTATCTTGATTTTGGCTATC
>JAOZST010000065.1:0-15218 GCA_029939535.1 Desulfobacteraceae bacterium | reverse complement strand
TATCTTGATTTTGGCTATCCATTACAGCAGCATTCAGCACCATGCTTTCACCTCCCAGGCAGGAAGATGTAAAATATCCCGGGCTGAAAAGATCAGATTCAGGGTCAAGGCCTCTTTGGGCCTCCAAGGGGCGGCGGACCATATAATGCCATTCAGGTTCATGGACAAATTTGCCCCTGTTCAGGGTAATGCCAAGGGTTTTTCCCCTGGAAAGTGAAAATAAAAACCCTTGGTCAAAGGTTGAGATAGACTTGGGCCATTGCTTTTCAGGCCCTTTATATGCTTTGACGGTTTCATGAAAGCTCCTGTCTTCGATATCCGGTCTCATGATAATGGTCACTGGTTTATCATCATTTAAAAAAAGAAGATTATCCTGGGAGGAGTTCTCTCTTACCAGGGACAGGCAGACATGATTCTCCTCCGGATCAATGAAAAGATAAAGGGTTACAGCATAATACCTGCCTTCGGATGTGGGAACATGAAACAGCCATTTACCACCATGGTCATAGGAAAATGTAAATTTTTCAAGACAATCCAATGTAAGTTCCCTTGAATAGCCCTGGAAGATGGCCCAGATTCTACACCTTGAAAACACCATCCACCTGTTTTCCGGCATTGTTTTGTCCATATTTGCGCCAAGGAAAGCATCATACCTGCTGTCAAGCCTGCCCCACCAGGCAGCAGCCCTCATCATACCGCCTCTGGTGGTTGTACCCAATAATTTCAAAAAAGGGGTTTTTACAATCTCCTTTCTTGTAAAGGATGAACTCATAGAAAGGTCACGACCCGGGGCAAGGTATAATAATGAAGCCGTTTCAATCTGAGTGCCAGCGGATTCAAATACCCGCAGGTTTAAAGTATATTCTTTATGAAAGTGCCTAATTTTTCCCGGGGGAAAAAGAGCAAAAAATCCTTTTTTGTCCTTTGTGGGGATTCCTTCTTCATATCCAATGGATTTTTTTGGGAATCTTTTGCCGGATATCTGATTTGACTTGAATTCATCCAGAATTTCTGCCCTGAACCCGGTCCTGCATTTGATAAGAAGAAAAAACCCCGGGGGCACCATTAACTGGCGTTTTTTATCCCTTTGAAAATCAAATACAATCACCCGGCTCTCCTTTGATTCCTTATTTAGAGAACGTATGAATTCAATTGGATCATCTGCAAAGGCCAAAGCCTCTTGCTGGACATTAATGCCTTTTATATTCTTGTACCCTTTGAAAATTGTGTAAACCAATAACATTTTTGCTTTTAATTTTTGAAAATACACCCTTTCCGGCATCTGGCTTTTATTATGCCTGTTTTGTTCAAGGAGATTTAAATCATCAGGGTCTGGTGTCAAGGCCAGGGCCTCTCCCGGAGCCAGCCTTATAACACAATTATCATTTGTATTTTGAATTTTGATTTCTGCCTCTGAGATCAAATCATAGAACACTGTTTCTTGAATACCTGAATCTTGTCTTATCCAGGATGCTTCAAGGGGATTTTCACAATCCAGATTAATTAAAATCAGAAGTTTTTTATCCATTTGTTCATTGTGCCTCAGCAATACCAGGCACTGGCATTGATTTTTCTGAATCAATTCAAGCCGGGTTTCTCCGAAAAAGGCAGGATGGGTTTTTAATATGAGGTTCAGCCTGGAAATATGATCTACCTGATTTGTCCTGCTTCCCCAGTTGAGGCTGGCAGATCCATGGACATCAATTTTTTGGGAGGCAAACCATTCCACACCATTAGCAAATCCAAATCCCCCGCCCACAGAACAAAGCGCACAAAGGGAGGTTCTCATTTTTGCATATTCCATTGAAATTACAGCCAGGCGGTTATTGTCATGGGTTTCTGCAAAATGAATGGTGTGGCCGCTTGTCCGTGATATATCATAGGCAAGGGGAAGATAATTTGAAATCTCTTCCTTTGAATAATTCTGAAACAATTCAGAATAGGCCCAGTTGAAATTCGCCCTGCCCAATATTTTTCGCGTTGTTGCAATCAGCCCACCAAGGCCTTCCAGGAAAAAAAGCGTTTCAGGATATTCAAGCCTTACCTTGGCAACAATATATTCCCAGGCTTCTACAGGAACCATGTAACCTGCATCGCACCGAAACCCGTCAACGCCCCTGTGGCACCACAACAAAAAAACATGGGCCATATATTTCCAGAGATCCACATTTGTATAATCCAGTTTTGTCAAATCAGCCCATACAACTCCCCAGGCACCAGGAGCCTCAATCTTTCCGTCTCCACCCCTGACCAGCCATTCCGGATTGGTTTCATGGATGGATGCTGCCCATCCGGTGTGATTAATGGCAATATCCATAAACAAATATCCATTATGGTAATGAACCATGTCCACCAATTCCATGAATTGTTCCAAAGGGGTTGCCCTGGGATCAAACTCAGCAAGGGCAGGATCAACCTGGGTAAAATCAAGGGAGGCGTAGGGGCTGCCAAACCGCCCCATGCGGGCATAGGTGGTTGGGGTGGGATGTATAGGCAGCAGTTGCAGGACACGGCAGCCAAGATGGGAAAAAATAAATTCCACCTGTTTTGTAAGATCCCTGAATTTCCCTGACTCGGGAATAACCGTATATCCCTTTGCATCCAGTTGTTCTATCATTGGTAACAATTCTTTTTCTTCGGCCATACTGGATTTGGACCTGCCGAACTGACGGACAAAGGCATTATAAATGATATTGCCGCAGCATGTGCCTGCCGGCTCTACATTGAAAATACAATTATCCCCACGGGGCCAGATGGGAGCGGTGCTTTTTTCCGGGATAAAAAAACATTTTGCCTGGAAAAATCCAGTCTGGAGCAAGGGAAGGATAATTGTAAAGACAAGATCGCTTTCAGGCTCCATTTCAATGTCATACCAGGCTTCATCCAGTTTTATTTCATTTTTTTCTATACGTCCTATAATTTCTTTTTGTGAAATCCCTGCAGAACCAAGATTGGTTCTCACCCATGCCTTCCCTTTGACCCCGAAGGAAAGGGTCAATTTAAAACTTAGGCAATCTCCACAATACATGACCCGGGATTCCCCGGGAAGGGGCAATTGAGTAATCTCTGGAAATGTTCCCATAATAGTTTTTCTATCCTCCAGTCATCCTGGGATACTATAATAAAAAATAGACAAACTCAAGAATGGAGGATAATCCCTAAAAATTTCCGGGTTCGGGACCGAAAAAAACAATGCTTGATTTTTTTTAAAAACCCAATAAAAATAACTTGTCTTTCCAGCTACTTTATATTAATTGAGATATCTTTTTTACGATTCGAGGCAATGAAATGAATTTTCAAAACATAAGTTATTCCGTCCCCTGGAACCTGTTTCTGATCACCGCGGGCAATCTTATCCTTGCCCTGGGACTCAAATCCATTATCATTCCCCACGGCATGATCACGGGAGGATTTTCAGGCCTTGGCATTCTATTGCTATACTATACCGAATCATTGACCCCTGGATTATGGTACCTGATCCTGAATATCCCGGTCTTTATCATTGGGTGGAAATTTGTCAGCAAACGATTTCTATACTATAGCCTTTTTGGGATGGTTACCCTGACCATCCTCATTGATCTTGTCAATTTTAAAATTGATATCACAGACCCCTGGCTGGCCACACTTGCCGGAGGGATACTTGTGGGAACCGGTGCCGGCATTGTTTTCAGATCCCTGGGCTCCGGTGGCGGCAATGACATTATCTCCATCCTGCTCAACCAGAAATTCGGCATCCGCATTGGCACCTATAACTTTTCATTTAATTTTGTCCTCTTTCTTTTCAGTTTCGGAACCCTGAACACAGACCTGATCCTTTATTCCATGGCAGCAAGCTATATTGCTTCCCAGGTGATTGAATATTGTATAACCCTGTTTAACCAGCGAAAAATGATCATCATTATCTCCAGAGAACCAAAAAAAATTACAGACCAGATCCTCCACAAACTCAAACGGGGGGCCACATTCCTTAAAGGGGAAGGCGCCTATACCGGCCAAAACAAAGATATCATCCTCACCGTAGCCAACACCTTCCAGATCAAACGAATTGAAGAAATCGTCTTTGGCATAGATCCGGAAGCTTTCATGATCACTGAGAACACCTTTAATGTTCTGGGCAAAGGATTTTCCCAGAGAAAGGTTTATTAAGTCCCAGAGAAAAGTTTATTAAGACTGGTGATAACATAGACCCCTGCTGCCCATTGTCAAAAATTTAATTCATCCTCCTGAAAATAACTATTCCAGGCAATAGGTTTTTCCCTCCTGGACCAGGGGCAGGGGAGCATTGGCCAGAAATGGAGTGTGATATACCAGGACCTTACCGGATATCTCCTGCTGCAGCAGTTCAACCTGTTTCCAGTGGGTGTGCACGCTGGCTGGATTATCAAAATCCACTTCATGGAAAATAAGGTCACAATGGGCAAACCATTGGGGCAAAAGTTCTTCCCGTTTAAGAACCCCATTGATGGTTGCGTCCAGCTTGGTATCACCGGAAAACCCCAGGGTTTTCCCATTGGCCGAAATTCTAAGCCCCAATGTTCCATAGGGAAGAAAATGATGGTTCCAGCGGGAATTTATCTGAATTGAATCCAGCTCCAGCAGGGTTCCCGGAGAAAGGGGTATAAAGTTCACCAGGGCATTGAAGCCGGGGCAAAATGGTGTAAACTGTTTTTTAAGCTGCCCGTAGATACTGGAAGCAGTTATCAGGTTCAAGGGGGTTTTGGTATATTCAGCCCGTTTAAGGCAGGCAGAAAATCCCTGGATATGATCTTCATGGTTATGGGTGATAAGGATGTGGGTAATATCGTCCCAGTGAACTCCATGGCGCGCCAGAGTGTGGGCCGGAAATCCGCAGGGATCGATCCAGATCACCTGTTTGTAAAAACGGACAATAAAACTGGCAACAGTACCCACAAATCCATTTCCCGTACCCACAGCCTTGATTTCAAGGGCCTGCCTGGGTTTTGAATCTGTTGGCACCTTGGCAAGAACCTTTTCAATTTGACTATCCGGATTTTGGGAGGGTGTAAATTCAAGCCTGTCATAGAGAACTTTTCCATGATCTGACAGAACGATATTGCCTTTGCCAAAATCAATTTTTAATGGACCATTCTCGTATATCGGGGCAGCAATATGCCCTTTGAACCAATTATCCAGCCAGCGTTTTTTCATGATGGATATACGCTTGGGATCAAAAAAATAAGAAAATGTATCATTTAAATTATAATACATCTGGCTGAGATTGACGGACTTTCCCACATAATGTTTTCGAATGCCCCCTTTGACCTGGGCCTGCCAAAGCACGAACTCCTCTCCGGTATGATTATCCCCGGCCATGGACCCCTCCCAGTCAGGAACAACTACAATTTCTTCTCTGAATCCGTGAAGGGTAAGAAACTTTGAAATATCCGGCATGCTCCCCATACGCACCACTCCCCTGGAGGTTTTTATGAGATCCACATACATTCCGCAGTTTTCAATACGTTTTACATCTCTGGTCACCTGGGTTAAACAATTACAGGTCATCTCACTGTCTCCTATGGTTGATGTAAATGTTTACATTAATAATATAATTCAGGGTCAAGTTTCAAGTATTAAAAATCAATAATATAAAATAAAATTATGGTATTTATTTTAGAGACTTATAAAAGTTTATTCCCTTTAATTAAAAAAGATATTGACACATTACCCCGGGGGTGGATATATAAATGTAAACGTTTACAGAGGAAGACATGAGTACGATTCTTGACGTCGCAAAAATAGCAGGGGTTTCCACTGCCACGGTCTCCAGGGTCATTAATTCGCCGGACACGGTTCGGGAAGAAACCCGGGGGAAAGTCACCCGGGCAATGAAGACCTGCAACTACAAATACAATGCCCTTGCCCGTGGTTTTGCAACCAAACAGTCCAACACCATAGGGCTGATCATTCCGACCATCAATAATCCCGTGTTTGCAGAATCCACCCGGGGAGTGCAGGATTGCGCAAACCAGAAGAAAATCCAAGTCATTTTGGGGAATACTTACTACCGGTATGAACAAGAGGAGAGCCTGGTTGAGACCTTGAGAGAAAAGCAGGTGGACGGGCTGATTATCACCACCACCAATCCCAGGGGCTCCATCCTTAATATACTCCTGGATGAAGAGTTCCCCTTTGTCCTGCTCTACAGCACCGTAAAAAAAGGTCCCTTGTCTGCAGTGGGAATAGACAATTTTAAGGGTGGATACCAGGCAACCGAACACCTGATAAAGCTCGGCCATGTCCGCATCGGCATGGTTGCTGGAATTTTTTCCAAATCCGACAGGAGTTTTCACAGGTGGCACGGGTATAAGCAATGCCTTAAAAACTATGACATTCCCTATGACAAAAACCTTTTGGAACAAACAGAATATTCCCTTACCGGAGGAAGGGATTCGGCAAAAAAACTTCTTTTCCGGCCCAATCCGGTCACCGCTGTTTTCTGTTCCAATGATTATCTGGCCCTGGGGGCCATGAAGGGCGCAAGGGAACTGGGCTTGAATCTGCCGGAAGACCTGTCCATTGTCGGGTTTGATGATATTCAGATTGCATCCTACGTAATTCCAGGGTTGACGACCATCAGTCAGCCAGCCTATAAGATGGGAAAACTGGGTGCAGAACTTCTTTTTAAGCGTATTGAAAACCAGGCAAAGCCTGAACAACGGATGCTGGAGTCATCTCTCATCGTCCGGGAATCCACTACCAGGGCTCCTTGATAGACTGATCAGACTGGACAGGCCGCATTGAAAAACTCAATATTTCAACTGGATAAAAATGGGTTTAACACAATGCAAATTAATTCCTGATGACTGTCTAATCCTCCAGTGACATAAAGCGTTTGTACTATTAATAACAATCTATAAAGGAGAAGATGCATGAAAAATCCAAGATCACTAATTCAAATTTTTAAGGCAATGCTGTTGGGACTGTTATTGCTTTCATTATCATCAATGGCCAATGCAACAGAGCTTACCATGTTCTATCCCGTTGCAGTGGGCGGGCCTTTGACAAAACTTGTGGACAAACTGGTCATGGAGTTTGAAGCGGAAAACCCTGACATCTCAGTAAAAGCAATTTATTCCGGGAATTACTCCGATACCATGACCAAAGCCATGACCTCACTCAAGGGCGGTAATCCACCCCACCTTTCCGTTATCCTTTCCACTGAAATCTTTACCCTCATGGACAATGATGCAATCCTGGCCTTTGATGATCTGGTTACAACCCCGGACGAAAAACAATGGCTTGGCAAATTTTACCCGGCCCTGATGGAAAACAGCCGCACCGGCGGTAAAACCTGGAGCATCCCCTTTCAACGGTCCACCATTGTCATGTACTATAATAAAGATGCATTCAGAAAAGCCGGTCTTGATCCTGATAAGCCCCCGGCAACCTGGGACGAACTAATGGAAATGGGCAAAAAATTAGTCATAAAAGATGATGCCGGCAAGGTGACCCAATGGGGTCTGGAAATTCCTTCCACTGGATATCCCTATTGGATGTTCGGAGCATTAAGCAAACAGAACAGTGAAGTTCTGATGAATGATGCCGGTACAGAGACCTATTTTGACAACCCGGGCGTTGTCCAGGCCCTTGATTTCTGGAAGAATCTGGGTCAGAAACAGGAAATCATGCCAAAGGGGACCATTGAATGGGGAACCCTGAGAACCGATTTTCTGGAACAGAAAACAGCCATCATGTGGCATAGCACCGGAAACCTGACAGCCGTTAAAAAGAATGCCTCCTTTGATTTTGGAGTGGCAATGCTGCCTGCGAAAAAAGAACGGGGAACACCCACTGGAGGTGGCAATTTTTATATTTTCAAACAGACCACACCCCAGGAAAGAGCTGCTGCACTCAAATTCGTCAAATGGATGACCCAGCCGGTACGGACAGCTCAATGGAGCATTGGAACCGGTTATCTTGGAACAAGGGCCGATGCCTATGAGACAGATGAGCTGAAAACCTATGTAAAAAGTTTTTCAGCAGCAGCAGTTGCCCGGGATCAGTTGAAGTATGCCACAGCAGAGTTGTCGGTTCATGAAAACGGCAGGATTTACAAAATTCTGAATGATGCCATCCAGGCGGCATTAACCGGCGCTAAAACACCTGAAAAAGCGTTAAAAGATGCCCAGAAACAGGCAGAACGCATTTTAAAACGCTATCGTTAATCAGATTCCAGGGCAGGGAAAATTCCCTGCCCTGTATGCCCTGTAGAAAAGGACAAAAGGAAATCATAATGAAATTCTGGAAACCTGGAACAGGAAGGGCTATTGAGACCATTGGGGCATGGATGCTGGGAGGTGTCTGGCTTTTACCGGTTTTATTCGCCTTCTGGAGTGCCTTTCATCCAGCCCAATTCTCAACAAGTTTTGAATTGTTTGCTCCTCTGACAATGGACAATTTTGTCAGAGCCTGGTCCTATGCTCCCTTTCCCAGGTACCTGCTCAACACCTTTGTTCTGGTCACCCTGATTCTGGCAGCACAATTTGTTCTGTGCACCCTGGCTGCCTATGGATTTGCCAGGTTTGAATTTTATGGAAAAAATGTGGTGTTTGCTCTGGTTCTACTGCAGCTCATGATCATGCCCGAAGTCCTTTTGGTTGAAAATTATCGCACAATAAGTATTCTGGGTCTTTTGGATACCATTCCAGCCATCGGGCTTCCATACATGGCCAGCGCCTTTGGGATTTTTCTTCTGCGCCAGTCCTTTAAAACAATTCCAAAGGAACTGGTGGAAGCCGCACAGGTGGAGGGGGTATCTGCGGTGGGTATCCTCTGGAAAGTTTATGTACCCCTTGCCAGGTCCACCTATATTGCCTACGGACTTGTGTCAGTCAGTTACCATTGGAATAATTTTCTCTGGCCCCTGGTAATCACAAGTTCGGTAAACAGCCGTCCCCTGACTGTGGGACTGGCTATTTTCGGCGCTCCTGAGTCCGGGGTTGACTGGTCCATAATCACGGCTGCAACTGTCATGACCATGGCTCCCCTGCTGGTTGCATTTATCCTGTTTCAGCGCCAGTTTGTACAATCTTTCATGCATTCTGGAATTAAGTAATCTTAATCACAATAAATGGACACCTAATAAATAAAGACAAGCAATGTCAACAATCACTCTAAAAGATGCCTGCAAAAGCTGGGGCAGTACCCAGGCCCTGACCAATATAAATTTTAAATGCGAGAATGGGAAACTTCTCGTTCTGCTTGGCCCTTCGGGCTGCGGCAAATCCACCACCCTGCGCCTTATTGCAGGACTGGATACGCCGACATCGGGAATCGTTGAGATAGGAGGCAGGGATGTATCCAATCTTCCCCCGGTCAAGCGGAATATCTCCATGGTATTCCAGAATTATGCCCTTTTCCCCCATTTGAGTGTGGAAGAAAATATTCTTTTTGGTCTTAAGGCACGCAAGGTGCCCAAAAATGAACAGAAGAAACGCCTGGAAAATGCCGCTGATCTCCTGGGTCTTTCTAATCTTCTTGATCGAAAACCCGCCCAATTGTCCGGAGGCCAGCGCCAGAGGGTAGCCCTGGGAAGATCCATTGTGGCCCAGGTCTCAGTATGTCTCATGGATGAACCCCTCTCCAACCTGGATGCAAAACTCCGCCAGGAGATGCGCCAGGAAATCCGAGCCCTTCAGCAGCGCCTGAAAATGACCATGATTTACGTGACCCACGATCAAGTCGAGGCCATGACCATAGCAGACAGAATCATCCTGATGAAGGATGGGGTCATTGAGCAGCACGGGACCCCGGAAGATCTTTATAACAGACCTGCCACTGCTTTTACAGGAAGCTTTATCGGCAATCCACCCATGAATATCCTGACTCCGGATATTGAATTTATGGAAGAGTTTTCATCCATGCTGCCACCAGGTTCAACCCCTTCCTATCTCGTGGGAATCAGGCCGGAAAACATTGTAATATCAAAAAAATCAGGACTGAAGAGCTCTGTCCTGGCCATTGAGTATCTGGGTGCTGACTCCCTGCTCCAATGTCAGTCAGGAGAACAGGCCATCACGGTCACAGTAAAAGGCAAGACAGAGATTTCAAAAGGTGATCATTTAAAGCTTAACTGGGAATCTAAACATATTCATCTGTTTGATGGCAAAAATGGCAAGCGGATAATTGATTCAGCAAGGGGCGTAACCCCATGAAAACAAAATTTAAACTTGGATACTGGAATCATGTGAATGGCTGGCTCCTGGTTCTCCCTGCTGTTTTCATGATAAGTCTGTTTACCCATTTTCCCATTGCCTCCAACTTGTTCCACAGCCTTTTTTCCATGGGAACTGTGACCCGGCCGGCAACCTTCATTGGCATGGAAAATTATGTCTTTCTCATGGATGACGATATTTTCTGGAAAGTCCTGACCAACAACCTTATCTATTCCATGTGCACTGTTCCCCTGAGCATCGCCATGGCCCTGGGCATGGCACTGCTCATCAATCGGAATATCAAAGGGCGCTCCCTGGTTCGCATGTCTTTTTTTACCCCCACTGTTCTGCCCATGATCGCTGTTGCCAATATCTGGCTTTTCTTCTACACTCCGGAATACGGTCTCTTTGATCAGGTATTTTCTGTTTTTGGAGGAGACAGCCATAATTGGCTGGGCAATCCAGACACGGCCCTTTACTGCCTCATTGTCATGGTGATCTGGAAGGAATCCGGATTTTTCATGGTATTTTATCTTGCAGCCCTACAGCAGCTTTCTCCTGAACTTAAGGAAGCAGGACTGGTGGAAGGTTCCGGAAAATGGTACTATTTCAGGCGGGTAACCTTTCCATTGCTCATGCCCACCACTTTGTTTGTAACTGTCAATGCCGTTGTTAATTCCTTCAAACTGGTGGATCATCTGGTTATAATGACCAAGGGAGGCCCGGATAATGCCAGTTCCCTTTTATTGTACTATATTTACGAAAATGCCTTTAGTTTCTGGGATACGAGTTACGCGGCCACACTGACCGTTGTCCTGGTTCTTATTCTTGCAATTATCACCATTTTTCAGTTTATTGTGGTGGAAAAACGGATTCATTATCAATAAACAGGTTTTTACCAGTCAATGGGAAAATAATCCTTTAAAAATTTACCACACCAGTGTTTTCCCGTAAGTATGCCATGGAAAAACGGATCGCAGATCCTTGCGGCTCCGTCCACAATATCCAGGGGTGGCTGGAAATCGTGACGGTCCTGTTTGAGCCTGGCCAGGATTGCAGGATCTTCATCTGTTACCCAGCCCGTGTCCACGGCATTCATGAAAATCCCGTATTTGGCCAGATCACTGGCAGCAGTATGGGTAAGCATGTTCAGGGCTGCCTTGGCCATATTGGTGTGGGGATGGCGGCTGCCTTTTTTAAACCTCAGAAATTTACCCTCCATGGCAGAGACATTAACCATGTGTTTTTGCCCGGTAAAATCCTTTTTCATCAGATCTGCCAGCCTGTTGCACAGGACAAAGGGGGCCACGGAATTAACCAGCTGAATCTCCAGCATTTCCGAGGTCTGGATCTCCCCCAGGCGTAATCTCCAGGAATTGGTCCTGCGAAGATCAACCTGCTGCAGATCAGCATCCAATTTTTGCGCAGGAAAGACCTGGGGAACATCCAGGGAATTATCATAGGAATAGGGAACCTGGGACAATTGAGCAGACATGCGCAGCCCCACGCCGGGTGCTGTGCCATTCCAGGACACAGGCAAAGCTTTTTCCTGGCCCAGACCTTTTGTCTGCCCGTATTCCAGCTGGGAAATACAGGCCTGGTACTGGCCTAAAAGGGCCTGGGCATCTTCTGGCAGATCTGCCGTATCTCTGTTTTCATTTTCCATTAAATGGGCATAGAATCCTGGCGGCCGCCGAACAGTCTGGGCAGCATTATTGATGAGAATATCCAGGCGCTGGTAAGTCTCCCTGATATAATCGCAGAAAAGCTCAACACTGGGAGTATGGCGAAGATCCAGTCCATAGACCTGGAGCCTGTCCCCCCATTGGGAGAAATCCTTTTCCCTGGAAAACCGCAGGGCTGAATCCCTGGGAAACCGGGTAGTGGCAATCACCCTGGCTCCTGCCCGGAGCATCATCAAGCAGGCCTGGTATCCGATCTTAAGCCTGGACCCTGTGATCAATGCCACCTGGCCTTTCAAAGAAGCTGTCTGGAACCGTTTCTGATAATTAAATTCTGCACATTCCGGGCACATGGTGTCATAAAAATGATGAAGTTTTACAAACTCGGTTTTGCACACATAGCAGTTGCGGGGTGTTTCCAATGTCCTGGTTTTATCTTCAATTCCCATATCAACATCCGGACCGCAAATTTGCTGGGGAGCTGTAAACACGTCATCCTCCCTGGCCCTACGAATACCTGTATCCGCCCTCAAGCGCCGCTCTTTTTCCACAATGGCCAGGCGTTTTTGCTTTTTTCTGTCCTTGTTCCGCTTTTTAATCTCTTTTTTGTTTGGCCTGGATATTTTCCCGGCAGCCGTGATCAAGGCAATGCGCTGATTTTCCGACAAAAGGGCCAGAAGTTCGGATTGGTCTGCAATATTTTCCAGGATGGGAATACACCTGGTCATGGCTGCCAGGGCCTCCTGTTTGTCTTTACTCTCTGCCTCTGTATTTATTGTTTCCCTGCTGCTGGTACTCACTATGTTCTATATCCTTGTTCCACTAAAAATCTGTATATCCCTATTTTAAATTAACGCGCTATCGCGCGAGCTTTTAGCCATTAGCCATTAGCTGTTAGCTGTTAGCTGTTAGCTGTTAGCTGTTAGCTGTTAGCTAAAGCCTAACGGCTAAATGCAAATTCCTATACTATTAAATTAAGGATTTATTCCCTAAAAGAATGAAATTATTATAAATTTTTCATGAATTTGTCAATAAAAGTTTCTTGATCTAAATCAAGTCTCTATTTTTTCAACTATGATACAAGTGAATCAATAATCATAAAAAAAAGAGGAATATGAAAAAAAGATTAAAAAGCTATAAACTACCTGGATTCCTCAATTCGCCCAGGAGATTTGTACAGATATTATCGTGTATAATTGTACTCAGCCTGGGAATTAAATTTTATCTTTTTGTTTCCCTGCTTGAGACTGGAATAATCCCCGGTTTTGAAAGACCGCCGGGAGTTGAGGCTTTTCTTCCCATCAGTGCTCTGGTCAGTTTAAAACACCTTCTGTTCACTGGAACAATAAACAAAATACACCCGTCAGCATTGGTGGTGTTTTTAATTATCTGCCTGACTGCCTTGATCGTGAAAAAAGGGTTTTGCAGTTGGGTTTGCCCCATTGGTCTGCTCTCAGATTTTCTTGCCAAATTACATTCCATCTTTTTTAAAAAAAAAATGATCCTACCCCTTCCAGTTGATTTATTATTGCGAAGTATAAAATATGTACTGGCTGGATTTTTTATCTGGAATATTTTTTACAAGATGCCGATAAGAAGCATTGAAAGCTTTATTCACAGCCCTTACAATCGATTCGCTGATATTAAGATGTTATATTTTTTTACTAATCTCTCCAATACATCGATAATTGTTATTTCTGTTTTATTTTTTTTATCATTCATTATCCCCTATTTCTGGTGCAGATTTTTATGTCCCTATGGGGCGATCCTGGGTGTGTTAAGTTTTTTGAGTATTGGAAAGATTAAACGGGATCCTTCCCATTGTACAGACTGCGGCATATGCGAAAAAAAATGTCCCGGACTCATAAAAATCAGACAAAAAGAAAGCATCCGCTCTTCAGAGTGTACAGCGTGCATGACTTGCATTAAAAATTGCCCTGAGAAGCAGGCCATTGAATTTTCAATATTTCCCGGTAATATACAGATTGGCCCATCCACAATTGCATTGATATTGATTTTAATGTTTTCTGCTGGCATTTCTCTGGCCAAAGTATCGGGTAACTGGCACAATGAAATTGCAAAATCTGATTATCTTAGATATGTAATACAAAGCACTATGTCCTGGGGCTCAAACGAACAAGTTGATCCCGAAAGAATGAAAAAGATAATGAAAAACATTCAGGCTCAAAGAGTTCAGAGGACTCAATCCTTATTTTGACCTGGCCCAGGTCAATGCAAGCGAAAAAACCATTGAATCCCATAAAGGAGATAAAGTAGGTTACGACATTTTAGTCGCCATACCACCCAATATGGGGGAGAATATGCTTGTGGAATCAGAAATTGGTGATCCCGTCGGATATGTCCCGACAGATAATCATACACTGAAAGCAGAAAATCAGGAAAGAATTTATGTGTTGGGTGATACAACCAATGTCCCAACTTCAAAGGCAGGATCGGTTACACATTATATGGCCTATACCCTTGTGGCAAACCTTATCAGGGAGATTGACGGTTATGAACCAAAACCCACCTTTGACGGTCATGCCACCTGCTTTCTTGCTTCAGGATTTGAAAAAGCCATTCTCCTTGATTTTAATTATAAGGTAGAACCGCTTCCGGGGAAATTCCCTTTTCCAGGCATGGGACCATTCAGCCTCCTACAGGAATCTTTGAGTAATTACTGGGGAAAAATGATGTTTAGATGGGTATATTGGAATTCTTACTGAATCAGCCAACAGCATCAATGAGCTGAAAGAAGACTTGGCCCCCAGGGTAACCGAATTGGTCCAGGCGCTAATCGTTGAACTGTCCGACATTGAGGAAGATTATGATAAAATAACTGCTTCCCTAGTAAGATTATCTATTGCGCTGAAAAAACTTTTAACTGGCCCTGGCGTGGATTTGATTGAAAACTTTATTAATATGACAGAAAAAATTAATACTGATAAGGTTGGCATGATGGGATTATTATCAGCAATATCAGATACCAAGGTCCAAGAGGGCCTTGGGGTTGTGCTGGAACTTACAAGAAACCTTTCTCACTTGAAAAAAAATACATAAACTTAGTGCGCCATAGGGCGAACTTTTAGACATTAGCTGCTGACTGATAGCTAAAGCTTAAATGCAAATTCCCATACTATAAATTTAATGTATAGCCTGGTCCCAGGGACCAGGCTATAACCTTTAAAATTTGATTACAATTGATTTACACTAAAGAGCCTGGCGGGCAGCAAAATCCATCATGACCCTGTCCCTTGCCTTGTCAATCCCCAGAACCTTATGTTTGTTATCTATGTGGGCTATGATTGAATGGGCATGTTCAATGGGATCTTCTATCATATCCCACATTCCGCCATATTTA
>JAOZST010000064.1:0-19449 GCA_029939535.1 Desulfobacteraceae bacterium | reverse complement strand
CATCCTGGATATCCTTGATCCAGAAAATCATGTCCTGTTTTTCTTCGGAATTCATACCGGCACAGGGCTCATCCAGAAGCAGGAGATCCGGTTCCAGGGCCAGGGCCCGCCCAAGCTCAATGAGCTTCTGGGTGCCGTAGGGCAAGGCACCCACCAGCTTTTCTCTAACATTCTGGAGTTCCAGAAGGTCAATGATTTTTTCCACCTTTTCCCGGTGAAAAATTTCCTCTTTTGCGGCAAAGGATTTTCTTCCCCACATGGCCATGCCCTTAAAAAGACCTGTGTCCATGTGGATATGCCTTCCCAGCATTATATTTTCCATGGTGTTCATGTGGGAGAACAATTCAATATTCTGGAATGTTCTGGCAATACCCAGGCGTGCAATTGCATCGGGTGTTTTCTTTTCAATGGGATTGCCCTTGAACCGGATATTTCCCTGGTCCAGCCGGTAAAGGCCTGAGATGCAGTTGAACAGGGTTGTCTTTCCGGCGCCGTTGGGACCGATCACCGAAAAGATTTCCCCTTTTTCCATGGTAAAATTAATATCCTGAAGCGCTTTTATGCCGCCAAAGGAAATAAACAGCTTGCTGACACTGAAAAATGCGTTTTCCATCCTAATCCATTCTATTTTAGTCCAGTTTGATCCACTCGGTCAATTTTTTTGCTTTCCCGTCTTTGAGGCATTGGACCAGAAAGGTCTCTGAACTACCCTGGCGGCTGTAGATGTCATTTTTATTATAGGGCTTGTAGTTGATCTCGGGTCCGATACTCTTAAAGCCTTTAATGTTTTCCATGGCATCCACAAATTTTTCCCTTGTCAGATCACGACCTGCGTTTTTCAAACCCTCGATCATAGGCTCGGTAAAGATTATGCCTGCGGCATAAAAAAGTCCCCAGCGTTCTGTTTTAGCAGCATATTTGTCAAATATTTCTTTTTTGTATTTAACAATCCCTGGATGATCAGAATCTGTAAGTTCTCCAAAAGTTGCACATATTACACCTTCCCACAACCCCTTGGAAATATGGTTCATCAATACAAAATCCGAACATGTGCTGGTACTCATGAATTGGGGCTCAAATTTCATGGCTTTGGCAGTTCCCACAATTCTGACAGCATGGCCCGGGGCAACCCATAGGAGAACCATGTCAGCTTTGGATTTTCTCAATTTCATCAAATGGGGTTTCATGTCTGTATCACTTTTTTCAACGGGAACTTCAGCCACCAGTTCCATGTTGTGACTTTTCAATTCTTCAATGGCGCCCCTGAGTCCGTTTTTCCCATATTCATCATTTAAATATGCAATGGCCACCCGTTTTTTACCCATGGTTTCAACTGCATATTTCACCAGGGCTTTGGCTTCGTTAAAATAAAGGGGATAAACACTGAATAGATATTTCTGGGGCGGAGTTACCCAGTGGAGGGAACCAGCTGAAGGGCCTACCCAGGGAATCTTCTTCGCCATGAGATAATCTTTTACAGCAAGACCGGGAGAGGTTCCCACACCTGCTGCCCAGGCAAAAATTCCAGTGCCTTCCTGGAGTTCTTTTACTCCTGCCTTGGTCTTGGCAGGATTATACCCATCATCAAACATGTGGTATACAATTTTTCGGCCATGGATACCACCGTTGTCATTTATCCATTTAAAATAATCCCCTGTTCCCCTTGCCACAGAGCCCCAGGCAGCAGCAGGCCCTGTCTGGGGACCCCATTGGCCAAGATGGATCTCTGTGTCAGTGACACCTTCTTCGGCCTGGGCACTCGGAACAATAACAAGCAAAAAAGCCAGACAGACTCCTAGGATAAGTTGTAAACTTTTTTTCATCTTTTCCTCCTTTTAAATAGTTTTTATGGCAGTGTTCTTTTCTCACACTTTTTTCACATAATGCCTTGCAAATAAACCACTGGGTTTAACACACAACACAAGTACAATAATGGCAAAAGCCACAACTGATTTAAATTCAATGGAAATATATCCACCAAAAAGATTTTCAATAATACCCAGAAGATATGCGGCAATAACAGCGCCGGGCAGAGAAGTCATACCACCCATGACAGCGGCTGCAAACCCCTTCAGCATGGGATCCCACATCATATAAGGATTCATGATGATGGGAGAAATCAAAAGCCCGGCCGTTGCTCCCACAAGGGAAGAAATTCCCCAGGTCATCATGAGGATTCTATTGGTCCGTATACCCACTATCCTTGCTGCCACAGCGTTTTGCTGGGTGGCTTTCATGGCAAGGCCCAGTTTGGAATATTTAAAAAACAAAAAGAGTATTATCATGAGGAACAAAGCTGAAACAAGTGTCAGGGCATCCAGTTTGCTTATAAAAATATCTCCGATTATAAAACTGTCATAGGGACCCAGGGGAAAAGGCATGGTTGTCTGCTCGGCACCGAATTTCCAGGAGACCAGGCCCACAAGAATCATCTCAAGACCAATTGTGATGACAATCATGCCAAGGATATTGGGATCCTTGGCCCGGCGCAGAATGCCAAATTCCAGGAAACAGCCCAGAAATATGGCAAAAATAAAGGATAGGATAAAGGCAGGCACAATGTGTATATTAAAAGTCGTCAACAGCATCATGGCAAAAAATGAAGTAGCAAGGGCCATTTCACCCTGGGCAAAATTGGGAACTTCAGATGTTTTGTAAATAATGACCATGGCAAGCCCCATGAGGGCATAGGAACTGCCCACGGCCATACCGCTGACAATCATCTGAATAAAATCAACCATCCAGCCTCCTTGTTAGAACAGGTTTACAAAGCTGACAGCCTTCTAAAAGGGCCAGGTTCGCCAATAACGCTTGGTTCTCAGCCATACTCCATAGATCCCCAGGGGTTCAAAAAGCATGATCATAATCATGATGGAACCAAAGACAATAAATTGGATATTGGATACTCCAGTGATGGAAAACCAGGATTTGGAAAGGGTTTCCAGCCAGTCTCCAATATAGGGAATATCCAGGATATTTCTCAGTTTCAGATCCAGCCAGCACAGAAGGGTGGCTCCGGCAATGGAACCCATCATGGATCCCAGGCCTCCAACCACAACCATGGCCAGAAACATGATGGACATCATGAGGGTGAATATTTCAGGTTCGATAAATTTCAGGACAAAGGCATAGAGGCCGCCGGCAATACCGGCATAAAAGGCAGATACGGCAAAGGCAAGGGTTTTATAATAAACAATGTTGACTCCCATGGTCTGGGCTGCTATATCGGCATCCCTTATGGCAATGAATGCCCTTCCCACCCGGGTCTTAATAAGGTTTCGCATGAAAAGCAGCAGGAGTATGGTCAGGGTAATCAGGAGAAAATAAAATTCCTTATCCGTATCTATTATCCAGGGGCCGATAACAATATCAGGTGCGTGGAGCCCTTCCCTTCCCCCGAACATCTCAATACGTCCGATTACCTGGGTAATGGTCAGACCGAATCCCAGGGTTGCAATTGCAAGATAGGGGCCTTCCAGGCGCAGGGCAGGAAGGCCTAAAAGAAAACCAAAACCTGCTGCCACAAGAGCGGAACAGGGCAGTGCCAGTAAAAAGGGAAACCCGGCTTTGGCCATGAGAATCACCGTGCCATAGGCGCCAATGGCAAAAAAACCAGCATGACCCAGGGAGATCTGCCCAGTATATCCCACCAAAAGGTTCAGCCCGGTTGCCACAATGATATTAATGGCAATATAATTGGCTACATAGATATAATAATTGTCCACAAAAAAAGGAAACAGATAGAGTGACAAAAGAAGCAGGGCAAACCAGAAGAATACAACCGGTGACGTGATCAATTGAACATCTTCATAATAATCCCTCTTCATATCCATGGGCAGCTCCCTTATGTATATTTTCCTAAAACCAAGAGTGATACTGGTTTTTACTTAATTTTTTTCCCTGTTCATTGTCAAGTAAAAAAAGGTCAAGTAAAAAAAACAATGACCCGCCAAGACATCCCTCCAACTTAAGGCCATTGATTAAATTGCTTGACACAGAACTGAAAACATGGTTTAGCTTTAAGTAAATCAATATGGAACTGAACCTATGAATTTTTGCATATCAGACAGATCTTGTTTTTATTTTTGGTATTATTTTTATACCTGCCTGCCTGTATTGCGCTGATTTTAAATTATTAACAAATAAAGCCGCAGGCAGTAATTGTCTGGGGCTTTTTTTATTTCTGCTCCAGACGATGAAAGACCTGCAGAGGAAACCGCCATGAGCCAGACCTATGATGTCAATATAAAAGAATTCAGGCCTTTGACCTCTCCTTCCATCATAAAAGAAGAAGTGCCTGTCACAAAGGCTGCTGTCCAGACCGTGATCAACGGACGTAAAGATGTCCAGAATATTTTACAGGGAAAAGACAAGCGCCTCCTGGTAATTGCCGGTCCCTGTTCAATCCATGACATTGACGCTGCCATGGAATATGGTGGAAGAATGAGGGCTCTCCAGGATAAAATCCAGGATAAAATCTGCCTGATCATGCGGGTATATTTTGAGAAACCCAGGACCACAATCGGCTGGAAAGGCCTGATAAATGATCCGTTTCTTGACTCTTCCTATCGTGTGGACAAAGGATTGCGAACTGCCAGGTCCCTTCTCATTGACATCAATTCCATGGGACTGCCCACTGCCACGGAAATTCTGGACCCCATCACCCCCCAGTATATTGCAGGACTCTTGACCTGGGTGGCCATAGGAGCAAGGACCACTGAATCCCAGACCCACAGGGAAATGGCCTCTGGTCTTTCCATGCCCGTGGGGTTCAAAAACAGCACCGACGGCAGCCTGTCCGCTGCCACCAATGCCATGGAGGCGGCTGGCGCACCCCAGCATTTTCTGGGTATTGACCCCAATGGATTCTCTTCTGTTGTCAGTACCCGGGGCAACCCCTTTGGCCACATTGTTCTCAGGGGAGGCATCACCCCCAATTACGACCCGGTTTCTGTGGGAAAGATCCAGAACAGTCTCCGGGAAAAAGGCCTGCTGGATTCAGTCATGATTGATTGTTCCCATGACAATTCAGGGCAAAAGTTCAAGGGCCAGCCATTTGTATTCAAAAGCGTCCTGGACCAGCGTCTTGATGGCAATGACCGAATCATAGGCATGATGCTGGAAAGCAATCTGTTTGAAGGCAGCCAGCAATGTACCAATGGGGCATGCAACCTCCAATACGGAGTCTCCATCACAGATGAATGTATCTCCTGGGAATCCACCGTCGAACTTATTAAATGTGCCCATGGGAAATTATAATAATGCTAATACTCCTGCCGATCCGTACCAGGCTGGCAGGCATATTCTCTTTCATGGATTGAATATTTTACCTGTTAAATCCATATTCTGAATGATTGATTTGTATTTAAACGGGATATGGCTGGATCTCTTTCCTTAGTTGTTCCTCAAGCAGATCCTGGATAACTGCAAGGTCATATTTCATTTGTAATCCCAACCAAAAACTGGCCCCCATTTTAAAATATATACCAAGTCTCAAGGCTGTATCAGCAGTAATAGCTCTCTTCCCCTTAACGATTTCACTAATCCTGGTCTGTTGCACATTTATATCCTGTGACAGTCTATATTGACTGATATCCATAGGCACAAGAAACTCTTCTAAAAGTATTTCTCCCGGATGGATTGGAGGGATGCGTTTCTCCGTCATAATGTTTTCCTCCTTAATGATAATCAATGATTTCAACGTTTGTAACTCCCTGGGCATCCCAAACAAAACAAATGCGCCATTGATTATTTATTCTGATGCTATACTGATCCATTCGATCTCCAGCCAATTTTTCCAAATAATTAGACGGGGGTATACGAAGATGTTCAAGGGTATTTGAGCAATCCAGCATATTGAGTTTTTTCAGGGCTGCCCTTTGAATATTCTGAGGCAATTTTTTTGAAGACTGACGATTGAAAATCTTCTCTGTTTCCTTGCACCTGAATGTTTTTATCATAGCATTATAATACTGCCATTCAATAGTATTGTCAACCAATATTGATAGGGTTTGTATATCAGGCAGGGTTTGAATCCAGTATGGGAAGACAAATTGTAAAAGTTGTTCCTTTGCCTTTCAGGGATTCCACGGTAATGGTTCCACCATGCTGAATGATGATGCTGTGGGAGATGAATAAACCGAAACCGGTTCCCTTGGTTCTTTTTGATGAAAAAAATAATTCAAAAATTTTTTCTTTTGTTTCCATGTCCATGCCACAGCCATTGTCCTGGATTTTCATGACCAGAACATTTTTTTTCTGCCCCAGGGCAAACTCTATGAAGTGGTTCTCCTTTCTCCGGTCGCTCTGGCAGGCATCAATGGCATTGTCCAGTATATTGATCAAAGCAGACATCATAAAGGCCTGATCCATGTTAATTACATCCAGGGTTTGTTCTGATTTAACGGTAAATTTTATTGGATAATTTTTTAATTTCATTGCCATTGCATCCTGAATGTCTGCCAGAAAATCTTTTATTGCCACCGGCTTTTTCTGCATCTGCCTTTCTTTGGAATACATTAAAATATCCAGGATCATCTTTTTAATCCTGTCAACGGCCTGGGCAAGCAGGTCAAGACCCTGGGCCATGGCATCTGGATCATTTTTTTTCATTGCAGACCTGGCAAGATACAACCCCCCGTCCAGATTGGTTAATAAACCTTTAATATTATGGGAAATTGTACCGATCATAAGGCCCAGGGAAGACAGATGACTGGTGAGCTTGGATTTTTCAAGGAGCAGAAGTTCCAGCTTCTGGGTGTATTCCAGTAATTTTTGTTTTGCCAGGAGTTTCTCAACTGCCTTGGCCACTGCTATCTCCAGAATATCCACATTTACAGGTTTGGTGATAAAATCCATGGCCCCAAATTTCAGGCTGGAGATGGTCAAAGCCATATCTCCGTGGCCTGTGATCATCAAAACTTCGGTGTCAGGGCATTCCTGTTTAACCTGTTTTAAGAGCTCTATCCCTCCCATAACAGGCATTTTGATGTCTGTAATCACAATGGCCGGCATCTCCTGCTTAAATACCTCAAAGGCCTTTTTCCCGTCTTCAGCCAGGAACACCTCATACCCTACATCCTCCAGAGCAATTGCCAGGACATCACGGATATCTTCTTCATCGTCCACAATTAGAATGGAGAATTGTTTTTTATCCATTATCTCCCCCTTTCCCAGGTATATACGATTAGGTATAAACCATTAGGAATAAACGATATCCTCACTCAAATTCTCCGGCACAGGAAAAGTGATAACAAATACAGCGCCCCTCTCCCTGCCCTGTCTTATACGGATAGCTCCGCCGCAATCCTTAATAATACCATAGGAAATAGACAGGCCCAGCCCTGTCCCCTTGCCCACCTCCTTGGTGGTGAAAAACGGTTCGAAAAGACGGTCTTCAATCCCTTTTTGTATCCCCTTTCCAGTGTCCTGAATTTCAATGGTCACCAAATCATCCCCAGCATTGGTACGGATTGTAATCTGCTCATTTTCATGGGAGGTCTCCTGCTGGGTCGCCCATTTTTCTTCAATGGCATCCCTGGCATTGATGATAAGATTTATAAATACCTGTTCCAGCCTGTCAGGGTCAGCCATGATATCAGGTAAATCATCATTTTTATCCCAGACCACATCAATCCCCCGAATTTTCAACTGGTGATTGAACATTTCAAATGTACGCTGTAGGACATCATTTATCCGTGTGCTCACCAGCTTTATATCGGATTTCCTGGCAAACTGCCTCATATGGTTGATGATTCTTTCGGCCCTGTCTACATTGCTGTCAATCTTGGATACCAGTTTCTGAAATATTTCCTGGGATATGGTCTCATTTTTATTAATCTTTTTAAGACAGAAGCTGGATGAAGATTTGATAACGGACAGGGGCTGGTTAAGTTCATGGGCAATCCCCGTTGACATTTCCCCCAGGGTGGCCATTTTACCGGCGTGGATTAGATGCTGTTCCACTTCCAGGCGCTGGGTGATATCATTAATGGTTACCAGAAACACCTGCTCTTCGGAATATTCAGAAGGGGATACCCACATGTCAACGTCAATGATCCGGTCTTTATTTATTTTATGCTTCACCTTACTGATTTCAAATTCCGACCTGACCCTTTCCGTTAATCTGGCTTTTTCATCTTCCACAAAAAAATCGAAAAATGATTTTTTCAGCATAATTGGCTTTGAAAACTGGTAGACCTCAAGTGCTTTGATATTGCAGTCCAGGATTTTAAATGTATCCTGATCTATGACAAAAACCGGGTTGGATATATTATTGAAAATTGCCTGGTATTTGGCTTCAGATTGTTTTAAATATTTTTCAAGTCTGCGGCTCCGGGTAATATCAATGCTCATTTCCATGGCAGCAATAACATTGCCCCCAGCATCCTTGACAGGAGCAGTAATAAAAATCCAATGATTTTTTTCCCCGTCTTTGTCAATGCTGTCTGCTTCCCCATAATGGGATTTACCATCCTTAAAGGTTTTTTCAACCGGACAGTCTTCACACCTTTCATCCAGCCCCTTATAGGCATGATAGCAGCGGGACCCGGGTTTTGGATTAAACCGCTCTTTAAAACGGCTGTTATAACGGATCAGTTTGTACTCTTTGTCCTGAACAGAGATCATACAGGGAGCCTTTTCAAACAGGTCCTGGTATTCATTCTTCTGTTTCTTCAATTCTGCCTGATTCCGGTCGATCTCTTGTCCCATCTGTTTGATGGCATCCCCCAGAAGGCCAATTTCATATTCATTGCCAATATCCATGTCTGACTCATCATAGCGGCCCTGGGCAATATTGCGGGTACCGTCTATGAGCTTTCTGATGGGTTTTTTCACAAAATGAAGAATAAAGAAAAAAATAATCACCGAGGTAATCAAAATGGTTGATACAGCAAGTTTTATGACTCCTTTCTCAATTTTCAAAATCTGCTGATCTGTCTGTTCAAGGGAAACCACCACATCCAGAGTGCCCAGAACCTTCTGCTCCTTTGGGTGGAAATGACAAACTGAACAACCCGGCTCATTACAGATGGGTTGTACAATCCCCAATAGCCGATATCCATTGGGGGAGAAAAAAAACCGGGTTCTTTCCTGTAAAGAGATCTGGGAAAGGGGAGGATCTGCTTTATGACAGATATCACAGGCAACAGCCTTGATATCGCTGAGTTCATCAATTTCCAAGGGATGGTTGGTAAATTTTATCTGGCCGTCTTTATTATAAATCCTGATGTTCTCAATTCCCGGCTGGGTGGCTATATTATTGATGATCTGGTTGATATCGTCTCTGGAGTTAAGCATCATGGCATAATGGGTCCCCAGTTTGATGGAATTGGTCAGGCGATCCGTGGTTTCCAGAAGGGTCTTCATGTTCTGGGCCTTGAGGTTATTGATATTAAAATAGGCCCAGGCAGATATGGACAGAATCACTGTCATGCCCACAACCATGATCAGCTTGGATACCAGGCTGTGTTTTATGTAATATATAAAATCCTTCATACTTCCATCATGCGTAAAAACTGCGTGTTCTTGGACAGGTTCAGGCCCAGGCCCAGGGTTTCTGATGACATGCCCATGGCAAGCCCCAGAAACTGGGGCAGATAAAGAATAGGTATCTCAACAGAAAAATGGGCATTCCGTCCCCTGTTTTTCTGAAAATTTTCAAGGTTCATCTGGCACATGGGACAGACGGTTACAATGGCATCAGCTCCCTCTGCCGCTTCTATAATTCTTCCCACCAGGGCCTGGCCCACAGCCGGTTTGGTGCTGGCATTAGATGCGCCGCAGCATTGCCCGCCCATATCCCAGTCAAGGGACTGGGCTCCTGTTGCCTGGATAAAAGGGTCCATGGATTTGGGGGATTCCGGGTCATCAAACACAGTAAAAGGCCGCAGGCACTGGCACCC
Organism: Desulfobacteraceae bacterium; assembly: GCA_029939535.1. Taxonomy (GTDB): domain Bacteria; phylum Desulfobacterota; class Desulfobacteria; order Desulfobacterales; family Desulfobacteraceae; genus NBML01. The sequence goes on along the minus strand of JAOZST010000064.1, from coordinate 9,544 downwards.
ATAGTAAGGGGCAATGGTAAGCCCATCCATTTTATTAACTACTGCAGCACGGATATCTTCCACATCCACGTCCCTGGATAAAACATCCAGAATATGCCGGACATTAAGGCTTCCAGCAGCAGAAAAATCCTCCCGTGCCAGTATCTCATTAATCCTGGCCTTGAGTTTTTTATCTGTTCCAAGGGCAATCTGTGTTTTTTTCAAATTCAGGTAACAGGCACTGCAGGGCACCAGGATATCCAGTTCCTGATTCATTTTTTCTGCCAGGGCAAGATTCCGGGCCGGCAAAGCAAAGGATAGCAAATGGTTAACAGATTGAGCCGCTGTTGCACCGCAGCATGTCCAGTCCTCTATTTCCACAAGTTGAGCATTGAGTTTTTCCATAAGGGAAATGGTGGAAATATTGTATTCAACAGCAGTTCCCCCAAGGGAGCAGCCCGGATAATACAGATAATTCATTTCAACCCTCCTGTGCCTGAACAGGTATTGATTCAGCCACCTGGTTAGATACCTGACCCGGTTTATGGTCCGGTTCATGGTCTGATTCTTGGCCCGGTTCATGGCCCAGCACCTGATCAAACAGAACTGCAAGTTTCCCTGACCCCATTGACGGCAGCTCAGGTTTTATTTTACCCTTTAAAAACAGTTTAGCCCCCAATGGTGCATAGGAAATGGATTTAACAGGGCTTTTCAAGGCAAACAGGTACCTGGTCATCAATTCCATTTCCCTGACCCTGCCATATTGCCTGACATTTTTCATAAAGGCTTCATAAAACAGGGCTGAAGATCTGAAATGTTTCAGCTTCAACCTGGCACCCACCTGTTTCAAAACAGACATGGTATTGGTCAGTTCAAGGCCCCTGGGACATCTCAGGGTACAGAGATAGCAGGTGGAACAATAATAAAAAGTCTGGCTGTTCAACAATTCTTCAAACCGATCCATGAGCAGCATCCGCCACATCTTCCTGGGCGTTATATCCATAAATTCAATATTGGGACAGGAAGCAGAACAGGTGCCGCATTGAATGCAGGTTTCCACCATTGCTTTCACCCGGGTAAGCTGCTCCTGTATCTCTTGTTTATCTTCATGATTTTTGATTAATTCTTCTAAACTCATATGGACTCCCCCTGGGTAAAAAATTGTGTGGCAGACAGGGCCGTATCAATCACATCCAGCATGTGCTGACCTGAAAAACCTTCAACCACTGCTGCTCCTGAAGGACAGATGGATGCACACACCCCGCATCCCTGGCAGGCCAATGGGTCAATGTGTATAATTCTTTCCTGTGTGTCCACCATTCTTGCCTGGAAGGGACAGGCATCAACACAAAGTTCACACAGGCTGCAATAGGCTGTCCTGACCCGTGCTGTAACTGCCCCTGGTTCTATCCTTGTATGGGATAATATCCCCACGGCACGGGCAGCCGCAGCCCGGGCAGAAGTTATGGCCTCCTGAATAGAACAGGGTTTCAGGGACAGACCGCAGGCAAAAACCCTTGACTGGACCGCTTCCATAGGTCTCCATTTGGGATCTGCTTCCTTGAAAAATCCAAACCGGTCCAGATCAGCCTTGAAGATTTTTGCCAGATCTTTGGAAAGTCTGGAAACCACTCCGGTTGCAAGAACAGCATAATCCACATCAATTTCAATATTTCTTTTCAAAATTCCATCAAAAAGTGTAATGGTACATCTGTTTTCAAGAAAGGAAATATGAGGTTTGTTCCCCCTTTCATACTGGAAAAAAATCACACCCGCATCCCTGGCCCGGGTAAAATAAATTTCGCTGAATCCCGGAGTCATCATATCCCGGTACAGAATATAAACCTGGGTATCCGGGTTTTTCTTTTTAAGAAAAAGGGCCTGTTGAAGGGACCGGGGACAGCAGACCCTGGAGCAATAATTCCGGTCTGGCTCCCCTGGTTCCCGGCTGTCCCAGCATTGTACCATGGCAATTGATCCAGGTTTTTCAGTATCCATCTTTTTATCATCCAGAGCCTGCTGAAATGCCTTCTGGGTATAGATCCCCGGCCTGGCCATGGAATTTTTTGGATCTTGTTCTGCCGGGCCGGATATTACCTGGTCGGGTATCTTTTGGTCGGGTATGTTTTGGTCGGGTATTGCCTGGTCACCGCCCGTTGCCAGGATGACAACACCGTGATTAACACTGGTTTCAGTTCCATCTTCCTTTGAAAGCCGGGTAATCCATTGACCGGGCAATCCTTCAGACTCTGTCACCATGGTTTGGGTATGAAGAAAAATCCTTTCATGGGTCTCCACCGCCTTAAGTGTTTTATCCAGAACCTGGCGGGTATCAAATCCCTCAACAGTATTTTGTATCCACAAGAGGTTACCCCCCATTTCAGATTCCTTTTCCACCAGGTCCACCTCAAACCCGCTGTCTGCCATTGACAGGGCAGCGGTAAGGCCTGCAATTCCACCTCCAACCACCAGGACCCGGGCAAAGGCCTCCATGGGGTCCTGGAGAACAGGGGAATAATATTTTACCTTTGAGATACAGTTTTTTATTCCCTGGCTCAATTGTTGGAAAACAGAATCTTCTGAGCGGGCAATGCCATGATTTTCCAGATTTGATGCCTTGCCAATAATACCTGAGATATCCAGTGTTCCGGTCAAATGTACAGGAAGACCTGCAGCCTCTGCCAAGGATTGCATCTGTTTCTTTTGAATCCATGGACGGCATGCTCCCAGAACAATCCGGTTGGGATGAATAGTTTTTATCTTTGCCAAAAGCAAATCCCATGCATTTTCTGTACAGAGTTTATCTGTAATTTCAATGGCTTCTACTCCAGGCATGCCTGACAGCATGGATTCCAGCAGCGGAAGATCCACAACCTTTGAAAGCATCTGGCTGCACTGGCATAGAACAACTAGGATTCTTGGTTCTTCCCGTGAGATCTCTTTGCCCCTGTAAGATAATTGGGGTGCAAAGGTTTCTTTCCCGGCAGCCTTCATGGTTGCAACCGCAGCCATGGATGCTGCAGATGCGCTGATAACAGATTCGCTGATATCTTTAAATCCAGTCAGACTGCCCCCTGCAAAGATTCCGGGCCTGGAGGTATCTGTCATGGAAAATGGCTGGGGCTGGATAAAGCCCCATTGATTGGTTTCAAGATCATTTTTATGGGCAAATGCGGTCATGGCGGGTGTTGGTCTCTGACCTGCGGCCAGCACCACCATGTCAAAACTATCTTCCTGAATACTGCCCGAGGCATCTGTGAACCGCACCAGAATATTGGGCTCACCTTTATCAAAAAACGGATCTGGAGAGGGATCAGAAACCGGACCAGGAAAAGAATCAGGAGAAGGGCTTACAGCGGAATCCGGAAGAGGGGCGATGGAATGGACCCGGGACCTGATAAACTTAACCTGGCCGGATTCTTGAGCCAGGTCTTTATAGTCATCAAAGGTTTTGCCGTGGGTCCGCATATCCATATAGAAAATACTGGCATCTGTGACACCTGCAAATTTTTCCCGGGCCAGCATGGCCTCTTTAATGGAAATCATACAGCAGACACTGGAACAGAACTCAGCTCCCAATTGCCGGTCCCGGGAGCCTACACATTGAAACCAGGCTATTTTACGGATTGGTTGATTGGTAACAGGGTGGAGCAATTCCCCCTGTCCCGGGCCTGTACGGCTTAATATTCTTTCAAACTCCATGGAAGTGACAACCCCTGGGATCTTCCCATATCCATAGGGATTTATCCCCTGGTCTGGAAGGAAAAAATCAACGCCCTGGGAAAGAATCAGGGCGTCCACCTGTTCAACCCTGGCCGTTGCCGTCTCAAATGCTTTATAGACTTTATCTGCCATGGAAATAACTGCATCCGGCTCAAAGGGTTTGATCAAATAATCCAATGCCCCCTGTTTCATGGCTTCCACAGCTGAATCCACTGCAGCATAAGCCGTCATCATGATTACTTCCATTTCAGGCTGCAGGGCTTTTGCCCGGGTCAAAAGCTCCACTCCATCCATGCCCGGCATTTTAATGTCGGTGAGCATCATGTGAAAGGCTGTTTCTTCCATTAAATCCAAGGCTTTTTGAGCTGAACCGGCAGCCACAGCCCCAAACCCCTCTTCCAAAAGCCATTCTGTCATGGACTCCCGGACAATTCTTTCATCATCCACCACCAGAATTTTAAAGGCTTCCCTTTCCCGGGCTGTAAAGGTAATGGCCTGGGTTGGACAGATTCTTTCACATTCCCTGCAATTGTTACAGGCAGCAGTATCAATGGTATATTCATTGGGAAAGGACTGGGGGCAGGGCCTGTAAACCGCTTTTCTTGTGGAAAGCCCTGCATTAAAAGGATCAGGCATTTCCACTGGGCAGACATTTTCACAAAGGCCGCAGCCAATGCACAAATCCGGATTAATGGGAGAAGCATGCTGTTTCAAGGCAATGGTAAAATCCCCTGGTTCCCCGGCCACGGAAATAAGGTCGCAGGACAGAAGAATTTCAATATTTTCATGGGAAAGCCCCCGCCTGAGACAATGCTGGGAACCCCGGTCCCGATCAAACATGGGCAGCATACGACACATTCCACAGGTGGATGTGGGAAATTGAAAATCCAGCTGGGATAAAAGACCGCCCAGATGATCTGATTTTTCAACAAGAACCACCTGGAATCCAGCCTGGGCAAGGTCTAAAGCAGAACGTATCCCGCTGATTCCGGCCCCTACCACCATTGTTTTACCAATTTGATCTTTCATTTTTCCTCCAGCCCCGACTCTGTGCAGGGATTTTCCGATTTTATCCTGAAGTGATGCAGGTCTTATATTGATTCTATGCCGACCTTATACCGAGTCTATACCTATCTTAATCCAGGCCCACAATCTCCTGGAACTCATCCTCATAAAATACTGAAAGGGGCGGGGGATCATCCTGCCCCGGTATATAATCAAATGCTTTCTGGGTCTGCCCGGCAACGGATTTAAAAAGCTGAACCAGGGGGATATTGCTTGGACAGGCATTGGAACATTGCCCGCAGCCCACACAGGCATGGCTGATATGGGCCATGCGGGTTAGCTGATAAAAAAGGGTGTCCGAGGGCAGTTTAATCTGGCCTGTTTTTCCAGCCCATTGATGATATTGAATGGGTTCATGGGAAAAAACATCGGTATTAAACACACATTCCCTGCAATAACAGACCGGGCAGACATTGCGGCAGTTGTAGCAATTAATGCATGAAGAAAAAAAATTATTCAATTTTTCAATGGTATCGGTCTGCTGGGAGATATCCTCGGACATGGTCTTGAATGCAGCTCCATGGTCTTCCTCCAGGGTCTTTATAACACTGGCCCGGTTCTCTGGTTCCCGGTCCATATCCTGATCTGATTTCAAACCAGGGGAAAGAGAGACAGCCCCAAGCATTTCTTCACCTTCTGGAGTATCAGCCCGGACAGGAATACCCTGGTCCAGATCTGACCCGAAAAAAAGAAAAGAGAGATCTGCATTTATTGGAAAAGGAGTTTCGCAGCCAGCGCAGGCCGGGGCAAATTCAAACCCGTCCGCATCCCTGCCAGGTGTGGGGAAGACTCTGTTGATCCAGTGGTCATCTTCCTGGGAATGCTTTTCCATATATAAATCATAGTCTGACCTGGACAGGGCCATGGGGCAGTCCATGCCCATGATCAATAACTCATCCCTGGAACCCTGCTTAAGCTTTGTCAATTCAATAAAGGCCCGGATTTCACAGGGCCTCAGCAAGACTGCTGTTTTCCTGCCTGATCCCTTCCAGGAAAGCCTTGAAACCATGCGGGCGGCATTGATAAAAAAAGCCGGCCCCAGGGGTATGGCCTGGTCCACTTGGTCGGGACGGGTGATCAAAGAGGGCATTACTGCCGTTGAATCTGGTAATCCAACGGGCAGCAGCAAAGCATCCACCACCCCTTTTTCAAGAAGCTTTGCAAAAAACACCTTCAAACTTTGGTTTATACCCTGATCATTCCTGTCAATAGTTAATATCATGGTCATTCTTTCCTTATGTGTAAAAAATATCTACCTGTGCGGTTAGCTTTTGGATTTTAGGCTAAGGGCTAACCGCTAATGGTTAACCGCAAAGGTCAAAAAAATTTAGATGGCCCGGTCCAGCCGGGTCTGACAAGGCCCCATTTCCATCACCTGGTCATTGAATCGAGTCATTAATCTGGCGAATTCAATCCCGTCGCTGGCACCAATCCAGGTCAGCTTCAGCCGGTCCCTGTCAATACCGAATCTGGGTAAAATCTCCTTTAAAAGTTTTATTCTGCGCCTGGCTTTGTAATTGCCGTTAATATAGTGGCAGTCACCAGGATGACACCCGCTGACCACAACGGCGTCAGCTCCCTCCAGAAAAGCCTTGATAACATATTGGGAATCCACCATGCCCGTGCACATAACCCGGATCAAACGGATATTATCTGGATAGGAAAGTCTTGAGGTTCCAGCCAGATCAGCAGCTGTATAGGTGCACCAATTGCAGACAAAGGCGACAATTGCCGGTTCAAAATTTTCCATTTGTTTCTCCTTTTCAGGGTTACTTTTTTTATGATATCCATCCATATATTTAATAAATCATCCTGTTTTATGCAGTCTTCACCAGAGATTCCACAGGTGAAAGCAGGCCGCTTATCTCAGCAAGCACCTGTTTTTTCATAAAATGACGGCTTGTGGCAGCGCCACTGGGACAAAAACCTGAACAACTGCCACAGCCCTTGCAAACGGCCTCATTCACCACGGACACCTGGCAAAGGGCATCAAACTCAATGGCTGAATAGGGACAAAGGTCAATGCAGGTCTTGCACCCCACACAAATATCCGGATCAATAAAAGAGATGGTGGGGGATATTTCCACATTTCCCCTGGCTGCCAGGGACAATGCCTTGGCTGCCGCACCCGAGGCCTGGGAAACAGTGTCCGGTATATCCATGGGCTTCTGGCAGCACCCGCTTAAAAACACGCCTTCTGTGGCTGTATTCAAGGGACCCAGTTTGGGATGTTCTTCCAGGAAAAATCCATCTGCTCCCTGGTTCACCCCCATTATCCTGCCCAGGGCCTCGGCATCTTTCCGGGCTTCCATGGCTGTGCAGAGGATTACCATATCAACTGGAACCCTTATCAATTCACCCAGCAGGGTATCCTCTGCTATGGCAATGAGCTTTCCTTTCTCTTCAGGATTTTTTGTCTGGTCTGTAATTTTGGCCACCTTGCCCCGGACAAAAATGGTTCCCTCTTCCTGACATCGCTTGTAAAACTCTTCATACCCCTCACCAAAACACCGCATATCAATGTAAAAATCATAGACCTTGGTATTATGACCCACTTTTTCCTTGATCAAATGGGTATATTTCAAAGCATACATGCAGCAGACCCGGGAGCAATATTCGTGAAAATTCACATCCCGGCTGCCAACACAATGTACAATGGCTACACTTTTCGGAGGCTGGGTAAAGGAACGGTTATCATCCCGCAAAAGGATTTCACCGCCAGTGGGACCTGTTGCATTGCTCAACCTCTCAAACTCAAAGGCTGTAAATACGTTGGGATATTTGCCATAGCCAAATGGTTTCATCATTGTGGGATCCAGGGTATCGTAGCCTGTGGCAAGGATAATACTGCCGGCCTGGACCTGGAAGGATCTGGGTCCCATGGTATGATCAATGGCATTTGCTTCACAGACCTTCACGCACTCAAGACATTCGCAGCAGGTCCCGCAGTTCAGACAGCGCTGGGACTCTTCCAAGGCCTGATCAGGGGTCAGGCAGGGCTCAACCTCACAAAAGGATAAAATCCGATTTTCAGGTGTTTCCCAGTCCACGGAAACCCGGTCTTTTTTCAAAATATTATACAGGCTATCATCCGGGATATCATCCAAGGTATTCCCTGATATGTCCCCGGACGTACTCCCAGGGAACTGGATGGGATCAGCCTTTTCTTCCAATCTGTCTTCATCATCAGCAGCATTAATAAAAAGATGAATTTGCTCTGCTGCCCTGCGACCCTGGGCAATTGCCTCAATCACCGTTGCCGGTCCCAGCACCATGTCTCCCCCGGCAAACACCCCTGGGACAGATGTTTCCAGGCTGCTGGTTTTTACAATAACCCTGTTGGAACTGGTGATCTCCGGCCCTTTGTCACCCTGTAAACAGGAGATATCAGTATATTGTCCAATGGCTGGAATAAATGAATCACATAGGATAGTGAATTCCGATCCCGGGACCTGTACGGGTCTGCAACGCCCGGAATCATCCGGCTCTCCAAGTTCATTTTTAATGCATTCAATCCCTGTTACCCGGCCATTGGTGCCCACAAGCCTCAACGGTGTTGTAAGGCATTGAATCTCAATACCCTCCTCAATGGCCTGGAGAATTTCATCTCCATAGGCGGGCATCTCAGCCCGGGACCTTCTGTATACCAGGATCACTCGGTCGGATTTTATCCTCTTGGCACACCTTGCTGCGTCAATGGCAACATTCCCTCCTCCCACCACAACCACCCTTCCCTGGCAGGCGGTTTCCCGGCCCAGGTTCACATCCCGTAAAAAAGAGACTGCATCCATAACCCCCCCAAGGCAATTTTCCCCCTCAATACCCAGTTTCATGGAGGAATGGGCACCAATGCTCAGGAAAATAGATGAAAATCCTTCTTCTTTCAAAGATTTCAGATCCATATCTTTGCCCAGGCTAGTATTGACTTTCAGGTCAATACCATGGTCCAGGATATGCTGGATCTCCATGTCCAGAATATTTCCAGGAAGCCTGTAATCCGGTATCCCCGTTCGAAGCATTCCCCCGGCCTGGTCAGACTGTTCAAACAGGGCAACCCCATACCCTTTTAAACGGAGGTAGTAGGCTGCTGTAAGGCCGGCCGGCCCTGCTCCGATCACGGCTATTTTTTCTTTCCTGTCCTGGATATCCGGAATGGGTCTATTTTCCATATCAGCCATATCACAGGCAAACCGTTTAAGCATACGTATGGCAATGGGCTGGTCCACCTGGCTGCGGCGGCATTGGGATTCACAGGTATGGGGGCAGACCCGGCCCAGGACCGATGGAAAGGGAGCCTTTTCCATGATCAGACTCACTGCCTGGTCGTATTTTCCCTGGCCAATAAGCTGAACATATCCCTGTACGTTAATCCCGGCCGGACAGGCAAGACCACAGGGGGCTGGATCTGTTTTTTCAATATTATAGGTTATGGGGATTGCCTGGGGAAAGGTTCTGCCAATGGCCTTTCTATCTGCCATGCCCAGATCCCAGGGATTGGGAATGGAGACGGGACAAACCTTGGCGCATTCTCCGCACCCAGTGCAAAGATCCTCCCGGATATACCGGGGGTTCTGGGTGATATCCAGGGTAAAATTCCCTACAAAACCGGACACATGGGTCACCTGGCTAAAGGACAAAAGTTCAATATTAGAATTTTGTCCCACTTCCACCATTTTTGGAGTACCGATACAGGCAGCACAGTCCAGGGTAGGAAAAGTTTTATCAAATTGAAGCATATGCCCGCCAATGGTGGTTTCTTTTTCAATCAAGTAGACAT
>JAOZST010000063.1:0-19460 GCA_029939535.1 Desulfobacteraceae bacterium | reverse complement strand
CAACCCGACTAATATAGGCCAATACAAAAAACAAGTCAAGGATTTTTTTGATAAATCTTCTTTTTTTTATCAGTTTTGGAGAGCTTTGATTAGTTCCTGTCTGGAAGCTGTTCCCAGAAGGTACTCGTCAATCATCAAATCCCCGATCACCATGGCCTGAATCTATTTAAATTGATCAATATTCAGCATTACAGCAAAGATCCTATCATGTTTTTAACTTCGCCATAGTTATTTGTGACTGGTATATCAGGAAAGTCATTTACCACGGATTCAGGGGGGCAAAAGAAAAATCCATGGTGGGCTTCCTGGATCATATTGATATCATTATAGGAATCCCCAAAGGCAATGACCTCGTAATTTAAACCCTTTAAAGCCATGACTGTTCTGGCTTTCTGGTTATCAATTCTGAGATTGTAGTTAATGATATTACCGTCCTTGTCAATGGTAAGGCTGTGGCAGAGCAATACAGGTAATCCAAGCTTTGGCAATAAAGGTTTTGCAAATTCTTCAAAGGTGTCGGACAGGATAATGATATGGCTCTCTTTTCGGATCCAGTCCAGTATTTCCCTTGCACCCTCAAGGGGTTCCAGGGTAGAAATCACCTCCTTGATATCTTGAATTTTCAGGTTGTTTTCCTTTAATATGGAAAGCCGTTTTCTCATCAATACATCATAATCACTGATATCCCTTGTGGTGAGTTTTAACTCCTCAATTCCGGTTTTCAGGGCAACATTAATCCATATCTCAGGTAGGAACACTCCTTCCATATCCGCTACAAGTATCTTCATAATATTATCTTTTCCTAATTAATATTTATTTCTGGCTCTCTTCTTCAATCCTGATAACTATTGGTTTCCCAACAACGGAATCAGTTGCAGTAATCTGGCCCAGGGCGGTCTGGACCCATTGTTCTTTGGCTGTATGGGTGATCATTACCACTGGAACTTTTCCATTGGTCTGCCGGCCTTTCTGGTGAACGGATTTTATGCTGATATTATTTTTTCCCAGAATGCCTGAAATCTTGGCCAGCACACCTGGATGGTCCTGGGCTTCAAACCGAAGATAATATTTTGTATGAAGTTCTTCCATGGGCAGGATGGGAATTTTTTTAATATTTTCTTCGGGATAACCCAGTATGGGTACCCTGCGCCTGGTATTAGAAAGGATATTTCTGGCAATATCTGCAATATCACTGAGTACGGCACTGGCTGTTGGCATCATGCCTGCTCCATGGCCATAGAGCATGGTCTTGCCTGTGGCATCCGCATCTATGGCAATGGCATTCATGGAGTGCTCAATATGGGACAGGGGATTGGAATTGGATATCATGGTGGGATGGACCCTGGCTTCCACATGATTATCCCGGACCTTGCCAATGGCAAGGAGTTTAATTGTATATCCAAAGGATTTTGCAAACTCAATGTCTGTTGGAGTAATATCCCGAATACCTTCCACATGGATATCTTTCAGGTTAATCTCCATACCGTGGGCAAGAGAATTTAAAATAGCCAGTTTATGGGCGGTATCATGGCCGTCTATATCCAGGGAAGGTTCTGCCTCAGCAAATCCAAGTTCCTGGGCCTGTTTCAGGGCATCTTCAAAGGGGGATCCATCCCTTGATATTTTGGTCAATATATAGTTGCAGGTACCGTTTAAAATGGCGGACATGGACTTAATATCATTGGCCACAAGGGATTCCCGCAAAGATTTAATTATGGGCATGCACCCTCCGCAACTGGCTTCAAAGGCAAGGTCCACCTGGTTTTTCCTGGCAGTTTTTACAAGATCATTCCCATGACCGGCCAGAAGAGCCTTATTGGCAGTTACCACATGTTTTCCACTCTCAAGAGCCTTGAGAGTAAATTCCCTGGCAATGGTCTCACCTCCGATAAGTTCCACAATGATATCAATCTCAGGGTCATTAATAACTTTTAAAGCATCATTAACAAGATCGGTGCTGCCAAGCTCAATGCCTCGATCCGTTTTAATATCAATATCAGCAATGGTTTTAAGGTTTAAAACAGCTCCAATTCTTGCTTCCAGCAATGTTTTCTTGAATTTAAGTAATTTTGCAACTCCGGCACCCACAACACCATAGCCCAAAATTCCAATATTGATTATTTCCATTGATTTATATTCTCCAAAATCTCACCTAAGTTTAAAATTAGGTTAGATACAATATAAACCCTTGTATGTCAAAAAGCTTTTGACATTTCAGCCTGGTATGTTTATGATTGCGGGGTTTTAAAAAGATAGATAAATCTTATCCAAGAATACGATTTCAAAGGTGATTTTAAATGAACGATTCCTTGACATATGCTGATTCCGGCGTTGATATAGACAAAGCCAACAAGCTGGTTGATCGAATAAAAAATATTGCAAAATCAACGCCCCGATCAGGGGTAATGGGTGAAATAGGTGGTTTTGGAGGACTTTTTTCCCTGAACCTTTCCAATATTTCAAATCCAGTGCTGGTCAGCGCCACAGACGGTGTGGGAACCAAGCTTAAAATCGCAATTCAAATGGATAAACACGATACCATTGGGATTGATCTTGTGGCAATGTGTGTCAACGATATCATTGTCCAGGGAGCCAAGCCCTTGTTTTTCCTTGATTATATTGCCATGGGAGTCCTTGACAATGCAGTTGCTGAAAAAATTGTTCTGGGTATTGCAAAGGGTTGTAATGATGCAGGGTGTGCCTTGATCGGTGGTGAAACAGCTGAAATGCCCGGTATGTATCAAGACGGAGACTACGATCTTTCAGGCTTTTCTGTAGGTCTGGTAGACAATGATAAAATCATTGACGGATCCTATATCAGGCCGGGACACAAACTGATTGGAATCGCTTCCAATGGTGTTCATTCAAATGGATTTTCCCTGGTGCGCAAAATCTTTTTTGACAAATGTAAATATGATGTAAATACACAGATAGCCGAACTTGGTACCACCCTTGGAGAAGAACTTTTAAAGCCGACATTTATCTATGTTTCCACGATTTTGAGTCTGCTTCGGGATCTTCCTGTTCACGGACTGGTACATATCACGGGCGGCGGCATTGATGAAAATATCATAAGAGTGATCCCTGAGTCATGCAAGGCAATAGTTCATAGAGATGCCTGGGAAATCCCACCAATATTCCAACTTCTCCAGAAAGAAGGAAAGGTACCTGACAATGAAATGCAGCGGACCTTTAATAATGGAATTGGTATGGTAGTCGTGATTCCTGAAAAATCTGTTGATGATGTTATGGACAGGTTGGGAGCCATGGATGAAAAAGCCTATTTTATTGGCGAAGTAACCTCCAGGGAAAATAGCGAAAAACAGACCAAATGGGTCTGATATACTGAGATCGCCCCATGATTATCCTCGGAATAGAATCATCCTGCGATGAAACTGCAGCAGCAGTTTTGCGCAACAGAACACAGATCCTGTCCTCAATCATTGCCTCCCAGGTGGATATCCACTGTCAATACGGCGGAGTAGTGCCTGAATTGGCCTCCCGCATGCATATTGAGGCCATTGGTCCGGTTGTGGATGAAGCCGTAAAAAAGGCAGGAATTGACTTGGATGACATTGACGGAATCGCTGCCACAAGAGGTCCTGGGCTTATAGGCGCCCTCCTTGTGGGATTTTCATTTGCCAAAGCCTTTGCCTGGGCCAGGAAAATCCCTCTGGCCGGGGTTAACCACCTTGAAGCACATATTTATTCCCTGCTTTTAATGGAGACTCCGCCAGAATATGACTTTATTGCCCTGGTGGTTTCCGGGGGACACACCAATATATATCACGTAACCTCCCCCCACACCTTTGAACTCATGGGTCAGACAAGGGACGATGCAGCTGGAGAAGCCTTTGACAAGGTATCAAAAATGCTGAATCTGGGATATCCGGGCGGACCTGTCATTGAAGCCCTGGCCAAAATACAAGATGTTGATACCATACTAACTCCAGATCCGATCAAATTTCCCAGGACCATGCTTGAAAAAGATAGCTTTGATTTCAGCTTCAGCGGGCTAAAGTCTTCTGTTGCCAGGTATGTGCAAAATCATAAAATCCAAAGCCAGGAGGAAAAAGCCCAGGTTGCCTGTTCTTTCCAGGCAGCTGTCATTGATGTCCTTACCTTTAAACTGATAAATGCCGCCAGGTTTAAAGGTTGTAAACGCATAGGTGTTTCAGGCGGTGTGTCAGCTAACCAGACCTTTGTGGACAAATTAACAAAAGAAGCTGCCAGAGAGGGAATTCAGGTATTTGCACCTTCTCCTGATCTTTGTGGAGACAATGCAGCAATGATTGCCGCCAGGGGCTTTACCATGATCCAGGAAGGCAATACCTGTAATCTGTCTCACGACGTGTTTTCCAGAACCAGAATTTAATAGTACAGGAATTTGCATTTAGCCATTAGGTTTTATAGCTAACAGCTTACGACTACACGCGATAGCGCGCTAAATTTATTCATTGATACTTTGTTTCAGGCAGACAAATACATTTTTTTAAATCTAAGAATTCTGTCCATGGAATCATTTCCCATGGCAAACAAACTCTTATTGCTGCCAAGAAGACGAACCATTTCCTTCCATGCAATGCCTATATTAGGCCCTTTATGACAAATCAGGGCAATATCGATTCCTGATTTCAAAATCTGATCTACACAGGTTTTTATATCATGTCCAATGGCCTTCATATCCAGATCATCTGTCAGAATCAGTCCCTCATATCCCAATCCCCTCCTTAGAAGTTCCTGGACAATAAAAGGTGAAAGACTTGCCTGCCAAGTGTCATCCAGTCCTGGATAAGAAATATGGGATAGCATAATTCCAGCCACATCAACATCTTTTGCAGCCTCAAAGGGCTTCATATCGGTTGCCTTCAGGGTGTCCAGATCTACATCCAGAATTGGCAGGAAAAAATGAGAATCCTTTATTGTCCTGCCTATTCCGGGAAAATGCTTGGCAACTGCCATGATTTTCTGGTCCTGCATGGTCTTGATCACAATTGAACCAAGGTCTGATACAATCTGTGCATCACCTGAAAAGGCCCTTTCTTTCATTATGCTGTCCACCCCTTTTGGAACCACATCCATTACAGGGGCCAGGTTCATATTAATTCCTGCTCCTGACAATTCCAGGGCTGTAATCCTTGCAAAATTTTCAGCATCAGACCTTGAGTTGATATAGGGGTTGCCGTTGAACCGGGTGAAGGGGTGCTTCAGTCTGTCTACCGTCCCTCCTTCCTGGTCAATGGAGATAAAAAGAGGGGGCAGACCACAGTCTGCTGCATGGGACTGGGCATCAGCACAGAGTCTGGCAATTTGATCAGGTGACTCTATATTGTATTTAAACAGAATAATTCCACCTGGTTTGATTTCCCGTATCATGGATTTCAATTCATGATTCAAGGTGATACCTTCAAATCCAAGCATTAAGCGCTGGCCAGCCATCTGTTCCAATGTGAAATTTCTGGTAAATTTTTCCATTAAAAAAAGTTTACCCCTTAACTTGCTTCAGGGCTTCTTCAAGTTTTTGTGTTACTTCCTGGGACAGGCTTCCGGCCTGTTCAAGAAAGGATGCCATATCAATCAAACCCGCGTCTTTTGCTTTTCCAGCCCAGGATAAATAATTATCTTTGTGGCTGTCATTATGGCCAATCCAGTGGGAAAGCAAGGTTGTAAGCTTTTGTTCCAGGGTCATTTCCTGGCCCTGTTCATGGGAATGTTCATGGCTATGTGAATGGCTATGTTCATGGGTGTGACTGTGACTATGGTCATGGTTATGGCTGTGTTCATGGTTTGTCATAAGAGACTCCTTTTAAGTGTTGTTTTAGACAAATAAATCCTGGTATTATAATAAATATTTTTTGATTTTACTACCAATTCCTTGGTTTTGCAAAATGAGTCTCTTGATACTTCTGTTCCACGCAATTTTGCAAGTATTTTTATAGATTTCAGTTAACAACTATTGTAAAGTACCAGAAGTATTGTTATTGAACACAAAAAAACTTTTTGGAGGCAATATATAATATGAAAAAAATCTTCATCAATCTGGGAATTCTGGCAATGGTGTTTTCTTCATTTCCCACCTTTTCCCATGCCCGGACCGGCTATGTTTCTGATATGCTCATTTTGACGGTCAGGCAGGGTCCAGGCAAATCTTTTCCTGTGTTGCAAACTTTAAAAAGCAATACTCCCCTGGCCATTCTGGAGGAGGAGAAAGCATACTATAAAATTAAACTATCTTCGGGTGAAACAGGCTGGGTGGACAAACAATTTATTATGTTTGAAACCCCAAAGGCCATGATAATTGAGAAATTAACCCAGGAAAAGAATGAGTTGGAAACAAGACTTGCCGCTATCTCTGCATCCTATGATCAACTCAATGCACAAATAAGTGCCCGGGGATCGGTGCAAAATAAAGAAACAACTGCCCTTGAAGCAGGGCATAAAGGGGCCATTGATAAAATTAAACTTCTTGAAGCCCGGTTAGCAGAAATCCAGAACAATTATACAACTCTTAAAAATCAATCCAGCAATGTCAGTAAAATCGTGGAAAAGAATAAAATTCTTGAAGAAAAAAACAAACAATTGTCCAGTAAGATTGCACAATTGGAAAATGAAACCAGCCGTTTTTTCAAGACAGGAATGATTAAATGGTTTCTTGCCGGAGTCGGCGTGCTTTTATTGGGATGGCTCATAGGTCAGAGTATTTCTTCAAATAAGAGGAGAAGCAGTTCACTGCTGGGGTAATAGCTCCACAATGTATTTCTTTAATCACAAATTATGGAAAGGAGATGAATTTGTCTGATCAAAACATTTATTCAAAAAAAATATGGCAGAATTCCTATGAATCAGGTGTAAAGGCCAATCTAAAATTCCAGGATATTTTGGTGCCCGAATACCTGGAAGAATCCGTTAAAAATTTTCCTGATCATCCAGCTTTAATTTTTCAGGGCTATACTTTGACGTTCAGGGAATTTAATGAAATGGTGGCAAGATTTGCAGCCGCACTCAAGGCTTTTGGAATTAAAAAGGGGGACAGCGTATCCATTTTGCTTCCCAATGTCATTCCCTGTGCTGTTGCATATTATGCAATTCTTAAAATAGGCGGGATTGTTGTGCTTAATAATCCTCTCTATTCTGACAGGGAGCTTGAGCATCAATTTACAGATTCAAACTCAACATTTTTGATTACACTGGATCTTCTGGCCAACCGAATGGTGAAACTCCGGGAAAAAACAAAAATAAAAACCATTGTTTATACTTCCATAGGTGATTATCTACCTTTTATTAAACGACTTTTATTTCCTTTGGTAGCCAAAAAGAAAGGTCTTGCAGCGGATGTTTCCCCTGCAAAAGATCTGTATAAATTCAAGGATATTATTGCCAAACATGAGCCCGATTACACCCAGGCTGACGTTGATATTGATGATGTGGCCATGTATCAGTATACCGGAGGTACAACGGGAGTGTCCAAGGGGGTAATGCTCACCCATAAAAATATTTCCTATCAGATCCAGCAGATAGAGGCATGGTTCCCAAAATTTGAAAAAGGTGCCGAAGTTATGCTGGGAGCTCTTCCAATTTTTCATGTGTTTGGCATGTCAGTGTCCATGAACTTTGCCATCCGCATGGGCTGGGCCAATGTCCTTGTTCCCAAACCCCAGCCTGAACCCCTGCTTGAAGCCATTAGCAAATTTAAGGTTACCTTTGCACCTCTGGTTCCCACCATGTATATTGGAATGCTGGATCATCCGGCCATGGACCAGACAGATCTGACAAGTATCAAAGGTTGCTTTTCCGGCAGCGCTCCTCTGCCTTTGGATGTTATCAACAATTTTCAGAAAAAAACAGGTTCCATTATCGTGGAAGGATTCGGACTGACAGAATCAACACCAGTCACCCATATCAATCCCTTTAACGGAATCAGGAAACAGGGCAGTATAGGTATCCCCATTCCCAACACAGAATGTAAGATTGTAGATCTTGAGGACAATACTATAGAAATGCCCGTTGGCGAACCTGGCGAATTGCTCATGCGCGGTCCCCAGATCATGAAAGGATACCTGAACAAGGAAGAGGAGACAAAGAAAACCCTGACCGAGGACGGATTCCTGTGTACCGGGGACGTTGCAAAAATGGATGAAGACGGATACTTTTATATTGTTGACAGGATCAAAGATATGATTCTGTCCGGTGGATACAATGTTTATCCAAGGGATATTGATGAAGTTTTGTTCGAACATCCTAAAATCCTGGAAGCCTGTTGTATAGGCATTCCCCATGCCAAACGGGGAGAAGCTGTCAAGGCCTTTGTCATCCTCAAGGAAGATCAGGAAATGACCCAGCAGGAAGTAATAGACTATTGTGCCACAAAGCTTGCCAAGTACAAACTGCCCGTTGAAATTGAATTCAGGCAGGAACTTCCCAAATCCAATGTTGGTAAGATTTTAAGAAAAGATCTGCGGGCTGAGGAAGAGGCCAAATAAAATCCAGTCCAGATAGAATTAAGGGCCAGTTAAAATCCAGGAGAAATAAATGCCCAACCCCAGTTTACAACAAACTTTGTCATTCCAGAACAGGGATTTTATTATTCATAATATTCAATTGCTGAAAAAAAAAGGGATGCCAGGCATAAATAACCTTCCCTTTACAGCTCGAATACTCATTGAGAACCTTGCAAGAAATATGGATAAAGGATTTGTTCAATGGGAAAACGTTGTTAAAGCAGCTAAATTCTATGGAGCCAGGTCCCAGGATTCAACTCTAATTCCTTTTTATCCTTCTCGGGTCCTGATGCAGGATTTTACAGGAGTACCAGCTGTGGTGGATTTTGCCGCCATGCGGGATGCAGTACACGAGGCCGGCCTGGATCCCAGGAAAATTAATCCCCTGGTTCCTGTGGATCTTGTCATTGACCATTCCATTCAGGTGGACCATTTTAAGGAAAAAAATTCTTTTGTTCTTAATGCTAAAAAAGAATATGAAAGAAATGCAGAACGTTATAAATTGTTGAAATGGGCCCAGAAAAATTTTGATAACTTCAGGGTAGTGCCACCTGAATCCGGTATCTGCCATCAGATCAACCTTGAATACCTGGCAACTGTTGTGGCTATCCGTGAAACCCCAGAGGGGATTCTTGCTTTTCCCGATACTCTGGTGGGTACGGATTCCCATACCACCATGATAAATGCCCTGGGGGTTCTTGGCTGGGGCGTTGGCGGTATAGAGGCAGAAGCGGTGATGCTTGGACAGCCCTATTATATGAACCTGCCCGAAATCATTGGTGTTAACTTTATTGGCAAACCCAAAAAACAGATTACATCCACAGATATTGCCCTTTATGTGACCAGCATATTAAGGAAAGAAAATGTGGTTGAAAAAATTGTTGAGTATACAGGTCCGGGCCTTAAGAACCTCACCCTTACTGACAGGGCCACCATTTCCAACATGTCCCCGGAATATGGTGCAACATCAGGTTTTTTTCCGGTTGATACCCAGACCCTTGACTATCTTACCAAAACCAACAGATCTGATACAGCAGCACTGGTGGAAGCCTATTGCAAAACCTGCGGTTTATTCAACACCCATGACCGGGAACTTGTATTTTCTAAAATCATTGATGTGGACCTGTCTGTCATGGAAACCTCCATAGCTGGCCCCACAAGGCCCCAGGACAGGATTCCCCTGTCCAGAGTAAAAGAAAAAACCCTGGCAATATATGATCTTGGCATTCGTAAAGACATCCAGATAAATCAGGAAAACAAGGAAAACAAGAAGAATCGGGAGAACCAGGAACCGGCATTGACCAACGGCAGTATTGTCATTGCCGCAATCACTTCCTGCACAAACACCTCAAATCCCTATACCATGATTGGTGCCGGACTTGTGGCAAAGAAAGCTGTTGAAAAAGGTCTTTCCATACCCTGGTACGTCAAGACCTCCCTCTCTCCCGGCTCCAGGGTTGTCCTGGATTATTTGAATGGATCCGGGCTGATGGAATACTTTGAAACCCTTGGTTTTAACAACACTGGATTCGGCTGCATGACCTGTATTGGAAACAGCGGCCCTTTGGATCCTTATATTGAAGAGGCCATTAAATCCAAGGAACTGGATGCCATATCTGTATTGTCGGGAAATAGAAACTTTGAAGCAAGAATTCATCAGGAAGTTAAAGGCAACTTCCTCATGTCACCCATACTTGTGGTTATTTATGCCATTGCCGGCAGAATTGACATTGATCTTCTTAAAGAACCCCTTGGATTTTCTCCTGACAACAATCCAATTTTCATGAAAGACATCTGGCCTGATCCCCAGGAGGTGAATCAATTTGTGGAAGCCTATGTACAGAAGCGTTTCTTCAAAGATCAATATGCCAATATTTTTAAAGGCGACACCCTCTGGCAGGAACTTGATGTTACAGAAAGTACAACATTCAATTTTGATGAAGATTCAACTTATATCCGTAAACCTCCCTTTTTCAAAAATTTTTCCCCGGATATCAGGGAACTGGAAGATATTAAAAATGCAAAGGCTTTATTGGTCCTTGGAGACACTGTTACCACGGATCACATTTCCCCTGCCGGAGCGATTCCCGTGGGTTATCCAGCAGGCAGATACCTGATTGACAGCAATATAAAACCCTGGGAATTTAATTCCTACGGATCCAGGCGGGGAAACCATGAGGTAATGATGCGGGGCACATTTGCCAACATCAGGATCAAAAATGCCCTTGTAAAAGAAACAGGCGGCCTTACCATGAAATTTCCTGAGAAGGAACAGGGATATGTGTTTGATATTGCTGAGAAATATCAGGCCCAGAAAATGGACCTCCTGGTTTTTGGAGGCAAAGAATATGGCACAGGATCTTCCAGGGACTGGGCAGCCAAAGGCACCTGCCTTTTGGGAGTAAAAGCCGTAATTGCCGAATCCTTTGAAAGAATCCATCGGTCTAACCTGGTGGGCATGGGGGTTTTGCCTCTGGTTTTCAAAAAAGACGATTCCTTTGAAAGTCTAAACCTTGAGGGAGATGAAACCTTTGAAATTTCAGGGATAAAGGATATTCAGCCCAACAGCCTTTTAAATGTCAAGGCTAGTAAGGGTAATCAAGAACATATTTTTCAAGTTATTGTAAAGCTCAACACAAATATAGAGATGGATTACATTAAAAATAAAGGTATTTTACAATATGTTCTCAGAAATATGATAAAAGGATGAGTCCATTATTTTTTTAACATTTTTATTACTTTATGATAAGATAGAGATTGTTATATTTTATATGTTTTTAACATTATTTTAATATTAAAGGAATTTTTTCAATCATGGAAATTAATCAATATGACTTTGAGTACGGCGAGTATGGAGACACCATTGGGATTTCAATAAATTTAAGGGGTTTTGATATTCTACGCTTTAACAATATCAATAAAGGTACATCCTTTACAATTGATGAAAGAATCAAACTCAAACTAAGCGGATATCTGCCTCCTCGGGTTAAAACCCTTGATGACCAGGTACAATCAAGCCTGGCTACCATTGATGCAAAAGAAAGTGATATTGAGAAATTTATCTTTATCAGAAGCCTTTATGACAGAAATGTGGTGCTTGCCCATGCAGTTATAGCCAGCGATGTTACTAAATTTCTCCCAATTATCTATACCCCTACTGTGGGCCTTGCCTGCCAGAAATACTCATCCATGTTCAGAAAAGCCAATGGAATACATTTTTTTCCCGACAACATTGACTATGCTGAATATATTTTAAGAAATTACACGGACAAGGATATCCGTGTGGCAGTTGTGACCGATAACCAGGGTATTCTTGGAATCGGCGACCAGGGTGCCGGTGGAATTCCCATCTGCCTTGGCAAGCTCATGCTCTATACCCAGGGAGCAGGTATTGCCCCCTGGCACTGCCTGCCCATTTCCCTGGATGTGGGAACAGACAATGAAGAACTGCTTAATGATCCAGGATATCTTGGCTGGCGGCATAAAAGGTTGACAGGTGATGAATACTTTGAATTTGTTGAAAAATTTGTCAAAGCCTTTAAAAAAATATTCCCCAAAGCCCTTTGCCAGTGGGAAGATTTTTCTAAACAAATTGCCTTTACTCTCCGGGATAAATATCTTGATGAGGTTATCTCATTTAATGATGATATCCAGGGAACAGGATCTGTTGCCCTGGCAGGTGTTATTGCCGCCATGAAGATTAAAAAAGAAAAAATGACAGAACAGGTCTATCTGGTTCATGGTGCCGGAGCAGGTGGAATAGGTATTGCAGAGCAGATCCAGACCGAACTTATGGAACAGGGAATGGGCAAAGACGAGGCCATTTCAAAAATTTTTACCCTGGATTCCAGGGGAGTTGTAACCTCTGACCGGGACCTGGAACCCTATAAAGAAAAATTTGCTAAAGATACCAAGACCATGCCATGGCTTAAAACACCGGAAGACAATACACTGTTAAATGTTGTTATAAATGAAAAAGTCACAGTTCTCATAGGCACATCAGGCCAGCCTGGCTGCTTTACAAAAGAAGTCGTGGATGCTGTGGCTGCAAACACAGGCCAGCCGGTTATCCTTCCCCTGAGCAACCCCACCACCAAGGCGGAAGCCATTCCCAGTGATATTTATGAATGGACCAATTGTAAAGCCCTTGTGGCAACCGGATCTCCCTTTGATCCTGTTGTCCACAATGACAAAGCCTATAGAATCGGCCAGATGAACAATGCTTTTATATTTCCCGGGGTTGGCCTGGGAATTATAGCCTCGGGTGCCACAAAGGTATTGCCGGTATTCTTTTCCGCAGCAGCCCATGCCCTGGCAGAATCTGTCAGTGAAGAAGACCTTGAAAATGGCATTCTTTTTCCACCCCTGGATCAATTAAACCTGATTTCCCTGGAAGTGGCCAGACGGGTTGGAGCTGAAGCCATTAAAGCCAAAGTTACCCAGGATGATTGTGCCTTTTCCAGATTCAAACACAACAATGATGTGGAAAGACTTAATACCCTGGTTGAAAAAATGCGATGGAGCCCTGAGTATTTTTAAGGAACTCCAACCAATTTAATTTTTAATAAGGTCAATTGTTAGTAAGGACCAGGCCATTTTATAACTATAAAATGGCCTGGTCTGTTTTTATTGCTCTGGTCCTTGTCTTTCCAGTTTTGACTTGTCCTTGATTTAAACTCAGTTTCACTATATAGACAAAACCACGCATGGTTCTATGGTCACCTTTATAGGTTCTTGATGTATTTACAATTGTTGTGGTAAAATGCAAAAAAATATGGATACAGAATCTTATGAACAAAAAAAATAAAAAATTTGACTCCCTTGAAAAAGATATTACAAAAACAATTTTAAATTGTATATCAGACGGTGTTTTTACCATAGATTATAATTGGAAAATTACTTCCTTTAACCGGGCTGCAGAAGAGATTACAGGTATTTCCCGTAAACAGGCCATTGGCAGGCATTGCTGGGAAGTTTTCAGATCCAATATGTGCGAAGAAAACTGTGCTTTGAAAAAAACCATGGACCAGGGGAAACCCTTTATAAGCACATCCGCCTATATCATTAACAGCGACAAAAAAAAGATCCCCATCACCGCCTCAACTTCCCTTTTAATTGATGAAAAAGGAGATATAATCGGAGGGGTTGAATCCTTTCGAGACCATTCTCTGGTGGAAGAATTAAGAAAAGAGCTTGCCAGCAATTTTAAAGTTGAAGACATTGTCAGTAACTCCAGTATAATGAAAAATATTTTCAAAATCCTTCCCCAGATCTCTGAAAGTGATTCCTCCGTACTTATCGAAGGAGAAACCGGCACGGGAAAAGAGTTAATGGCATTGGCCATACACAATACAAGTCCCAGGAAGGACAAACCTTTTATTGCAATCAACTGCGGTTCTCTGCCCGATACTCTGCTGGAATCGGAATTGTTTGGTTATAAAAAAGGAGCATTCACCAATGCGGTGAAAGATAAACCGGGACAATTTGGTCTTGCCGATGGGGGAACGATTTTTCTTGATGAGATCGGAGATACCAGCCCTGCATTCCAGGTCAGTCTGCTGAGGGTTCTCCAGGAATATGAATACACTCCTTTGGGAGGGATAACCAAAGAAAAGACCAATGTCAGGATCATTGCAGCTACAAACAGGGATCTTTCCGGTCTTGTAAAAAAAAATAAATTCAGACAAGACCTTTATTACAGAATCAATGTGATTCGTATAATTTTACCACCCCTTCGTCAGAGAATGGAAGACATTCCTTTGCTGGTTGAAAAATTTATTGCAAAAATGAATTTGCGCCAGGGAAAATTTATCCAGGGGATTGATAAAAAAGTTCTTAATGCCTTTATGGGCCATGAATTCCCAGGTAACATCCGGGAGTTGGAAAATATTATTGAACATGCCTTTGTACTCTGCTCGGAAGGATATATAAAACCCCGCCATCTGCCAGGTTTTATTTCCCTTACGTATGATAAAGGTGTTGAAGAAAATCAGGACCCGGTAAAATCGGCCCAGATAAAATTAATTTCTGATGCTCTGGCACGTAATAATTATAATAGAAATGCTACTGCCAGGGACCTTGGAATTCATAAAAGCACTCTTTTCCGCAGGATCAAAAAACTTGGAATAAAATTATAATAGATGCAGGTTGCAACCCATCAACCATAATCAGTCTTAGTTATGCGACTTTCCAGCTGATACTGCTTTCTTTTTTTTGAAAACTTTTTCATAACATCCTGTTTTATAAGATTTTTTAAAAAAAATAATGTTTTTTTAAATCAGGCACAAGCCTTGCAGATTAAATATAGTTATTAAATTTTAGCAAAAAAAAGAATTAGGGGGAGAGTACTAGTGAAGATAGCCATTACCATCTGGGGAAACAGGATTTCACCGGTTTTTGATGCGGCCCACACCCTTTTGGTTACCAGAATTAAAAACAAAACAATTTCTAAAAAAAATTATATCTCTTTTGACCCCCAGTCTCACCAGGACCTGATTAAAATTCTCAATAAAAATGAGATTACAACATTGATTTGCGGTGCCATTTCTACAAAACCAGCAGACTTTATAGTTAAAAACAATATCAAGCTTATCTCCTTTGTTACAGGAAATGCCCTGGATTTTATTGACAGTTTTGCAAGCAGTCAGACCATTGACCAGGGGCATGTGATGCCAGGTTGCAACATAGGTTCATGCCATTGCAAAAAATTCAAACATTTGTAAAATTTCATATCTAAAATTTACCCTGCCAAATAAACCATATCAATATTTCAGGCTAGTACAAAATATTAAATTTTAGCTGGAAATATAAATCTATAATTTTATATGCCCATATGATATTATTCTCGATGATCGTTCTGTCTGTATCCATTTGAGAAGCAGGCCCACCAATTATAATTATGACCCAAAACTGGCAAACTTACACATTTGAAGGTATCTATGGCGGAAAAACCCAGCTATGAAGAATTGGAAGAGCAGATCAAAATTCTTGAAAAACAATCAGATCTTAGACTTTCAATGGAGAACAAAGAGCGGATAGCGAGAAAAAATCATAAACGATTTTTAAAATTTCTTCCCTACCCGGTCCTGGTAAGGGATGCAATGGGCCTGGTTACCTATCTCAACCCTGCATTTACAAGCACCTTTGGCTGGACACTTGAAGAGATGAAAGGGAAAAAAGGCAGACAATGTATTCCAGATTCACTGAAGAATGAACTTTCCCGGAAAATTAATGGTTTACCTCCCCAAAAAAATGTCTTGAGACTAGATTCCAAACGATTGACAAAGGATGGAAAAACCCTGGATGTCATCATGCGGGTAGGTATTGAAAGAGATAAAAATAATAATGCTGCCGGAATGATAATTGTTCTCAGGGATGTAACCATGGAAAAGCGGATCAACAGGAACCGCAGTGCCATGAACCGCATCAGCCAGGCTTTGCCTAAATACCCTGAGCTGCACAAACTTCTGCACTACGTAAACATGGAAATTAAGGAGTTGCTGGATGCCGAGGGTGCCAATGTTATGCTGCTTGATGAAAATCAAAAAGAATTTTATTTTTTAAGTGTAGTCCATGATGATCCCAGCACCGAGGAACGTATTAAAAAAATCCGTTTCCCTGTGGATGAACTTCTGGCTGGTGAAGTGATTAAAACCGGTAATCCAATTATGATGGCTTCACTGCCTGATAATCAGACCCTTCACCAGAACAGGGATGCAAAAATAGGATACAAGGTCAGGAACGTTCTGGTGGTCCCATTACGAACCAAAGACCGCATCCTGGGAGTGATAACAGCGGATAATAAGAGACAGGATGAATTTGATAAAACCGACCTTGAAATACTGAATACCATAGCCGCAACCATAGCACTTTCCATTGAGAATGCAGGTGTTTCAGAGAAATTGAGAAAAGCCAATGAAGAGCTCAAAGGTCTCAATGTTGCCAAAGACAAAATGATAAGTCACCTTTCCCATGAATTAAAAACACCAGTTGCCATACTGCTTAGCTCCTTTAAAATCCTGTCCAGGAAGCTTGCCTTTCTACCTGAGAAAAACTGGAAAAAAACCCTGGAAAGGATTAAACGGAACCTTGACCGGATCATTGGCATAGAAGACGAAGTTTATGATATTGTTGAAAAAAAATCTTTTGTACACAAAAATATTTTTTCCCTTATCTTTGACCAGTGTGAAGACACCATTGAAGCATTGATTGCAGAGGAAATAGGAGAAAAAGAGGTGATATCCAGGGTAAGGGAAAAACTGGATGATATATTCTCTTCAAGGGACCTTGTCATAAAAAAGATATACTTGAACCAGTTTGTCCAGGACAGGTTTGATAAGCTTTGTCCTTTTTTTGCCCACAGGGACGTGAAAACAAGTCTCCGGTTAAGATCATCCACTCCCATTGAAATGCCCCTGGATCCCCTGGAAAAAATCGTTGACGGACTGATCCGTAATGCAATTGAAAATACACCTGATGGGAGAAAAATCGAAATAGTGGTCCATGACAGGGGAAAAGGCGTGGAGTTCATTGTTCAGGATCAGGGTGTCGGCCTGACCCAGGAAGCTCAAAAAAGAATTTTTGAAGGTTTTTTCACTCCCCAGGCCACCATGGATTACTCTTCCAAAAGGCCCTTTGACTTCGGTGCAGGAGGCAAGGGAGCAGATCTTTTACGCATGAGAATATTTTCCGAACGATACAATTTTAAAATCAAAATGATATCCAGACGATGCGAGCATCTTCCCAAAGATTCAGATATCTGTCCCGGTAGCATTGAAAAATGCAGCCAAAAGAAAGAGCTCCCCTGTAACGGTAGCACCATGGTCTCCATTTTTTTTCAGTTTCCAGGGCTTTGACCGGCTGGTAAACCAAACAACTGCAAAGGGGTCTTTCCATGCCTGAATATACACCGCTTGAAAATATGATCATGATCCGACAACAGATTCACACAAGGGATATCTGTCTTTCTACTTATCCCCACACAGACTCACAGGTCCTGGTCCATGGTAAATTAAAGGATAAACGATATATTCCCATATTTGATATTACAGGAAAGTTGAAAAATCCTGGAACGATTCATAACATGTCTGTAACCTTTTTAATCAATTCCAATCCCCTGACAATTATCAAGGCTGAGGCTCACATGGTCACCGTGCCCATGCCAGAATGCCGGGAAACCCTGGACAGGGTTGCTCTGCTGGAAGGCGTTAAAATTGAATCTGGATTTTCAAGCCAGATTCAAAAGATAATGGGGGGCAACAGGGGATGCACCCATCTTTGCGGTCTTGTCAAGGCCATGGGCCAGGAGATTGTTCATGGGTGGCTCACCCAGAAAAGATCTGAAGAAACCCCAATACCTGCATCCCTGGATGAGGTTAAAGAAAAGCAGTTCCTCATTGATTCATGCCGAATGTGGAAAAAAGGCGGACCTAAAATGCAGGAATTAGCAATGGCAATGGGAAAAGGCAATGAAAAAAAGCAATGAAAAAAAATGGGTGAAATGCAATCCTTTAAACTTTTCATGTTCCCATCATTTTCTGGAATAATCCCAGAGGTAAATGGCGAAATCAATGGTATCAACCTTTGAAAAACAAACCCCTTCGGATTCAAGCAATGCTTTTTGAAGCTCATACCCACGCCCCCGGGGCAGTGATATTTTTCCTTTTACATTAACCACCCTGTGCCAGGGCAGGTCATGTTTAGAAGACATGGAATGGAGTATCCTGGAGACCTGACGGCTTCCTCCTGGATTGCCGGCAAGGAAAGCCACCCTGCCATAGGAAATTACTTTTCCCTTGGGGATTTTTTTTATTACCTGCAAAATTTTCTGGGTAAATGGAGTTGTCATTAACTGGAAAATGACATGATTTTTGTTTTTTATCAATTCCAATTATCGTTGGGTGCGGAGATAGGCTTGGAAATCAATTTGATTTGCACGAAAAATTATTGTAGGTTGATTTTATTTTATAAACAACTTCCAATACCAAAACAGAAAACAAAAGCTTTTTGGGCTGGCTCAAGTCCCTGTTGAGTAAAAGGTGAGACATTAATTTAGGAGATTGCAGGTTTATGCCTCAATTGGAAAACAATTTTGAATATGAGCTTCTGAATTGCATTATAAAAAAAAATAAACCTGCTGGTGCCAGTTCCCTGGCTCTGAATTTAAACATTTCCCAGGCAACCATCGGTAGAAAACTTCATGAGTTGGAATTTCACAGTTTACTGGGTAAAATATCAGGGAACAAAATTCTTGGTCAAATGGTAAATTTAATTATGACCCAGAGTCAAGCCTATCTGGAATTTTCCTATATCAGAAAAAAATATTCAACAGCAGTTACTGATCATGAGGATATTCTCAAGTTTTTTTTTCAAGGTGACCCTGATGCTGCTGGTAAATCAATGGTTAAACATATTGACAGGATTATCAGTGATGTAAAAAAATATTTTTCCAAAGATCATGACAGACCATTTAAACAATAAAATCAAATCATAAAAAAATCTGGAGGTAAACATGGAGCTTAAAACAATTACCATTGAAAATCCAAATGAGCTGAATTTCATCCTTGGACATTCCCATTTTATCAAAACTGTTGAAGATATCTATGAGGCAGTCGTCTGCACCGTGCCCGATGCAAAGTTTGGTGTGGCCTTTTGCGAGGCATCCATGGAGTGCCTTGTCAGGTACAGCGGAACAGATGAAGAAATGATCGAACTTGCTAAAAAGAATGCATTTGAGCTTTCAGCCGGGCATTCCTTTATTATATTCATGAAAGACATGTTCCCCATTAACATACTGAACACCATTAAAAATGTACCGGAAGTGGCCAGAATCCATTGTGCAACTGCAAATCCAGTTGAGGTCATAATTGCCCAGACCGAACAGGGACGGGGAATCCTTGGGATAATTGACGGATTTTCATCCAAGGGCATTGAAACCACAGAAGATATTGAAAAACGAAAAGG
>JAOZST010000062.1:0-19581 GCA_029939535.1 Desulfobacteraceae bacterium | reverse complement strand
GTATAAAACATATTGGTTAGGGGAGTGCCGATTTCCATAACCTCTATTAAAGATCTTGAAAAAGACCTTGACCCAAAGTACTTCTGGCGGGTCCATCGAAATGCCATTGTTAATATTGAGAGAATACAGGCCGTCAAGAGATCTTTTACCAACCAAATGATCATTGGGTTTGACCGGATAGACCACACCATTGCCGTCAGCAGATCCTATGAATATCTGTTTAAGCAAATGTAGATCCTGTTTCAATTCATGGGGACAAACAGGAGATTGAAAAGAATTTTGATCCTGTGATCAATGTTTTTTCGCGGTGATCAGAGCAGGAAAACTTCAGCCCCAGACCAGACTTTATAAAAATTAAAAACAAGATAGAAACAGGATCAAAATCATTAATCAATAGCCTTGTTTTTAAGTTAAAGCAAGCTGTTTGGTAACAGGCTTTGGTAACAGGCATTGATAGAAAATTAAGTTTATTGTTATGCAAAAAAATTGCTTGACATGCTACTTTTTTCATTCTATGCATATCTATATCTTACACTCTGATCTATAGTCGGATCAGCTTGATCGGCTGTCTAAACGCTAAAAGCCGTATGATCAAAATTATTTTTATCTTTAACAATGGGGGGTACAAAATGGGTACACCGGGTAAATTTTTAAAAAAAAGCCTGATTCTGGCAGTGTCCGCTTTAATGACGCTGATGTTTGCAATGCCTGTCAATGCAGGAAATTACAAAAAAGAGTATAAAATGACTCTCAATGTAGGTCCCCAATTTTACTGGGGAATGGGAGCCATTAAATTTGCTGAGCTTGTAAAAGAGAAGACAAATGGTGAGATTAATATCAAGCCATATTATGGCAGTGCACTTATGAAGGGTGCCCAGTTAAAATCGCCCCAGATGGTCGCAAAGGGAGTAATTGATCTGGCCTATGAATCGACGATTAATTCAGCTTCTGTCATTCCTGAAATGAATATTTTTTCTCTTCCGTTTTTCATTAATAATTTTGAGAACCTTGACAAAATGGAATATGGTGAGACCGGAAAAGAAATCTTTGCGGCAATGGAAAAGAAAGGCCTTATCGGCCTTGGCTGGGCAGAAAACGGATTCCGTCAGGTAACGAACAACAAAAAGCCTATTCGTACTCCTGATGACTTGAAAGGAATGAAAATTCGCGTCGTAGGAAGTCCAATTTTTATGGATATCTTCAGGCAACTAGGTGCTGACCCGGTGAATATGAACTGGGGTGATGCTGTGACCGGATTTCAGCAGGGTGTTGTGGACGGCCAGGAAAATCCCCTTCCCGGCGTTGCAATTACAGTACAGATTTATCAATATCATAAATACATTACCCGCTGGAATTACCTTGTGGATCCGGTTATTATATACTGGAATAAAAAACAGTTTAAAGCCTTTCCAGAGGATATCCAAACGGCAATCAGAGAATCTGCCGTGGAATCTGCACGATTTGAGAAGGCTCTTAACCGTGCCGGGCTTGACGGAGATAAATCCCTTAATATTCTGAAAAATGAATTTAATTATGAAATTAAAATTCCTGATCCCGTTAAATTTGCGGAAAGCAAAGGCATGGTAGTCACAAACCTTACAGATGCTGAAAAAAAGGCCTTTGCCGATGCGACCAAGTCGCTTTATAAAAAATGGATACCGAAAATTGGAGAAGGTATTTATAAAAAAGCCATTGCTGATATGGGAAAATAGAATGCATTGGATCCACAACTCATAGTAGTCCATTCAAACTCGGCTGCTATGGGTTGTGAATCTTAAATTTCGGACTGTTTCGGAGGAATTCAATGAGTCAGACAAACCAGCGCATCAGAGTGGATCACTGGATAGCAGCCATTTTGCTCTTTACAATGGCATCCATTGCTTTTATTAATGTTTTAAGCCGCTATCTTTTCCATTTTTCTTTTGGAGCAACAGAAGAAATTACGATTAATTTATTTGTCTGGCTCACTGTAGTTGGTTCAGGGATTGCCTTTGAACGTGGCGGACAAATGGGTATGGTTACGCTGTATAAGATTTTTCCAAGAAAAATTAAAAAACTGGCTATCCTTATCAGTTCAGGACTCAGTGCTATCCTATTTTTAATAGTAGACATCTATGTTATTCAGGCGATCTATGATGAACTGACTTTGTTCCAGGCAAAGTCAGCATCCCTGGAAATCCCCGTATGGATATATTATATTGGTGTTCCGATTCTGTCTGTATTTGTATTTGTTGGAATATACAGGGATGCTGCATCTAAATTAGACGGACTTAAAGTGGAGGGAGGCAGGTAATGGAGTTTGCTGTTATTGCGCTGTCCTTTCTTGTGCTTATGGCTGTGGGAGTCCCCATCGGGACTTCTCTTGGTATTGCTGCAGTTGCCACTATCTACTTTTTTGATCTCGGAATAGCGATGGTTGGAATTAATTTTTCCACGGGGATTGCATCATTTCCTTTACTGGCAATCCCCTTTTTTGTTCTGGCCGGTGTCATCCTCGAAAGAGCAAAACTTGCAGCCACCATTGCTGAATTTTTTGAGCTCCTGGTGGGAAAATCGGTTGGGGGCCTGGCAATGGTGGCTGTTTTAACCTGTATGTTCTGGGGTGCTCTCTCAGGATCCGGGCCTGCAACAACAGCTGCCGTTGGTCTAATCCTTCTTGCACCCATGGTAAAGCATGGATATGATAAAAGTTTTGCCGGTGCAACCATTGCAAATGCATCTGATCTTTCCATTATTATTCCACCCAGTATTGCCTTTATTATTTATGGAAATATTACAGGTGTTTCCGTGAGTGCCCTCTTTGTGGCAGGGGTTGTTCCCGGCCTTTTGACAGGTGCCGGCACCCTTCTGGTAGCATACCTCATCTCAAGGAAGCGAGGTTATAAGGGCTTGGAAAAAAGAGGGTCTTTCAAAGAAATCCTCATTGCGTTGAAAAAATCCATATGGGCGATTCTTACACCTGTAATTATCCTGGGAGGGATCTATGCAGGCATATTTACGCCTACTGAGGCTGCTGTTGTAGCTGTTTTTTACAGTCTTTTTGTAGCTGTTTTTATTTACAGGTCTATTTCCTGGCGGGATCTTGTTGAAATCCTTGTGGATGCCAGCGTCACAAGTTCTGTTATCATGTTCATCGTGGTGTTTGCAGGGATGTTTTCATGGGCAGCATCGGTTATTGATGTCATAGATAAAACTGCCAATGCGATTATTCAGATATCCCCCAATGCTGTTGTCATGATTATTCTGGTTAATTTTCTGCTTCTGGGTCTGGGAATGATATTGGATGCCATCTCCATTTCTTATCTAATCATGCCCATCCTTATTCCGGTTCTGATTGCCTTTCACATAGATCCTCTGTGGTATGGTGTTATCTTTATTTCAGCCATGGCCATAGGCCAGGCAACTCCACCGGTGGGGGTCAACCTGTTTACTGCAGCCAACCTGATAAAAGGGGATATTGATTCTGTTGCCAAGGAGGCTATTCCCTATGTGATAATGGATATTATCATTTTGATTATCCTTTCCCTGCTACCGATTTTATCCTTATACCTACCAGTAAAAGCAGGGCTCTATACACCATAATGCAGATGGACCTGCCAGGTCATAAACAAAGAGAACAAATTTAAAAGCCAGGAGTTTATCAAAAAAAAAGAGGAGGAAGGCATGGCTGAAGATGCCAGAAAATTGTTGGAGCTTTTCCAGTGTATGGTCACCATTCGCCAGTTCGAGACCATGGCCCAGGAATATTTTGCAGCCGGAGAAATACCGGGGTTTATTCATTTATCCATTGGTCAGGAAGCAAGCAGTGTGGGTGTTTGTTCCTGTCTTCGGCCGGATGATTATGTGACCACTACCCATCGCGGTCATGGCCATATGATTGCCAAAGGAGCTGATCTAAAGAAGATGGTAGCTGAATTGCTGGGGAAAAAAACTGGTTTTTGCAAAGGCAAGGGCGGGTCCATGCACATAGCTGATTTTTCTATAGGAATTTTGGGTGCAAATGGGGTTGTGGCAGGGGGATTACCCATAACGGCTGGTGCTGGATTTTCCATAAAAATGCGGAAAACAGACCAGGTTGCAGTATGTTTTTTTGGTGACGGTGCCTCCAATCGCGGACCGGTTCACGAGGTGATGAATATGGCTTCTGTATGGAAACTGCCGATTATATTTGTAGTCGAAAACAACCAATGGGCTTCAACCACACCCCAAACCTCTACCGGATCTGTGCAGGATCTCAGCATCCGGGCAGCAGGTTACAATATGCCGGGGGTTTTAGTTGACGGCAACGATTTGCTTGCAGTCAGGAATGCAGCCATGGAAGCAATTGACCGTGCGCGGAAAGGAGAAGGACCTACCTTTATTGAAAATAAAACCTATCGTATTCGTGGCCATTTTGAAGGTGATCCACAAAAATATCGAACCAAAGCAGAAGTTGGTAAATGGCAGAAGAAAAATGATCCCATAGATTTGTTTTCTAAATATTTGATTAAAAATAAGAAATCAGACAAAAGCAGCCTTGATAAAATCCGGAAGGATGTGGAAGCAGAGCTTGGGGATGCCGTCGCCTTTGCCAAGGATAGCCCATTTCCAGAACCAAAAGAGGCATTGGAAGATCTCTTCGCAAACTCATATAAAGGAGGCTCTCCATCATGAGTGAAAGAATAATAAGCACTTCTGCAGCACTTGCCGAGGCTCTCCATGAAGAAATGGCCAGAGATGAAAGTGTGTTTATCATTGGGGAAGACCTGGTCTCCCATGAAGGTATTTTTGGGCAGTTTAAGGGGCTTCCAACAGAGTTTCCCGGCAGAATCATTGATGCGCCTATCAGTGAATCTGCCATTGCCGGAGTGGGTATAGGTTCTGCCTTAACCGGTATGCGGCCCATAGTTGATATGCATTTTTCCGATTTTGTTACCTGTTGTATGGATGAAATCTGTAACCAGACCGCTAAAATTCGTTATATGTCCGGTGGACAGGTGAAAGTGCCAATGGTGTTATGGTGTCCTGATGGTGCAGGATTAAGGGCGGCAGCCCAGCATTCTCAGTCCCTGGAAGCCTGGTTCGTACACACACCTGGTTTGAAAGTGGTGGTTCCCAGTGAACCGGCAGATGTAAAAGGATTGATTAAATCTGCTGTCCGGGACGATGATCCCGTTATGTTTTTTCAGCACAAACAGCTATTTGCACGGCAGGGTCCAGTACCTGAAGAACCTTATCTTATCCCTTTGGGGCAGGCTGCTGTCAAACGGGAAGGTAATGATGTCACCCTTTTGTGTTATGGGTCCAGTTATTATCTTTGCAAAGAGGCTGCCCAGGTATTGGTTGATCTGAATATCGAAAGCGAGATTGTTGATTTGAGAACTCTTAGCCCCCTTGATATGGAAACTGTGGCCCAATCAATTCGAAAAACCCATAGGGTTGTTATAGTACACGAAGCCTGCCTGACAGGCGGATATGGAGGGGAACTATCTGCTATAATACAGGACGAGTTGTTCGATTATCTGGATGCACCCATAAAACGAGTAGCAGCCAGGGATGTCCCGATTCCATTTTCGCCGGGTTTGGAAGATTATTGTCTCCCAAAGGTATCCGACGTGGTAGCAGCCGTTCGAGCAGTAACTTATAAATAAATTTAGGAGTACGCATGGCCATAGAAATCACCATCCCCAAACTCGGACTGACCATGAAAGAAGCAAGGCTTGTAAAGTGGTTTTTCCAAGCGGGTCAGACGGTTGCAGCCGAACAGACCGTGGCACTTATAGAAACTGATAAAGTGTCTTTTGAAATTGTGGCTCCCTCCAATGGGCTTGTCAATCCAGTTGTTGCTGAAGGTACCACGGTTCTGGTTGCCCAGGTCATTGGGTATGTGGCTGCAGATGAGAAAGAATTGGAACAATTGCAGAAAGAGAATCCTGCAGAAGCTGGAACCCTGGCCGAACATTTGGAAGATAAAAGTTCAGAAGAAAAAGGGGAAAAAACAACCCCGGGAACCCCTGGTGCTTTGAAACTAAAACCGGGAGAACGAATTATCTCTTCGCCATTGGCCCGGCGAATGGCCGGAGAGCATGGCCTGGATCTGGCAGAGATTCCTGGCTCCGGACCTGGTGGAAGGATTG
This sequence comes from Desulfobacteraceae bacterium, assembly GCA_029939535.1. Taxonomy (GTDB): domain Bacteria; phylum Desulfobacterota; class Desulfobacteria; order Desulfobacterales; family Desulfobacteraceae; genus NBML01. Next base: position 13,465 of record JAOZST010000062.1, on the reverse strand, counting down.
TTGAAGCAGATATTCTTCAGGCATTGGCAGCCCCTCCGAAAACGGAACCCCAAAAGGCTGACCAGGTCCAGGAGGATTTTGAATCAAATCTGGACCTGACCCTGGCCGATGAAATTCCCATTCAAGGAGTCCGGAAAGTCATTGCCAGAAATATGCATCTGAGTGTGAGCACCCAGGCACAGTTGACTCTTCAAACCGATGCATCTGCCAGTGGGATGCAGAATTTTCGGAAAAAGGTCAATAAAATTATTGATTCAGACGAAGTAAAGGTTTCTTACAACGCCATAATAGTCAAAGCTGTAGCAATGGCCTTACGTCAGCATCCAAATATTAATGCATCAATGGATGGAGAGGTGATTAAGGTCTGGAAGCAGATTCACATCGGGGTGGCCATGGATCTGGGCCAGGGACTGATAGTTCCCAAGATTCGCAGTGCTGATACAAAATCTATCATTTCAATAGCAGGTGAATTGAGCCAATTGGCGGATAAGGCAAAGAATAAAACCCTGCTGCTGGACGATCTTCAAAACGGTACGTTTACCATAAGCAATCTGGGTGCCTGGGGGGTCGATCATTTTACTCCCATTGTTAACTATCCGGAAAGCGCTATCCTGGGGCTGGGCAGGATCGTGGAAAAGCCTTATGTCAAAAATAGTGAGGTAATAGTGGACCCGCGTATTTCCCTGAGCCTGACCTTTGATCACCGCATTATTGATGGTGCGCCTGGGGCCATGTTCCTGAAGACCTTGACCCGGATGATCGAAGAACCTCTTTTGATGTTGTAACAAATGAATAGAAATTTAATGGGAGCGAGGTAATTTATGTACAAGGTAATCATCATCGGTGGCGGTCCCGGAGGATATGCAGCAGCCATCAGATCTGCACAATTGGAGGCAAGGGTGGCTTTGGTAGAGGAGGATACCCTGGGTGGGATCTGTGTCAACCGGGGGTGTATTCCTATCAAAGTATGGCTCCAGGCCGCTGACAGCCTTAGAAGGATACAAGGGGCCGCTGATTTCGGCATCACAGCTAAAGTTGAGGATATTGATTTCCAAACCATTGTAGAGCGTAAAAATGGAGTCAGCAGCGATATCCGCATGGGTATGGAATCCCTTTTGGGAAATTACGGTGTGGAAGTGATCAAAGGCAGAGGCGTTTTTAAGAGCCCCGGAGAACTGGATGTAAATGGTATTGTTTATCAGGCTGAAAAATATATCATTGCCACTGGCAGCCGCCTGGACATCCCGGATATTCCGGGATTGGAAAATGCTTTGCTTACTACAGATCAGGCCTTTGATCTACAGGAAATTCCCCAATCTGTTTTGATTTATGGCGCAGGTCCAGTGGAAGTTGAAATGGCAACGATTTTTTGTCGTTTTGGAAGCAAGGTGTCTCTTGCAACGGAAAATTCCAGAATTTTGATCCAGGAGGATCAGGATTCAAGCCAGCGGATGGCCCAGGTGCTAAGGGAGGAAGGCATAACATTGTTTCTTGGTCAAACCCTGGAATCTGTAGAGCCTGAGAACAATGAATTTGTCTGTCATCTGTCTGGATCAAAAGATGCCATCCTGAAAGTGGAAAAAGTGCTTTGTGCTCCCAGAATACCAAACACCACAGGTCTTGGGCTTGAAAATGCCGGTGTACTTCTTGATGGGGACAAAAGTGTTCAGATCGACAAATACTTACAGACATCTGCCCGGGGGATTTATGCCATTGGCGATGTTGTTGGCCGCACCATGCAGAGCCATGCGGCTTCTGCAATGGCTGTTAAAGCCGCTGAAAATGTTATGGGCCAGTCCAACCCATTTCCTTTTAATCTGGTTCCAAGAGGCATCTGGAGCTTTCCGGAAGTGGCTTCCGTGGGGCTGACCGAAGAGGAGGCGGAAGACCAGGATCTGGACATTAGTGTGGGAGAATTCCCCTATAGTATTAATGGACTTGCAATGGCGGTAAATGAGATTAAAGGTTCGGTCAAGGTGATTTCAGATGACCAATATGGAAAGATCCTCGGTGTCCACATCGTGGGGCCAAATGCCAATGAATTGATCGGTGAAGCCGTGGTGGCCATGCAGTTTGAGTATACTATTGCCGAACTGGCAGCCGGCATCCGGGTACACCCGACATTTTCAGAAAATGTAGTGGATGCTGCCAGGGATGCCCAGGGGTGGGCCCTGTATTTACCAAAACGTTAGTGACAGATTTGATGAAGTTAGAAAAAGGAAAAACCTTAGAACTGAAGGATTTGGGCCGGATAGATTATGGTGTGGCCCATGATCTTCAAAAGCAATTTATTAAGGAGCGCCTGCTCACAAAGGGTATTGACCAATTGATTCTAGTGGAGCATCCACCGGTGATAACCATTGGCCGCAGTGGTGATCATGGTGATCTTCGCATCTCTGAGGCTGGTTTATACAATATGGGCCTGTCTTTATTTGAAACAAACCGTGGTGGCAGGGCAACTTATCATGGTCCTGGCCAAATGGTTGCATACCCCATAATTAAATTTTGTGAAATAGATCTTCACTGGTATGTTCAGACTTTGTTAAAGGCTGTAGCCGATGTGTTGATGGAATATGGTCTTAAGCCAATGTTCAAGGATGATCAGCCCGGTATCTGGGTGGCAGGAAAAAAAATTACCAGTATTGGGATTGCCGTTAAAAAAGGGATCACCTCCCATGGTGTGGCTTTGAATGTTGCCATGGACTTGAATCCGTTTCAATGGATCATTCCCTGCGGTCACTCCCAGGAGGTCATGACTTCCATGGAAAAAGAACTGGGTTGTCCCGTGGACCTGGAAGCGGTTAAGAAATGTTTTCTCGTAAAATTCTGTAAGCGATTCGGGTATGATATTCCGTTGTCTGAATTCTCTCAATGGGAGAAGACTATAAAAAATTTCGTCTGGGTACGGGAATCGCGAAATTCATTGAGGATGGATACCAGATGGTGAAATCTGTTACAGGAATAATAACCATTGTCCTGGGTATTCTTTTTTTATCAGTATTTGTAATGGATGGCTATACCTCAGAACTATGTATGGAATGCCATGAAGAAATGGCAGAAGACCATGCAGTATCTGTCCACGGAAGCATTTTGTGCCTGGAATGCCATGGTCAGGCAGAAAAGGAAGACCATGAACAGATTGACTTTGCCCTTGTTGACTGCAGTCAATGTCATGCCCCCCATGGTGAAAAGATTCTTCATGATGCTCATAGCCGGGTTACCTGCAAAGCCTGTCATGTGAAAGGGGGAATCCCGGGGATAGATCCTGAATCCGGGAAAATTATTTTCAACGGTATGTTTCGAGCGAATATGGAATTGACACCCCATCAGGCAATATATCCCAGAACAAAGGAACAATGCAAAGACTGCCATTTCCAGGGGAATGCACTGGGTGCATCTTCCATGATACTTCCAGCCAAAAGTGTCCTGTGCATGCCCTGTCATGTTGCGACTTTTTCAGCGGGGGACAAAACCACCATGGTCTCCTTGTTTGTATTTTTAGCAGGCACGGCCGGACTTTGTATTGTCTGGTTTTTTGGATCCATTGGCAGGGGAGCCCACGGGTCGGGTAGAAAAAACGGTGGAGGTGCTGGATTCAAACCTGGCATCCTTTTTTCAAAGGATTTTTTCAGGCTGTTGGGAAAGGTTTTTATGGAGGTGTTTTTCCTGAAACGACTTTTTCAGCAGTCCAGAGTCCGCTGGATTATCCATGCCCTGATTTTTTTCCCGTTTCTTTTCCGTCTGGCTTTTGGGTTGACAGCAGTTTTATTTTCCATGTTCTGGCCGGGTGGATTTATATCCGTTGCCATGTTGGATAAAAATTATGCCCTGGGTGCTTTTTGCTTTGATGTAACGGGTGTAATGATTATTGCAGGGTCTTTGAGTGTTATTGTTTTTAAGAGAAAGGAATTGAACGAAAAATTTGTCTCACTGCCTGAACCGGGATCAGGGATGACGGCAATAATTGCCCTGGTTGTTCTGGCGGGTTTTGTTCTGGAGGGGCTGCGAATTGCCATGACTGGATGGCCAGTAGGTTCTGGATGGGCATTTGTGGGATATGGTATTAGTCTGCTGTTTAAAGGAATGACCGGGTTAACAGATATATACGGCGTATTCTGGTATGTCCATGCAATTCTGACAGGTACTTTTATTGCCCTGATCCCCTTTACGCGTATGGTTCATATTTTTACCGCCCCCATGGTTCTTATTGTCAATGTGATTCACAACCCCATTTCCGGGTACAGGACTATTTTCAAAAAGAAAAAGTAAACCGTTTGCCAGTATGAAAGGAGCAAGGATATGGAAATGCATGGATATCAAATGCCTGAGAATTTACACTATGAAAAAAATCATTATTGGGTTCGTATAGAGGGAGATATATTGGTTATGGGCATGGATGATTTTGCCCAAAAGATGGCCGGTGATATAGTTTATGTGAAAATACCCTTTGCCGGAAAAAAACTTAAATTCGGAAAAAAGTTTGCCCAGGTTGAATCGGGCAAATGGCTGGGCAAGGTTTATGCCCCGGTCAATGGTGAGGTTCTAGAGGGGAATGAGGCCCTTGAAGCTGATCCCGGGCTTATCAACCAGGATTGCTATGGGGAAGGCTGGATGTACAAGATCAAACCTGCCGACATGGGTGAGATGGAAAACCTGATCCATGGTATTGAAGCAATTGAAAAATGGCTTCTGGCTGATATTGAAAAATATAAAGAAGAGTAAAAAAATGGCCCGGACAGACTACAGCATGATGGAAATTCTGCAAATGGATGCCTGTACAGACTGCAGACTTTGCGTGGATGTGTGCCCTGCGGTTTTGGCTGCCGAAGATGGGAAGCTGTCAGGCCTGTATCGGATCAATGAACTGCGTAGGATCATACGTTCCCGCACGGGTTTTCTGCAAAAGTTTTTCAACAGAAAACCACCAACCAGGGACCAGTTAAAAGTATTCAGTGATACGGTATTTCGATGTACTCTTTGCGGAAGGTGTCAACAGGTATGCCCGTCCGGTATCAGGCTGAAGGATCTGTGGCTGTCCCTGCGCCAGGACCTGGTTCATAGTCAGGCTTATCCGCAAAAAGTGGATATGATCGCCGGGAATGTGGCTGAAAGTCATAATGTTTTTGATGAGGATAACGACGAGCGTGCAGAATGGGTGGAAGATATGCCGCTTATACCGGATCACGGCTATATCAAAGACCAGGCAGAGCTAGTCTATTTTACCGGTTGTGTTTCATCCTACTTCCCCATGGCCCAGACCATTCCCATGGCGGTGGTGGAAATCCTCCATGGGGCAGGGGTGGATTTCACCCTGCTGGGGGAAGAAGAATGGTGCTGCGGGTTTCCCATGCTGGGTGCAGGCCTGGGAGACCGTGTTCAGGAGCTTATTGATCACAATATCAAGGCAGTTCAGGCAAAAGGAGCTCAAAAGGTGATTTTTTCCTGTCCTTCCTGTTATCAGATGTGGCAAGAACATTATCCAGACGAATTTGAGATTTATCATGTTACGCAGTTTATAAATGAATTAATGATCTCAAAACGACTTTCCTTTAAGAACCTGCCCATGACTATCACCTATCATGATCCCTGTGACCTGGGTCGGGGAAGCGGAGAATACAGTGCACCGAGGCAGATTTTATATTCAATTCCCGGAGTTAAACTTGTGGAGCTTGCCCACATTCGTGAGAATAGTTTATGTTGCGGTGGAGGTGGTAACCTGGAGATGATTGATGCAGGACTCTCTTCCGACATTGCAAAGGCAAAAATTGATGAGGTGCTTGAGACAGGAGCCCAGGCTGTTGTCACGGCCTGTCAGCAGTGCGTGCGCACTATGACCACCTATGCCAGAAGAAATAAGATGAATATTGAGGTTATGGATATTACTCAACTGGTGCAAAGGGCTCTTATTTAAACGGTTGAAGTCGTTTTTAAAAGGAAGATTGATGGTAGAACACTCTAGGCAGACCTGGAGACTATTAGATACACCACCCATGACAGCAGCTGAAAATATTGCCATGGATGAAACCCTGCTGGAACTTAAAGGCCAGGGAGAAAGCCCCAACACCATTCGGTTTCTACAGTTTGCGCCAAGGGCAGTTTTGGTGGGTTATCACCAGGCCATTGACGAGGAAATCCGGATGGATTACTGCCGGGTGAACCAGATTGATGTGAACAGGCGCATTACCGGTGGTGGGGCCATATTTTTTGATGAGAATCAATTGGGCTGGGAAGTATTTTGTGATAAATCCTTTTTTAATACCACCATCCCCAATGAGCATCTATTCAAAACCCTGTGTGATCCAGTGGCTGTGGCCCTTGCTTTATTGAATCTCAAGGCTGAGTTCAGGCCCCGCAATGATATCGAAGTCAAGGGACGTAAGATTTCCGGTACAGGCGGTACCGAGTCAGACAGCGCTTTTATGTTTCAAGGTACCATGCTGGTGGATTTTGACGTGGATACCATGCTCAGGGCCTTGAAAATTCCAGTGGAAAAACTTAAGGCCAAGGAAATTGATTCTGTAAAAGATCGGGTTACCTGCCTGAAATGGGAACTTGGTCATGTTCCAACCCTTTCGAGAATTAAAGAGGCTATCAGGCTCGGCTTTGAGCAATGCCTGGATATAAAGCTTGAACCGGGCGGATTAACCAGCCAGGAGCAAGAGTTGTTCCAGGAGAAACAAATTTATTTTCAATCTGCCGGGTGGATCGACAATGTTAAACCGCGTTTTCAAAAACGGGAGGCAGTGCAAGCCTCCTATAAAGCTTTGACCGGAATGGTACGCTTTACCCTGGTAGTCAACCTGCCCCAAAAGCGATTAAAGGATATTTATATTACTGGTGATTTTCTCTCCTTTCCCAGTAGTGCTCTTTACGATTTGGAATCTGAACTCAGGGGGGCTCCCCTTGATCGTGACCATTTGCATGGGATCATTCATAAATATTTTGATCAGGGCCGTATCCTTATTCCGGGATTGCCTTTTGAGGATTTTGTTAAGCCCCTGAATCTCTGTCTTGAGAAGATTGAAATTTCAAAATTTGGTATCCCACTTGCACATTGCAACCTGATTTCCGTTGCCAATGGATCCTTTGAAGAGGTGCTCCAAAAGAAACCATCAGTGCTGCTGCTGCCCTATTGTGCCAAACTCACTAAATGTGATTTACGGTATAAAAAAGGGTGTAAGATATGTGGAGAGGAAGGATGTTCCATCGGACCGGCATGGACAATGGGGCGGAATAAAAAAATGAAGGTCATCAGCATTGTCAGCTTTGAAGACCTTTGGGATGAATTGATGAAGATGAAAACAAAAGGTGTCAGTGCATATATTGGTTGCTGCTGCCAGCCTTTTTTTGCCAAACACCTGGATGATTTTAAAAAATCAGACCTTCCCGGTATTCTCCTGGATATCGATAATACCACCTGTTACGACCTTGACCAGGCAAAAGAAGCCTATGCAGGGAAATTTGACAGCCAGACTGAAGTAAATCTGGAATTGCTGCAGACCATACTGGACACAGCTGGGGAAATTTCTGCCCTGGAAAAGGAATGACCATGCTATCCGGTGATTGGGATGTCCTGGTTGTTGGTGCCGGGCCAGCAGGTTCCAGCTCAGCTCTGGCAGCGGCACGGCAAGGAGCCCGCGTACTGCTTGTTGAACGACGACGGCAGGTGGGATTGCCAGTTCAGTGTGCCGAATATATTCCGGCCATGCTCAAAGGAGAATTGGGACTGAAAGACTGTTATGCAGTTCAGAAAATAGAAGGTATGCGTACTTTTGTACCTGGGCAGCCAGTTAAAGAAACAAGGGCCCCGGGGTATATAATCAGTCGTGAATTGTTTGACCAGGCATTGGTTGCTGCCGCCCGGAAAGCCGGAGCTGAATTGCGCTGTGCAACCCGGGCAATAGCCGGAAACAATGAGGAATATATGGTACTATCTCCCCGGAATGGTTCTGAATATCTGGTTCGACCCAAGGTGATCATTGGTGCTGATGGCCCTTTGTCCACAATAGGACGCTGGGTGGGTGCTGAAAACCATCATCTGCTGCCTGGTGTACAGATGACACTGCCTTTGATTGAGCCCCTTACATACTCGGAAATTTATTTTGATCCTGAAATAGTGGCTGGATATGGCTGGCTGTTTCCCAAGGGAAAGGTGGCCAATGTGGGACTGGCTGGGCTGCGACCCACCCTGGGTCAGCCTTCCCTTGGAAAATTGCTGGGTAGATTTATCCAGCGGTTGAAAGCAGATAGTAAAATATATGGTGCACCTATGGCCCATGCAGCCGGCTGGATACCGGCTGAACCGGTACGCAATGCCGTACATGGTAAGACCTTATTGGTGGGAGATGCTGCCGGTCAAACCCATTCGATTACGGGAGCTGGTATTTTTTCTGCCGTGACCTGCGGTACGCTGGCTGGCAAATATGCTGCCTTTGCAGCGGCAGCCAATGACATGACTATTCTAAAGGCCTATGACAGGGATTGGCAGGACTTGCTTGGGGAGAGTCTGGCCAGGGCGTATTGCCGGCGGGAGCAGATGGAAGCCTGCTGGAGTTCATTTGATACCCTGGTTAAAAAATGCTGGGTTGCTTACAGGGAATATTATGCCCGGGTTTGAAGAACGCCTGAAGAAAGCCAGGGATATCTCCTGGCAGAATTTTGGTAAAAAAATAGTTTTCTATCTGCCTGGAATGTTCGTGGTCAACGGAGTAACCGGCAGGTATCCAGCTATTACCATAACCGGCAATGAATGCGCCCTTAATTGTGATCATTGCCAGGGGAAAATTTTAGCCTCAATGCTCCGGACGTCCACACCTGAAAAATTGGTTGACCAATGTCTGGAACTGGCGGCCAAAGGAAATCATGGAGTGCTCATCAGCGGTGGATGTGATTCGGCTGGATGTCTGCCCTGGGCCAAATTTATTCCAGCCATTGAAGCGATCAAACAGCAGACAAATCTTTTTGTTTCCATTCATAGTGGGTTGATCCATGAACAGGAAGCCATTGATTTGAAACAAGCTGGTGTGGACCAGGCCCTTATTGATGTGGTTGGAGATGATGAGACCTTTAAAAAGATGTATCATGTCCCTTTTGGGATAAGGCGCATCCAGGAAGCCATGGTCGCCCTTCAAAATGCCGGATTGCCCATGATCCCCCATATTGTCTGCGGACTGAATTATGGTTGCATGAAAGGAGAGAAACAGGCAGTTGAAAGGATAGCCGGCTTTGAGGTGGAACAACTGGTGATTGTCTCTCTTATGAGTATTCCCGGTACATCTGTCCGGCACGTGGTCTCTCCTTCCTCCGAAGAAGTGGCCGATCTTATTGTCCAGGCACGTATTAAAATGCCGAACACTCTTATCAGTCTGGGATGTGCCCGCCAGAGGGGAAACTATCGCCTGGAAAGTCTGGCCATAGATGCCGGTATCAACCGCATGGCCCTGCCATCGGATGAGGCTGTTGCCCGGGCCAGAAGTTATGGTCTTGAGATTTATTATCAGAAAACCTGTTGCTCCGTCACTCGGGAGTTTTTTGAACCTGGTTGGTAACAGGGCAATTATCATAAGGACTTACCATGGAATATGATCAAGAAAAGAGACAGGAAAGCCCTGAATACCTGCGCATGAGTCTTGCAGCAGCCATGACCCTTGGCTTTAAACAGGGTATTTTTTACAGAAATGCAAAATTATACTGCATCAACCTTTTGTTGTCATACAATGGTGGCTGCGCAGCCCGTTGTGCCTATTGCGGCCTGTCCAGCAAACGATTTGGGAAATATCATGATAAGAGCTTTATCCGGGTGGCCTGGCCCACCTATGGTACGGATGAGATTATTAAACGGATTGGCCAGAGGCGGAAACGTGTCAAAAGGATCTGTATTTCCCAGATTACAAATATTCGTTCTATTGGTGACACCCTGACCATTTGTCGACGGCTGCGATCCAGTTTCGATATTCCAGTCTCCTTGTTAATTTCTCCAACCATTGTCAGTAAACAGGATTTAAAGGCTTTTAAAACTGCCGGGGCTGATAAAATAGGTGTGGCCATTGATCTTGCCACACCTACTTTATTTGATCAGTATCGGGGTAGTGGAGTGGGAGGACCCCATAGCTGGGGCACCTATGTGAAACGACTGTCAGAGGCTATTGACATCTTCGGAGCACGCAATGCCGGCTCCCATTTTGTTGTTGGAATGGGGGAGACTGAAAAGCAGATGGTAGAGATCATCCAAATGGTTCAGGACATGGGAGGGTGGACCCATCTGTTTTCATTTTATCCAGAACCGGACTCCAGCATGTGCAACCATCCCATGCCAGCCATGGACCACTATCGCCGCATCCAACTGGCTCGCTATATTATTGATCAAAATTTAAGCCGTGGGGAAGATTTCGGGTATAGTCAAAATGAAAGGATTATCAGTTTTGGTCTTACCGGGAAAAAACTGGATCAGGTGATCGATTCCGGTCAGCCCTTCCGGACCAGCGGCTGTGAAGGTTATGATGGGCAAGTTGCCTGTAATCGTCCTTTTGCCAATTCCAGGCCGGGTCCTGAAATGCGTAATTATCCATTTGCACCAACCCGGGCAGATACAATATTAATTCGAAATCAATTGTACGATAAGGTATCAAATTAATCGATTTAATCGTTCGATTGCTGGAAAAGAGAGAGTGAAAATATGGAGAAGACGTTTTAAATAGAGTTAAATTTTATGGAATACCTGGTATTGTCATGATGCAGTCAGATGTCTAAAGGATATTGTTTACTGTTGTGCAAAAAATTGCTTGACGCGTTACTTATTTTGCAGCATATTTATACCTGGACCTGGTTTTTATTCGAATCAAGATAAATGGTGGTATGATGCCGGAAAACTCAATGGTTAAAATTATATTAATTACAATTATGGGATACATACCTATGCTTTCCTGGGAAAGATTATGATCGAAAAACAAATTGCCAATAAAATCAAACTTATCAGAAAAAGCAAGGAGATGACCCTGGCGCAACTGGGTGAGGTGACCAAGCTTTCAAAAGCCCTGCTTTCCCGTGTTGAGAACAATTTGGTTTCTCCCCCTATTGCAACTCTTTCCAAGATTGCCCAGGGTCTGGAAGTGCCCATTGGTATTTTTTTTGAAGATATTGATAATGATCAGAATAAATTTGCTGTGACCCATAAAAAGGACAGGTATCAGGTTGTCCGGGCCGGCAGGAAGCTGGGTTTTGTCTACTATTCCCTGACCCAGTTGAAATCAAGCCATATTATTAATCCTTTTGTTGTCAAATATCCGGTTATTAAAAAAGAACCAGATCTTTTTTATGATCATCCCGGAGAAGAATTTTTCATGGTTTTAAAGGGTGAGGTCCAATTTGTTTATGGCAAGGAGAAAATACATCTCAGGGAAGGAGATACCATACATTTCGATCCCACAGTTCCCCATAGAGGGCAGAATGTAGGGGATGAAGAGAGCGAATGCCTGGTTATAGTTGTTGGTGAACATGTATAAATAATCATTTTGCCCGATATAACACATCCATAAGAATCAAAGGAGTTTTCCATGGAAATACCACTGCGCAGTAATAAAACAACCCAGGGCCGTCTGATGGCAGGCGCCAGAAGTTTATGGCGGGCCAACGGAGTGAAAGAAAAACATTTTGGCAAACCGATTATTGCCATTGCAAATTCGTTTACCCAGATGGTTCCAGGTCATGTTCATCTACATGAGATCGGTCAGTCCATTAAAAAAGAAATTGAGGCGCTGGGATATTTTGCTGCTGAATTTAATACAATTGCCATAGATGACGGTATTGCCATGGGTCATGATGGAATGCTCTATTCTCTGCCTTCAAGGGAAATTATAGCTGACAGTGTAGAGTACATGTGCAATGCACACCAGGTAGACGCCCTGGTTTGCATTCCCAATTGCGATAAAATTGTTCCCGGTATGCTCATGGCTGCCATGCGGCTGAATATCCCCACCCTGTTTATTTCCGGGGGACCCATGGAAGCAGGTAAAATTAAAGACAAAACATATGATCTCATTGATGCCATGGTCATGGCAGGGGATAAGTCTGTTTCCAACGAGGTTTTAGATGAGGTTGAACAATTTGCCTGTCCTACCTGCGGCAGCTGTTCCGGTATGTTTACAGCAAATTCAATGAATTGTCTGACTGAGGCCATAGGACTTGGCCTGCCAGGACAGGGGACAATTGTAGCAACCCATGTTCAACGGAAAAAACTTTTTACGGATGGAGCCGGACTTATTGTTAAAATGGCGGAACAATACTATGGCAAAGGGGATGATTCGGTTTTACCCCGGTCCATTGCCACCCGGGCAGCTTTCATGAATGCCATGTCACTTGACATTGCAATGGGAGGTTCCACCAACACTATCCTTCATCTCCTTGCCATTGCCCGGTCCGGGCATGTCAACTTTACCATGAAGGACATTGACATGCTTTCCAAAAAAGTCCCTGTCCTTGTGAAAGTGTCCCCCAATTCCCATTACCATCTGGAGGATGTCAACCGGGCAGGAGGTATCATGGGCATACTTGGAGAGCTGGATCGAGGCGGGATGTTAGACACTTCTGTAAAAAGAGTTGATGCACCCTCTTTAAAAGAAATTATCGCAGAATATGATATTATGAACAAAACAATTACTGAAAAAGCCATGTCCAAGTATTCAGCAGCACCCGGCGGTTATCGAAACCTTGTCATGGGTTCCCAGGATACCAATTTTAAAGAACTGGATAAGGACAGGGAAAACGGATGCATCCGGAGTATTGAAAATGCCTACCACAAAGATGGTGGACTGGTCGTTCTTTTTGGGAATATTGCTGAAAATGGAAGTGTTGTCAAAACTGCCGGCGTGGATGAATCTATTTTTAATTTCAAGGGGACTGCCAGAGTTTTTGATTCCCAGGATGCAGCCTGCGAAGGTATCCTGGGGGGAAAAATTAAGCCCGGTGATATTGTTGTCATACGGTATGAAGGTCCTAAAGGCGGACCTGGAATGCAGGAGATGCTTTACCCCACTTCCTATATTAAATCCATACACCTGGGAACCAAATGTGCATTGATTACAGATGGCAGGTTTTCCGGCGGTACTTCAGGACTTTCAATCGGTCATGTTTCACCGGAGGCTGCCTCCGGAGGTGCCATTGCCTTGATCATGGATGGCGATGAAATTGAGATCAGTATTCCAGAAAGGAAAATCAATCTGAATATTTCTGAGGAAGTGTTGTCAGAACGGCGCAGAATAGAGGAATCCAAAGGTTTGAAATCCTATACACCAGACAGGGTTCGTAATATCCCCACATCTCTCAAGGCCTATGCCTGTTTTGCAAGTTCAGCAGACCAGGGAGCTGTCAGAGTCCTGCCTGATTCTGTAAATTAATTATTCAGACGTATCTGTTCTCTACACTTAAATCTTTTTTGTGATGACGAAAGGGCCACATGGTTTGTTTGATA
>JAOZST010000061.1:0-19665 GCA_029939535.1 Desulfobacteraceae bacterium | reverse complement strand
TCCGGGTACAGGCTGTCCACCAGGCATTGAATGAACAGGGTAATGGTTTTATTTTTGTCCATGATAGGTGTTTGCCTTTTTATAGTAAAAATTCAGTAAAGCATAAAATTAAATTAATGATTCAGCAATACTTTTAATTTCTTCTCTTTTCAGCCGTCTGCCCAAAGTAATGCTTTGGGTTTTTATTTTTTCCGTGATTTTGTAAAGATGCTTTTCTTCAAAATGGATATTTTTTAGGTTCAGGTATTTTTCAACCAGATGCCTTCCGCACAAGACGTTTAAATAGAATTTTTCCTGGTTTGTGGTGCCGAATTCTCCCCCTGAATGGGTGCCTGCCACGTGGGTTTTGACGGCATCCCCAAATACAGGGGTGGTGTACTGGGTCAGCCTTTTGTCGGTCTGCTCCAGGATAATGGCATCCACATAATCATAATAGTCTTTGAATAAACTAAGGTTGTCAGTGTCAACATCCAGATCCATTCCCTGTTTTTTCAGCTGTCTGGCTGTGGTAACAAGGTCGGCAATTCCGTTTCTTTCTCCAATGCCCAGGGCTGAGGCCTCAAGAACAGATGCCCCGGCCAGTATACCCATGAATGAATTGGCAGATGCCATGCCCATGTCATTGTGGCAGTGGATTGCAATTCTGGATTTCAGGTTTTCCGGTGAAAGATCCCTGATTCTGTCATATACCTGGTTGGGGGTCATGATACCCGAGGTGTCAGGCAGAGAAAGGATATCAATTTCAAGATCCTGGCTCAGGAATCTTACGCATTTGAAAAGCAGTTCAGGATCTGTTCTGCCCATATCCAGCATGGCAATGGAAATTGCAGCCTTTGGGCGGCTGGTGCGGACAATATTAATAAAGGTTTCAAGCTCCTTGAACAATTTGGATAATGCCCTGGGGGTGATTGTATTTTTAATATGAAGATGAAAGTGAAGATCATCAATCCCGGTAGGGTCAAGGATTTTTAAGTCTGGAATAAAGGCCCGGCCCAGGGCCGCTGTTTTAATATTTAAATTGTTTTTTTTTGTATGGGCAGCAACCTGGGTGACAATGAATGCCTCCATGGCATGGGCAGGAGGGTAGCCAATCTGGGAGACGTTTATTTTGAGTTTTTCCTGGAAGTTAAGAATTTGAAGCCGCTGTTCAAGGGAAAATACAAGGCCCTGGAACTGCATACCCTCCCTCAGGGTTTCATCAATGACAATGATTTTTCGTCTGGGATATTTATCTGACATGATTTTCCCTGGGAGGATTAAAGTATCCGTTGATCAGGCTGGGAAATTCCCTATTCAGTTGTTTTATCAGGTTTGCCATGCCAGTTGGCCTGCCACCGTCTTCAACTTTTGTCATTATCTGGTTATATTTTTTGGGATCAAAATTCAGGTTGCGCCACTGGATCATATGAATGCCATGGTTGTGGATGAAATCAAAAAGGGCGTTTTTTTCTTTTTCTGAATCCGTAACTCCCGGGCAATTCAGATAGTTAATGGAAACAAAGAGCCCTTTTTCCCTGGCAATATCAATGCTGGCCAGAACATCTGAAAATTTATAGGATTTTGGTCTGAAATAGGCATTATAGCAGTTTTCACGTACCGAATTCATGCTCACCCGCATGGAATCAAGGCCGGCATTGCAAAGTGTTTTGACATGGTCGGGCAGGCTTGCGTTAGTGTTCAAATTAATGGTGCCTTTGTCTGTGTTTTTACGGATTAATTCAATGGCCGGGGCAATGGCCTTTACGGCTGTCAGAGGTTCTCCTTCGCAGCCCTGACCAAAACTGACCACAGCTTTTTTTACATGGGATATATGTTCAAGGGATATCTCAGCAATTTCCAGGGGGGTGGGGGTAAAACTAATGCGGTCCTGGCAGGCGCATAAGCTGCTTTCCATCTGAAGCGAGATGCAGCCCATGCAATTGGCATTGCAATTCATGGAGGTAGGAAGGGGGGCTTCATATCTCCCCAGGAAAAAATTTTTCCCGGCCGGGCACCCGTATTCCAGGGCACAGGTTTCAAGGTGGCGCATGAGCCGGTTGTCCGGATATTTCTTCTGGAAGAGGTTCACCCCTTTGACCACACCTTCATGGGGCATAAGCCTCAGATCCTGGCGGGGTTCAGTATCCACAAGGATGGCTGCAGACCTGAAATCATTTTTTCCAAACCCCACAGCACCATAGGAAAAAAGTGGCAAGGGGTTGTCAATGCCTTTATCATCATAGGCACATGTATATTGATTCACATGGCCCGGGGAATTGAAGACTCCCACAGGATAGATTTTTTCACCAGGTTCCCAGGGGTTGAATTCCATGGTCTCAAACTTGTCTTTGCTGACATTGAACAGAATGGGGCTGCGCCGGGGCAGCATCATGAGTTCACTGCCATGGGGCATTTTGCAGGTGGCTGATTTGGTCAGTATGAAAAGTTGATCTCCTGCCATGCCCGCTGCGCCATAGCCTTCCAGCTCAAAGATTTCTCCATTCTCTGCTGCCACTACTGCCGTAAGAATTTGTTTGTTGATATATCCGATGGTCTTCACCTAAGATTTGTTTATATTAATCTGTATGGATTATCCTATACCAAATTAAACTTAGATATAACAGAACACCATTATATTCTCAATATTCTAAAAATTTGATACTGGTTAGCTTTATAGTATAGGAATTTGTATTTGGCCGTCACTTTTTATTCATTGGGCTTTTAGCTAACAGGCAACAGCTCGCGCGATAGCGCGTTAAGTTCAGGAAAGATAAAATCCTATTCATAAAAGTTATCGCTTTTCCCAGGATCTTGCTTGCCTTTTTTTATTCAGTATTCTATATCTTTCTTATCAGTCATTTTTCACATCAGGCATTAAGTCAAAGGGGAAAGGTTCATGAAAAGAATTCTATTGGTTGCAATTTTGGTTGCGTGTTTTTGCTGTGTCGGTTCTGTGTGGGGTTTGAATCATGAAGGGACCAATGAATCCAGAGACAGGGATGATGCTTATTTAGTGAAACAAAAACAATTTTTCAGGCAAAGTATTCCATCCATTGCTACCCAGTTTGTTGGAATCCCCTATAAGCTGGGAGGAAATCCCAGATTATCAGGAACCTCGGATAATTCTTATCTGTTTTTTTCCATTTACGCCCTGGCTGCCCAGGAAGCAGGGTTGTCCTATAAAGGGTATCTGCCCATGGCACATTTGATACACAATACCATAAAAGTGGATGGAAATGATATCCAGAATGGAGACCTCATGGTTCTTAAAAATAACCATGCGGCAATGATTTACAGGATTGAAAATACTGGAACAATGTATCTCATCTATGCCTCTGAAAAGAGGCAGGAAATTATCACTTTCAATAGTGATAATATAGTGTTCCCAGTGTATTGGCTGGAAAATTTTAAGGGTTTTTACCGGCTGTCAGATGCCATGTTCCTGCCATCTAATCAATAGATAATCCATGTTTTTTTAGTTTTCGGACCACAGTGGACTGGCTGATGCCTAAGTACCTGGCCATATCCCGGGTTGAATCAAATTTCCCAAGGCTCTGCTCAAGGTTTTTCCGTTCAAATTCAAGCAGCTTTTCCGTAAGTCCCAGGGGTTTGGATGGTGAAGTTTCCAGGGTTGCGGTATGTGAATATCTGGATTTATAGCCAGTTGAAGAATTTGGGGATTTCAGTCTGAGCCTGCCCTGGGGAAGAATTTTATTGAGTATGTTTTTTTCTTTTATCACAACGGCATTTTTGATAATGTTTTTCAATTCCCGGACATTTCCTGGAAAGTCATAGGCCTGGAGTTGTTCAAGGCATTTTTCCGAAAATCGTTTTTCCTGTTTATATGTTTTATTATATTTTTTTAAATAAAAATTTGAAATTTTAAGGATATCTTCCTGTCGTTTTCTTAAGGGCGGAATGTGGACGGGAAAAATGTTAAGCCTGAAATATAGATCTTGACGGAATTGTTTTCTTTGAACCAATTCTTCAAGATTATGGTTGGTGGCGGCAATGACGATACAGTTAACATGTATGGCTTTGGTTCCCCCAACTCTTCTGATTTCCCCGTCGTCCAGAAATTTGAGAAGCTTGGCCTGGACGGAAAAGGGCAGATCCCCAATCTCATCCAGGAAAATGGTTCCCTGGTTAGCCAGTTCAAAAAGCCCGGCTTTACCCGAATCAGAGGCTCCTGTGAATGCTCCTTTTTCATATCCAAATAACTCTGCTTCCAGGAGCATGTCTGGAAGAGCCGCACAGTTAATAGAGATAAAGGACTTATTCCTTCTCATGCCGTTGTGATGCACAAATTTGGACAAAAGGCCCTTGCCTGTACCCGATTCCCCAGTGATAAGGATGTTGGAGGCATCCATTTTTGAAAGTTTAAGAAGTATTGTCAGAACCTGGTTCATTGCAGGTGCATCTGCAATTATTTCACTGTTTTTTAATTCCAGAAGATTTCGGTCGGACAACTCGCTTTTAATGGTGTCAGCCACCTGCTTTGCCTGTTCAAGGCTTTCTCGCAACTCCTTTACAATGGTCATGTCATGTTCAATGACCACCACAAATAAAATGTTACCCGTTTCATCAAATATGGGCATTCCCGATGCCATGATGTATTTGTTGCTTTTGATGACATAAAGAGGGCGGGTCAATGGTTTCTTAGATTCTAGAATAGCAGGGGTGAGAGCCTGGTCCACAATGCCCTTTTCAGCCAGGTCATTGATGTTCATGCCGATCATTTTTTCTTTTTCAAGTCCAATGAGACCTGCGGCAACCTCATTGACTTTCAGGACGATTCCCTGGCCGTCAATGATATAAATTCCATAGTAACTGTGATCCAGAAGGGCTTGAAACTGTCTGTGCATCTCTTTGATATTGGGAAGCCTCCAGGCGGATGCTTCAAGCGCGTCAAGGTTTTGCAGAAAACAGACCGCACCCCTGGTTCCGTCTTTATTGACGACCAAAGAGACCTGTGTCTCAATGCTTTCATCTGATTTCCGGATATAAAATGTCTGAATATCACTTTCCTGTTCCATTTCCTGTTTCAGGCAGGAGAGCACCTTAGCTCCCAAATATGGATCAACCTCTTCCAGGGAAGAGCCCATGGTAATGTTACAATGGAGTAATTGTTCCGCCCTGGGATTGGCGTATTGGATAATTCCCTGATTATCCACTCCAACGGCTCCAATGGAAGCATGTTTCAGAATGGTTTCAGGCTGCATGGACATAGGATTATTCACCCCTTACTTTTTCTATATATGCCTTTAAATCCCTGTCCAGATCTTTGGAGATCATCATTTCGGGACGGCTTGCAAGTGTTTCTTTATATTTTTTGTTGGCCCTTGCCATGACACTCTCTTTTCCAGTTGATTCCCATTTGTCATAGGAGGTCCAGCAGGAGATCGAGGGCAGCCACTGGTCTCGGAATCGCTTAAAGGTGTCAGAATGGGACAGATAACTGTTGCCGGGTCCAACTTGCTTCATCACATCCAGGGACATTTCATTGTCTGATGTGTCCACTCCGTCGCAGATCCGGATTACCCGGCTCATCATTTCCTCATCAATGATGAATTTTTCATAGGATATGGTCATGATTGCATCCAGGACTCCAAATACCTGTTCCACCATGTGACCTCCTGACATAAGACCCATGAGCATGTTCTGCATGGTTTCATAGCCTGCCTGGATATCCACTTCCTTGGAGTCGGTCATGCCGGCCATGATCCTGGTGGGCACCCTGTAAAAATCAATGGCCATCTGGAGGCAGGCGGTATTGATGAGGAATTGCTCCGGGGGTGCAAAGATACAGATGGCTGTGCGCATGTCAGCCACGGTGGAAGCAGGGCAATATGCTGTTGGGCAGCCTGGGCTGATCAACTGCACAAGGGCTGTACCTGCCAGAATTTCCGTGTTCTGCTGGACAATGCTGCCAAAAATAGTTATGGGAGCGGTTACTCCTGCCAGAGCACAGGGAAGTAGATATACCGGCTGGTTTTTTTTTGCATAGGCAATTATGGTATCCAGGGCTTCTGTTGCGTATTTCAGGGGACTTAAGGGATTGGTGCTGACACCTATGCAATAGTGATCCCTTAAATAGCCTTCACCAAATACCATTTCAACCATGGCCAGGGACTCTTCGGCCTTTCTGGCGGTGGTACAGGTTCCAGTGAAAGGTTTGTCCGTATGTTTTATGGTTTCATATAGCATGTACAGGGCGCGCTCAGAGGCTTCCACATCATCGGGGGTTACAGGTGAAGCTCCGGTGAGTTTGACAATTTCACTGGCCTGGGACAATTTCTGGAAATTGGCAAAATCTTCAAGAATTCCCCTGCGTTTTCCATTATCCATATCTTCCACAAACACACATCCAACATTGGGCTGGGGTGCTATCCCATCTCCAATGGTGACGGACTGCCGGTCGTTCCTGGCAACATGGCGGTATACTGTGGGGGCTTGATTCATGGCAGTTTCAGCCATTGCCCTGGAAATAAAAACTTTTTTTCCTTCAACCTTTGCCCCGTGTTTCTTGAAAATTTTCAGGGCTTCACTGTGTTCAAAAATGACCCCGGTATTTTCCAGAAGATCGATGCTGGCTTCGTGGATTCTGGACAGGTCCCCTTCATCCACAACTTTGGTTCTGGGCAGTTTGCGGGTACTTGAATTGCAAAATGTATTTGAGCTGATCATTTTATCCTTTATTCCTTCAGGGCCTTTGTCAGTGCAGGGACCACCTCAAACAGATCACCAATGATTCCGTAATCTGATTTTGTGAAAATGGGGGCATCCTTGTCCGTGTTAATGGCAACAATTACCTCGGAGGTCTTCATGCCGGCAAAATGTTGTACCGAGCCTGAAAGGCCGCATCCAATATAGAGTTTGGGGCTGACGATTTTGCCGGTCTGACCCACCTGCATGGAATGGGGTGCATAACCCGAGTCCACGGCAGCTCTGGAGGCTCCCACAGCGGCATCCAGGGTCTTTGCACATTCATCCAGGAGTTTGAAATTTTCTTTGGACCCCATGGGACGTCCTCCGGTGATGATGACGCTGGCTTCAGTTAGCTCTTTCTGGCCGGTACCTGCCTTGTCCACAGAAATGATTTCAATGGCATCTTCGGAAGGGAGATCCATGTCATGGTCAATGACCTGGCAGTCCACGGGATTCCGGACTGCATCAAAACTATTGGGCCGTATGCCAATCACATGGGTGCCTGTGCCCATTTCAAAGGTGGCAATGGCCTTGCCGGAAAAATGGGATTTTTTGACATAATTTTCCTGGAAATTCACTTCAAGGCAGTCCAGGGTCAGGGTGGATTTCAATTCCATGGCAGCCCGGGCAAGCAGATCATTGCCAATGGGGCTGGAAACACCCAGAAGGGAGCTTATTCCAAAGGCATTTGCCCCTTGTGCCAGGGCCCTGCCTGCTGCTTCAGGCTGTTTTGAGAAATCAATGTTGGCAGCTGTGAGGTTCACAAGTTCAGTAACTCCGTATTCTCCCAGGCTCTCCCTGTAGCTTTCAGCAAAACCGTCCAGGACAAATCCCACAACTTCTCCCCCCTGGAGGGCTGCGGAAATAACACCGGCTACACTTTTTTTTATGGCCTGATCCGCAGTTTCTATAAATACACCTATCTTTGACATGGTTTCTCCTTAAATTACCTTTTCTTCTTCTCTTAAAATTTTTACCAGGGAATCAACGATCTCTTGGGTGCTTCCCTCCAGAATTGTTGCATTGGATCGTTCTTCAACTGGTTCAAGATTTTTGAGCCGGTATTGTGAATCATCTGCAATTTCAAGGGTTGAAATGTCAATTACTTTAATCTCTTTTTTCTTTGCCTTGAGAATGGCGGGCAGTTTGGGGAATCTGGGTTCGTTCAATCCTTTGGTTGCTCCAATGATACAGGGCATTTTTATGGTGCTGGTTTCCCTGGCTCCCCCACCGATTTCCCTCTGGACCCTGGCCAGCGCTCCTTCCATGGAAAAATCCACCACCCCGGTTACAACGGGAAGGCCAAGTTCGGCTCCCAGCCGATACGGGGTCTGCATGCCTTCGCTGTCCACGGATTGTTTTCCCATGAAAATAAGATCTGCAGGTTCGTCAGGTTTGTCAGCTTCATCAGGTTTATCAGCTCTATCCTGGGCAATTGCCTTGGCCAGGGCCTTTGAGGTTCTGGCGCTGTCGAGTAATTGTTCCTCTGTCTTCACCAGAATACTGCGGTGTACTCCCATGGCCATGACGGATTTCAGGCTGTTTACAGAGGACTCATTTCCCACGCACACAGCAATTATTTCCCCCTGTCCTTTCTTTTCCACCAATGACACCGCCTCTTCAACCCCATACTCATCATAGGGGTTTGGCACATATTTTACTTCTTTGTCATACCCTGTATTGCTGACAATTTTAATGTTTGCAGCAGTGTCGGGAACATGTTTGACACACACATAGATGCGCATTATTACTATCCTTACTTTTTTCTGGGTTTATTGGGGCCGGGTCCTGTAACCTGGGATTAGACCAGTGATTACAATAGGGACCCGGCCCGGTTTGTTTATTTTTTGACTCCCTGTTCAGCCTCGGCGCCATCAACGATTTCCCGCACTTTTTTTAATACCTCGTCTGACAGTTTTGGGGGTTCATAGGTTTCCAGAATATGTTTTACCTCTTCGCGTGCACGTTCATAGGCATCCTTGGAACCGTCTTTTTCCCATCTGGGCCTCATCCTCCGGTCCATCAATTTTGGAGTTGTTGTCAGCCGCATATTTTTAAAGGTGGATTCATGGGCAAGATAATCCTTAAAGGGTCCGATCTCCTTGATCGTATCCAGGCTAAGGGTTTCATCATTGACCTCAATACCGCATACCGTTCTTTTAATTAATCCTGCGACTTCATTGTCCAATACCAGCTGTGCCAGATCAAAAGTGATTCCCATCTCCAGCATTCCCAATCCGTAAATAACGTTGCACCCTGACAACGCCGGAAGGAGACCGGTGATGGTTTTTTCATGACCCGCCTGGTAATCGGTAAGTTTGCTGTCGCCCTAGCCACCTGCGGCAAAAACAGGCAGGCTGTAAAACCTGGCAAGTCTTGCCACAGCAGCATTGATCATTGCGGTTTCAGGAGCTCCAACAGTTGCAGTGGCCTGCTTCAGGTCCAGGGGACATGTGGAACTGGCATATATAAACGACGCGCCTTTTTTGACCAGCTGGCTTAAAACCAGGCTGGAAAGCACCTCGGCATTCTGCTGCACCAGGGTTCCTGCAATGTGTATGGGGGATGAACCTCCTGACATTGCCATTCCAATACAGTTTACTCCGATACCGTTCATGGCTGCTTCAATAATAATGTCACAGTGGTGGGAGGAAAGCTTTAAAGGACTGATGGGGCAGGTTACAAAGGTAAGAAAGGGTCTTTTCCTGAACTTATCCTCGCCACCGGCAATGGCCCAGCAGAGCTCCAGAATCTTGCCGCACTGGTATCGGTCCACCGGCCCAAGCCAGTGGTGTTTGGTGGTGTTGGTCAAAGAGGCTTCTGCATTGTGCAGGGCCTGAACTGAATGGTGCTTGTCATGGGAGAGCATACACCTTTCATAGGTTTCAACATGCTCCAGATGATCAATTACCCGGGCCGCCATTTCCACGTCTTTTTTAGTTGTTTCCCTGTGTTCTCCTGTAAATGGGTCAACAAACATGATCCCTTCACCAAAGTTGGTAAAGGTGACTCTATTGGCCTCCAGCGCCACATCGCTTTCCGGAATCCTGCCATAGGCATGGAAGGTATCCGGGGTGGACTGGATACACTCTTCAACCAGATAGGGCGGAAAAGTGACCACCTTGTTTTCTTCATTGACATTGGCACCGCCGATTCTGAAAATCTCCCGTGCCTCTTCGCTTTCCACGTATACACCAGTGGTTTTCAGTATCTCAAGGGTTCCCAGATGAATTTCGTACACTTCATCATCCGTGAGAACATTGAGGCTGAAACCTCCGCTGGAAAGCTTCCCTGATTTGATAGGTCGCTTCATATTACACTCCTTTATTCAAAATACCGTTTCGCTCAAATATAGACTATATTTTGATCTATATCCTGATCTATACCTTGATGGATTTTCCCTGGGGATCATAGGGTGCTTTTAAATGAAGAGTGATGGGATATAATTTATCCTCCACCTCTATTTCATAGTCACCATCCATAATCCATTCATCAGATATTCCATCTTCATTGGAAAGATAAACCATGCCAATGGAATTTCCCGTAACATGGGCAAAGGAACCATGGGTATTTTCACCAACGATTTCACCATCCCTGTATATTGGCTCATCATGGTAGATAAGGGGTTCCGGGTTATTAATGGTAAAGATCATCAGTTTCTGTTTTATTCCTTCTTCCTTTTGTTTGACAAGGGCGGCTTTCCCAATAAAGTCTTCCTTGTCCAGTTTGACTGCAAATCCAAGGCCTGCCTCATAGGGGGTGGTATCCGGGGTGATATCAGAACTCCAGTGTTTATACCCCTTTTCCAGGCGCAGGGAATCCAGGGCATGAAGACCGCAGAGTTTGCAGTTAAACTCTTTACCTGCTTCCATGAGTTTATCAAAAATATCCAGGGTAAAAGGTGTGGGGATATACAGCTCCCATCCAAGTTCTCCAACAAAACTCATGCGGACGGCAAAAGCCGTGGCATATCCTGCATGGATCTCTTTGGCAGTGGCAAAGGGGAAGGCTTCATTGGAAAGATCCTCTTCAACGATTTTGTTCAAAAGATCCCTGGATTTGGGTCCCATGACTCCCAGCATTGTATAGGAAAAGGTGACATCGGTGAGAACAGCATTGGCATCCTCTGGTATATGGCGCATGATCCAGTCAAAATCCCTGGTGGTGGTGGCTCCGGCCGTTACAATAAAGAACTTGTTTTCCTCCATTTTTGTCACTGTGAGGTCGGCTTCGATTCCCCCGCGTTCATTGAGCATCTGGGTGTAGACAACCTTGCCCACAGGTACGGCCACGTCATTGGCACAGATCATCTGGAGAACCTTTTGGGCATCCCTGCCCTGCATGAGGAATTTACCCATGGAAGTCAGATCATAGATTCCCACATTTTCCCTGATGTTCATGTGCTCCTGGGCAGAATATTCAAACCAGTTCTGACGTCCCCAGCTGTATTTATATTCCGGTTCCACACCTTCAGGGGCAAACCAGTTGGCTCGTTCCCAGCCTGAAACCACGCCAAAGCAGGCCCCCATATCCTTTAACCGGTCATGGATGGGGGTTTTCAGGACATCCCGGGATGAAGTTGGCTGTTTAAAGGGCCAGTGGTCGGTATAGAGGTTGCCCACTGATTCCACATTGACCCGTTCTTCAATGTATTTAAGGTTATTCTGCCATTTGTTGTACCGCCTTACATCCACGGGCCAGAGATCTTCTTCGGGATAGCCCTGGACAATCCATGTGGCAAGGGCCATGCCTGCACCGCCGGCACTGGTGATCCCCACGGAGTTCATTCCGCAGCCCACAAAAAAGTTTTTCACTCCAGGAGCTTCACCCAGAAGATAGGAAGTGTCCGGGGTAAAACTTTCCGGTACAGTGGTGAGGTTGGTGATTCCTGCTTCGGCAAAGGCAGGAACCCTTATGATGGCATTTTCAATGAACAGATCCATCTGGTCCCAGTCTTCATCCAGCTGGGTATATTCAAAATTTTCTGGAATGCCTTTGACTCCCCAGGTCTTTGCCATGGGCTCAAACCCACCCATGAGAAGGCCTTCCATCTCTTCCTTGATATATATGTAACCATCCATATCCCTTAGATAGGGCATGCCTTTGTATACACCTTCAATGGGTTCAGTGGTCATGTGCATATGTTCGGCTGCAAGCAGAGGAATGCTTACATCCACCATTTTGCCCACTTCCCTTCCCCACATACCAGCACAATTGACCACATATTCGCACTGGATATCCCCTTGGTCAGTTTTTACACCGGTGACCGCACCCTGGGTCGTCTCAATGTCAAGAACCTTGATATTTTCCAGGATGGTTGCTCCACCCATTCTTGCCCCTTTGGCCAGGGCCTGGGTGGTGTCTTCAGGGTTGGTTACTCCGTCATCGGGCTGGTACCATGCACCGGTCAGATCATCGGTGTTCATGACCGGCATAAAACGTTTGGCCTCTTCAAAGCTGATCTCTTCCATTTTTATACTAAAGGCCCTTGCCATACCCAGGGCTCTCAGGTATTCACTCCTTCTGGCCGAAGTCCTTGATACCCGGAGTGATCCGTTTCGTTGATAACCTGTTGGCTGGCCGGTTTTTGCTTCAAGTCCGGCATAGAGGTCAGCCCCGTACTTGGCAAGTTTGGTCAAAGGGCTTGTGGGCCAGAGCTGTCCAAGGAGTCCTGCTGCTGCCCAGGACGTGCCTGAAGAAATTCTTTTCCGTTCCAATAATACAACATCTTTCCACCCCAGTTCCACAAGGTGATATGCTGTGCTGCAACCTACAATGCCTCCGCCGATAATGACAACCTGTGCCTGGCTGGGTAATTGACTGCTCATTTGTTTGCCTCCTGAATTGTAAAGGGTCTTTTATGATACTTTAAATCTTAATGTAAATATAAATTTAATTAGCCGTTTGTATAAGCGTTCATGCGTGGAAAAAGCAAAATATATGCCAGGTGAATATTGGAGTTATAACGCTCTTATTTTATGGTGTTTATAGGGTTGTTCTGGTTGACCTTAAATATAATCTGATTCATAAATGATTATATTTGTATACCATAAAGGCCTGAAATAAAAGAATATCTTTGAATTTTTATATGTTTTCAAGATTGGTTCACCGACATGTGTAATAATATTAAATAGTTATATTTAAAAATCATTTTTGAGGTGCAATAATGAATCAAGATAAAACAATGACAAATGTTCAAGAAGAAATCGAGATCTTTTCTCGTTGGAAGTGTAAACTATCCATAGAGGGTAGTGGACTTGACTATCAAACCCTTTAGTTATAAATTAAATTCCATGAATAAAATATTAAAGCTCCTAATCCCTTTTTTTTGCTTAACACTTGTGATTGGCTGTGATAACCTGCAGGATACCGATTCAATAAAGCATTTGACCAAAGCCAGGAAATATGTTGAACAGAACAGGCTGCAAGAAGCAGTGATTGAATATAGAAATACCCTCCAGATTGATCCTGAAAATGATTATGCGCATTTTGAGCTTGGTGATGCCTATATGAAACTCAAGCAGCCCGGAAGAGCCATAAGGCATTACAAACGTGCGGCAGCGATTAATCCGGATAATATTAAAGCCCAGCTTAAGATAGGCCAGATGCTTTTAAGATCAAATGCCCTTTTAGAAGCCAGGATGATCGTTTCGAAAATTCTCAATCAATTTCCTGAAAATGTTGAAGCCTATCAACTGCTGGCCGGCGTTCTGGTTCAGGAAAAAGAAATCAAAGAAGCCATCACTGCACTTGCAAAAGCAAATTCAATTGATAAAACAAATGTCAAAACCCATCTGTTTCTGGCCCATCTGTTTGAAACCGTTGGGGATGTTAAACAGGCTGAAAGTGCTTATATAAATGCCATTTCGCTGGATTCTTCCAAGCGTGCTTCCTATATTGAACTGTGCAAATTATATGCAAAAGGAAAAGAAACAGCTAAAATTGAATCTGTATTAAAATATATGGTTCTGACTCCTGGAATAAAATTTGAAAAATATACGGACCTTGCAAGATTTTATGAAGCGCGCAAACGGTTCGAACTTGCTGAAAAAAACTATAAAGAAGCCATTATCTCTGAGCCTAGATCAGCCAAACCATTCATGAATATAGCTGAATATTTTGTCAGAAGAAATAACAAAGAACAAGCCATTTCCTATATGGAACAAGCGATTGCCAAAAGAAAGACCAACCCTTTTGTTCTGACAGGGCTGGCCCAGGTCTATTTACAGTTCAATATGCTGGAAAAAGCAGAAGAGACCATTGATAACGTCCTGAAACGGAACACGAATTATCCGGATGCAATGGATCTAAAGGGCAGAATCCTGATGTCAAAAAATAATTTTGTTCTTGCCCTGGACCAATTTGAAAAAGTGCTTAAATTTGATCCTCGTAATGCAAGAGCCTATTACTACAAGGCATTGTGCCTAAAAAAACGCGCAGGCAGGGACCGGCCCGGAGAAAAGTTGCGTATGTCTGCAGCAGGCCTTCTTGGCAGCCCTGAATCATTTGATAAACAGCTTATTAAGGGGAATCTGCTGGATTCCCTGTTGTTGGATCCGGATCTTCTGGACGTCAGGCTGGAACTTGTTGAGTTATATCTTCTTGAAAAAAATATTCCCCAGGCCAGAAAACATTTGGAAGAGGCCCTTAACCTTTCCCCCCGCAGTGTAAGAGCCATGACACTTCTGGCCGGCATTTATGTTTTGGATAATGATCTGGAAAATGCCGAAAAGATCTGCCAGACCATACTGGAACTAAATCCAAATTCTGTTCCAGGTCATATCCGGCTGGGGCTGGTATACAAAGCAATGGGACAGGACGGCCTTGCCCTTGCCTCATTTGAAAAAGCCCTTGAACTGAGCCCCTCGGAAACAGGTATTCTTAATCATATTGCCGCAGTTTATATGGATAAAGAACAATATGATAAAGCCCTGGAGGAGATAAACCGGTACAGGTCGTCTGTCAATAAGGGAGGTAAAGCCTTGATCGAGAATCTGACCGGTAAAATTTATCTAAAAAAGAAAGATAGTAAAACAGCTTCCCGCCATTTTAAAAAGGCCATTGAACTTGATCCATTTTTGTTTCAGGCGCACATGTCCCTTGCAGGAATTTATCGCCGCAACAATGAAATTATAAAGTCTGAAACCCTTTATAAAGCCATTTTGGATGTTAATGCGTCTTATTTGCCAGCCCTTATGGAGTTGGGCATAATCAGTGAGATGAACAAGGACTGGGGCCAGGCTGAAATCTATTATAATGCTGTTTTAAAGATTGATCCCTATTATGCCTTTGCAGCCAACAATCTGGCCTTTTTGTTGACTGAAAAGGAGGGAAATCTTGAAAAAGCCATGAACCTGGCCAGGCTTGCCAGGGAAAAATTACCCAACGACCCCAATGTCATGGATACCCTGGGATGGATATATTACCAAAAGGGCATTTATTCCGATGCCATTGCTGAACTTGAGAAAAGCCTGAGCCTGAAGCCCGACAACGCACTTGCCTGCTATCACATGGGCATGGCATTGTATAGAACCAGGGAGATTAAAAGGGCCAAGCAATACCTGAGAAAAGCACTTGACCTGGACCCTGATTTCAGGGGGGCTCAAAAGGTTAAAAATATTCTTATCAATTGACCCTAATTAATTTAAATTTGGCGGAAATATAGTTTGATTTTCCCGAAATTTGGAAAATATTCAATCCGTGCCTTGAGAAGGGTTAAAAGTCCATAGATAAATATTACAATACCTGTCATTTCCAGGAATTCTTCCACCGTATAAAACACAGCATATCGGATGGATTCATAACTGTGCAACTGTGCTTCTCTAGCCCCCAGCATTTCAAAGCCCACAGCACCCAAAAGAAACACAACACCTGAACTAATAAACAAACTCAGGGTTTTTATGGGAAGGGTGAAAATAAATTTCATATAAAAAAGAGATATAAGGATAACCCCTATCCCATAGGGGAGAACCCAGGGCCAATATGTCAGGCCTGTGGACGTTACATAGAGTGCTGTAACATCATTAATACGTTCGTGAATTTTAAGCCCCTCATCCAAGGACAAAAACAGGAAAATCAGTGACAGTCCTGCCCAGTAAATCCACTCGGAATTCTTTTTTCTTTTCTCTGTAATGCTTAGAATCAGAAGAAGCATGGAGCAAAATAAAATTGCACAGCAGGAGTACAGGGTTGGAATGTTTTGTTCCATATCCAAATTAAACAAGGGTATGATATCCATCACAAAATAGGATTCTGAGGTATAATAGATAAAAAGCAGCACTGCATTGGTCATTGTCAGAAAAACAACTATTATGAAAAAGAAAAAAGCTGTTTTTCCGGGCACAAGTGTCAGTTTCATTTAGCAAGGTTTCCATGGGTGTTAAGAATTCTTTGCCTGATTTTTCAAAGAACCCCAAAATTACTATTTTTTTAACGCCGAATTTTCCATGTTATTTTTTATATTTTTAATTCTTGTAAGGGCTGCCTGCAAATTTTGTCGCGCTTTTTTATTATCAGGCTGGAGTGAAATAGACTTTTCAAAATAGGGTATTGCCTGTTCATATTTTTCCATAATTCCCAGGATAGAGCCTATATTGTTATAGATTTCTGCATTTCCAGGCTGGATTTTCAGCAGGTCTGACAATTTTTCCTTTTCTTTATCATATTCCCCTTTGGCGTGGTACAACCCGGCAAGATAATATAATGCACCGGTCCTGTCCAGAAGCGTACCCATTCTTTTTTCCAGTTTTAATATCTGGGTCTGCCTGCATTGAATAAGGAGTTCGTCCGGTAAAATGGTCTTGTCAAGCTTGTTGTCTGAATAATAATTCTTTAATAATTTGTAGAGTCGATTTTTTGAGGACGACGTTGCCCTGGATAAATCAACCATGTTCCTGAAAGGCTTATGCACAGAGAGAGCATATTGGGCAAAATCAATCTGGGACTCAATATTTTTTGTCATGACTTGTACAACACGGATGGTTTTTGGACTCAACCTTCTTCTGAACCGGATGGCTGTTGGTATGGATGAAGTATCCTTGTAAATCAATGCGGGTGCGGAAAATTCCAGATAGGGCATATCGTCGGTATTTAAAGGCCCTTGTTCAAATAGGAATGGAAGATTTTCCGATACAATAAGCCGGAAAAAGAGCCTTGGATCAGGCAAAGAAATATTATTTGATTTTAAGGCATACTTATGATTTTTTCCGGCTGTATCAACAGAAAGGTCTCTTTTCCCCTTAAACCCAACAAGCAGAAAGTCAGAACCATGTCCCGAAGGACTGGTTACAATTAAAAGACTTTGGGGAAAAACGTCAGCAAAAGTTCTTCCCACAAGAGAAAAATTTTTCCAGTCCATTTCATAGGAATGGATAAATTGAACAAATATTCCGTCATTTTTTAACCGGTTGCGCGCAATGGAAAAAAAATTCTGGGTAAAAAGAGCTGACAAACCGGCCATCCAGGGATTGGACGGTTCTGAAATAATCACATCATATGTTTTGTCTGTAAGCGAAAGGTGGGCCCTTCCATCCTGTATAATCAACCGGGTTCTTGGATCGGAAAGTAATTTATTATTCCAAGGGGAAAAAAACTCACTGGCCTTAATAACCTGATCATTGATATCTACTACATCCAGTTCTTTTACAGGATAATGAAGCACTTCTCCGGCTGTCACACCGCTGGCAAGCCCAAGTACCATCACATTTTCAGGATTTTTGTGAAACAGCATGGGGAAATGTGCTGACAAGGTCTGGGTTGCCATATCACCCCGGGATGATGCATCTGCTTTTCCTGAATTGTAAAGTGAAAAATTTTCATTTCCAAACGGATCTTGACTTTTGAACACTGTGGTAAAACCTGCAACTCCGTCGCCGTAAAATACAAGCTCTTTATTCTTTTGTTTTGAAAATATTTTTTTTCCCTTGAAAAGAGCATCATACCAGCTTAACTTTTCAAAGTTGGTGCCTATCTTGTTAAACCGGTAATATTTTCCTTTTGACAGCATGAAATGATCCCATTCAGGATAAAAAAAACAGAGAACAATACCTGCGATTGCGAGGGCTGTAACTGCAAAATATTTTTTTTTACCTGCACTGGATTTAAAAAAGACCAGGGCCGATACGGTTAAAACAGTAAAAAGCTGGAGCCCAACCACCAGGCCAAGACCTGTCTCCTTGCCGAGAAAGGGTATGAGGACAAATCCTGCCAGAAACGATCCAGCAACAGCCCCAAGGGTATTAACTGCATAGGCATACCCTATAACCTGTCCAATTCTATCAACCGATCTTGCCAGAATTTTACCCACAAGAGGGAAGGAAGCACCCAGCAGGATGGTGGGAACAATCATGAATAGTAACAGGGCTCCAGCCTTGACCAGGTTCATGAACATAAACTGGTCCTTGAAAAGAAAAATTAGTTTGGCAAAAAATAGCTGACTGGTGCCAAGCATCTGGCTGACTCCTATCACGGAAAAGGCAGCACCAATCTGGGTCATGACAAGCAGGTGAAAGGGCTTGCCAATGCGATCGGCAAGCCGCCCGAACAAATAGCTTCCAATGGCAATGCCTAAAATAAAAGTGATAAGAATAAGGGTAAATGAATATATGGTGGGGCCCACAATTAGTCCTAAAAGCCTTGTCCATATGACTTCATAGGCCATGGAACAAAAGCCTGATACGCCAAATATAATAAGGGCGCACAACCCAGCCCCATCGTATGCCACCTTATTGTCTTTTTTATCTGAAACCGCAAGGTCCGTTGTGGCAGGCTTCCTTTTTAAGACAAGCCCCATGAGTACGCATGCAGTACCAATGAACAGATTTATGGCCACTGCAATATTAAGGGTTCCTGAAACTCCAAAATATCCCAGGAGCCAGAATCCGCAAACAATTGCGCCAAAGGCCGCACCAATCGTGTTCAGGGAGTAAAGTAGTCCCGCGCCGGCACCGATCCGTGAAAGGGATGTGATGTGAAATTTACACAGAACAGGCAGGGTGGCACCCATGCAGACAACCGGGAAAATGAGAATCAGGGTACACCCTAAAAAAGTGATGAGTGTATATACTAAAAATTGATCAAATAAATGATTGTAAACAAGAACATACAATGGTTGTGTCGTGGAGATCAGATGGGGGAGGGCAAGGCTGTAAATTCCGATCGCAAGCTCCAGAACACCATAAATCAT
The DNA here is from genome assembly GCA_029939535.1 of Desulfobacteraceae bacterium. Classification (GTDB taxonomy): domain Bacteria; phylum Desulfobacterota; class Desulfobacteria; order Desulfobacterales; family Desulfobacteraceae; genus NBML01. The sequence goes on along the minus strand of JAOZST010000061.1, from coordinate 794 downwards.
CACCAGGAGGGAAGGTGTTTTTATGCGGTTCAATATCTTTCCGGCCATGAAGCTGCCAAGGCCCAGCCCGGCCATGAATATTGTAAGGATTATACTGACAGCAAAAGGAGCACTCCCAATAATCTGGACAATCAGCCTGATCCAGAGAATTTCGTACATGAGACTGGTTGCTCCTGAAAAAAAGAAACAGCCCAGGACCAAGGAGATGGATAATTGTTTAAAAATAGTGAAGAGAATGTTCTATTTGATTATTTTTTTTCTGCCCCATCCGGCAAGGCCTATCAAGCCCATACCAAAGAGGAACATGGTAGCGGGCTCTGGAATAGTATCGCCACCACTGCCACCAGGATGATTAGAGCCAAGTTGGGTACTATAAGATTTTGTACCGAATTTGCTTGGAGAAAGATGGCCGCCGGTCATGGCCAAATTTATACTCGCAATTGTATCTGCCGTTGAAGCCCCTTGGCTAATGGTAGTTAGATCAATTTCAAATTCATAAATAATTTCGAACACCCAATCATCAGCACCATCTGTTACTGCATAGGCCTCACTGGCATTAATGTTGGTTCCTGGAGAGTTCGAATTAGTATAATCAACGACATCAGTCAAAGCAGCAATTGTGGTTGGAGAATTTTTACCCTTCCCGAAATACTCAGGATTACTGGACCCATATTTGGTCCAATTGTATTCCATGGATGTGGCGGCATCCAATACTCCTATAACTGAAGTCGCATCAGATGCACTTTTGTCGTCACCGGTAAATCCGGAATCAAGCGTGGTAGGATTGTCTTTAT
>JAOZST010000222.1:0-5610 GCA_029939535.1 Desulfobacteraceae bacterium | reverse complement strand
TCTGAGGACTGTCCGTCCGAGTTTCCGGGTAGGTCGCATGAGGTGCATGGCAACATGTATCCCAGATGAATGATCGTTGACCCGTGGCAGGGTAACCTGCCCGGGTAACAGGATTCGGCTTATTGGCCGGTCAGACCGAAATTTTTTTTATAATTTTTTCTGGAAGAGAAACAATGAACCTGTCCTGTGATATCTCGTTTAAGGAAAAAGTAAATATTTTTTCCTTTGAATACCTGAAATGCATATTGTTTATTCATAATATTGAGTTTGACGACTATATATTCACTAAAAAACTTTATTCAAAACTCATTACCACTTCCCATATTATTGAAGATTTTCTGGATTTTCACGGAGCAAAAAAAAACAAAGAATGGGTTTTCTACCGGGAGTTGAGCGCCACTGTGCGCCATCTTTCCCTTGCCTGCTATTCCCAGGCACATTTTTTAAACCGGTTTGTATTTTACAAACTTGATAATGGTGACAATGGGATGTTTAAAAATGAAGCATCCGATACCCTGCAAATTCTTCAGGATTCTTTGAAACTTGCTGTACCCATCATTTTAAGGGAGGCAAAGCGACTGGATATTACCATACCCAAAACCGGATATGATATTGACTATTTCCCTGGAATAACATCCACCCAGCAACTGGACAATAATATAGATGACTTTAATACAAAAAGTCAGCAAAAACAAAATTTAACCAGGATATCCAGTGAATTTCTGGAAGTTGTCAAGGAGTTTGAACAATTTTTATTTTATGAACGATATGATTTAAAAACCATCAATAAACTGGTACCGGACAAGATCAATGAGGTAATTATCCGCAGTTTTGAAATGAAAATTCATAATATTCAGTCCTCCTTTGATTCCTATGTGGTGAACACCCAGTCCTCTTCTGAAAATATTCTTTTGGAACAACTCCGCAGTCATTTTTCCATTGTATTTAATATCCTCCAGGTCATGGGGCGATTATTGCATTTTTATGAACGCCATCTATATGATATTGGATTTAAAGACGTTTATAAGAGAGTAAGCATGGATTTGGCTGAATTGATTGATCCGGATGTTCTTCTGGACCGCGCCGTTAATTTCTGTCTTTTTTATGCTGGGAAATTTTTATCCTCAGGCAAAGAGGTTGCTTCTCAAATATTAAACAAAAACATGGAAACCTCAACCATACATGTGGGTATTCCAAAGGACAGGGGATTTCACAGCAGACCCAGCCTTCTGGTTGCAAAAATTGTTCAGCATTACGGGGGTGAAGTTACATTAAAAGTTGGTGAAGATTCCTTTGATGCATCATCCGTGCTGGACATCCAATGGGCAGGAGGTAAAATCAAGAAAGAAGAAGTAGAGATTGTTACCTTTACGGGTGATTCAAGGGCATTGAACGATCTTGTCATCCTGTCTGAGGTGAACTATGGAGAGGATCATATGGGCAAGGGAATCCCTCTGCCAAAAGAGTTGTCATATTTGAGTTGAAAATGGTTCCCTATAAAAATATTGGCATAATTGTTGCTGCCGGCAAGGGCCTCCGCATGCAGTCAAAACAAAAAAAACAATATATGGAGCTGGACAATATCCCTGTTTTGACCAGAACCATAATGGCATTTGAATCCCATGGAAAAATGAATGATATCATCCTGGTTCTTCCAGCAGATGATATTGAATTCTGCAGCAAAACAATTGTTCAGCCCTTTGATTTCAAGACCCCGGTCCATCTTGTAAATGGCGGACAGACCCGGCAGGATTCGGTTTTTAACGGCCTTGTAAAAGCCGGAGAATTATCCAATTCTTTTGACAAAACGATTGTGCTTATCCATGATGGTGTCCGCCCTTTTATTGGAAAAAAAATAATTGATACCTGCATGGACAAAGCCAAAGCAAATGGTGCCTGTATCCCTGGTGTTAAAATTACAGACACAATAAAACAAGTTCTGGAGAATGAATGGATTTCAAAGACACTTGACCGGGATAAACTCTACAGGGCGCAGACTCCCCAGGTTTTCAAGCTTGATCTTGTTTTCAAGGCATTTGAATATGCCAAAGCCACTTCCTTTTCTGGTACGGATGAGGCATCTCTTTTGGAACATGCGGGAATTCCTGTTTCCATGATAAAAGGCTCTGAATTCAATATCAAGCTGACAACCAGGGAAGACCTCGTGATTGCTCAGTACCTGCTGAATAATTTATAAAAGTCCAGTATGACCGGCTTCTATTGCATTCCGTATTTATCATTGACTTTGAGGTCAACTTGCGCATAATAGAAGGATATTGTCTTTATTTACGTTTATAATCTGGAGGTATCTCAATGGCAGAAAAACCTGCAATCAAGATTGGTTATCTTAAAATAACGGATCATCTTATCCTGGGTGTGAGTGCGCTTAAACAGAAAAAAGGAATGGAAAAGTTTGAACATTGTACACTTGAGCCTGTGGTGAAAAACGGATGGAACGAGGTTGCAGATGCGTTGTCAGTTAAATCCCTTGATGGTGCACTGATCCTTGCACCCACTGCCATGGACTTGTTTAAAGCCGGTGTGGATCTGAAATTACTGCTTTTTGCCCATAAATCAGGAAGTATCCTTGTAAAGAGTAAAAAAGCCAATATAGAAAAAATCGAAGATTTTGCCGGTAAAACTGTTTTAATTCCATATCAATTGTCAGTGCATCATATGCTGTTTCATAAGCTCCTCCTGGAAAAGGGCCTTAAACCGGGCCGTTCCACGGAAAAAGGTGTTGACGTGACCCTGGAAGTGGTTGCACCCTTTCAGATGCCCGAAGCCATCGAGTATGATGATGAAGGTGAAATTGGAGGATTTATCGTGGCAGAACCCTTTGGGTCCATAGTAATTGCCCAGGGACATGGGGAGGAGTTTTACCTGTCAAAAGATCTATGGCCAAATCATCCTTGCTGCGTTTTTGTCATGCGGTCGGAGATTATTGAAAAACATCCGGAAGCAATCCAGGAAATATGCACCAGTTTTGTTAAATCAGGTCTTGCCATTGATGCACAGCCAGAGCCTGCTGCTGTCATTGGCGGTGATTTTTTGTCTCAGGACAAAGAAGTGATTAAAAAGGTCTTAACCATGCCTCCGGACCGTATCCTTACGGGGGAACTGTTTCCCGTGATCAAGGATCTGGATACCATCCAGAAATATATGATGGATGAAATGAAAATCATGACAAGCCTTATTGATCTGGACAAATTTATAAATACGGAATTTGCGGTAAAGGCCGGTGCTAAATAGAATCTTTTATTTTGCAGAATCAATAAATTTATAAATTTGTGAAATAGCCTTTTCACTCCATCCAGGTTTTCCGGAAAGCGTCTGAATTTTATCCTTATTCAGACGTTTTGTGGTTTTTTCAGCACTATATCCTTCTGACTTGAGCCCAAGGATTATTTTCATTACAACTGCCTTGTATTTTGCAATATCTTCCTGGGGTGTGATGTCCGGTTTTAAAGACGGAGTTTCATCAACCAGGGCTGCCAGATCATCCATGGGTTCTTCCAGGGCGTTTTCCCTGGCAGTATTTGGACCTATATTTTCCTTTTTATCATCAATTAAAGCACTAAGATCATCCATAGGTGATTCGTCATTGTGTGCTTCGTTATTGTTAAAATCAGGGTCAGAGCCGGTTGTAGAATCCGAATCCTCCTGGGCTGAAACAGAATCAATCAAAGCCGATAAATCGTCCAATTCATTAAATTCATCAGGCTGTGGAATGGAATCATCCAGAAGCAGGGATAGATCATCCGTGTCCAGGCTCTCTAATTCGATGTCATCGACTGGTGTTTCGTCTTTATCAGATGCCGGAACCAGGTCTTCATCCACATCAACCAGGGCAGAAAGATCATCCATTTCAATATCGCTGGTTTCCAGCATGTCAAAGGGAGTGGCAGGAATATCCAATACATCTGCTTCATTCTGTTCAACTTCATCTGGTTCAACCGCATCCAAAAGATCATCAATCTCAGAATTTGTTTCATCCACTTCTGTTTCATCCACTGCCAGGGCTTGTACTGACTGAAGAGCTATTTCCTTTGTTTCTCCGTCTTGTATCCTGTGCTGGTTCATCTCCTGCAGGGCATTGGCAATATTATTCATAGCAATGGCTTTTTTTTCTTCAGCCTCAGCCCTTTTTTCAATGGAAACGGCCTTTCTCTGTTCAGCCTCAGCCCTTTTCTCATGGGCAATGGCGATCCTGTCTTGGGTGCCTTTGATATCATTAAAAATTGATTTGATAAGACTTAATCCATCTTTGCTCAAACGGATATCTTCATTGGGCTGTTCCAGAAAATGCTTTTTAATATCTTCCACTGGATTGGCTTCCATTGGATTCTCATCAATTGAATTGGTCCCCATTGAATTGGCTTCCGTTGAATTGGCTTCTGTGAAATCTGCCTGGGATGGATTTTCAAGCTCCTGCTCTATTTCCGACGGCAGCATGCCTGAATCCAGGTATTCTTTTATTTTTATCAGTATAGGAATTGTTTGTCGGGAGTATGAATGAAGGCCGTCAATACGATCAAAGGGCAGCCATTTATTGAACCGTTTCAGTATGAATTTTGTGGTAGCAGTTCCTGTATTTAATTCCCTGATTATGTCAGTAATGGATAATTGTTTTTCCTGGTTCATTTTTACCTCATTTATTGAAACCGAATCACAGGTTTTTTTCTGCCGGTGATGGTCCTGTATGTTTCATTGGGATACCCCAGGGCAATGACGGTATGTATTTTTTCTTTATCGGGAATACCAAGATTTTTCTGGATTGATTTGTCTGCCTTTAAGGCTTCAACCGCAAAACCAATGAGGCATGAGCCAAGGCCCATTGTATGGGCTGCCAGCAGAATATTTCCCCCAGCCAGCATTGCATCTTCTTTGGGGCAGCTTGCTCCAGGGCCGGAACCGATCAGGATACATGCAGTTGCACCATGGAAGAGCCGGTCAATATTCTGGGTTTCCATCTTATCCATGGCATCCTTAACAGATTCATAATATTCTTTATAATAGATATCCAGTTTTTTTTGCCCCAATAATTTTAAACCTTTTCTTAAAATTAGGTTATCGGCTTTTTTGTTTAGATCCTGGAAAAATTTTTTAATCATTTGTCCTAAATTCAATACAGCATCCCTGGATTGGAGGCAGGTAAATGTCCATGCCTGGCTGTTGGTTCCTGAAGGTGCAAGCACAGCCATCTTAATCAAATCCCTTAGAATTTCAGGTCCCACCGGCTTTTCTTTAAAATTCCTGCAGGATCTTCTGGAAGCCATGAGTTTTGCAAGGTCTGATGTGGGAAAGGATCCAAAGTTCATCCAGTCTGTATCCATGGAAAAGGTTTCAAAACAGGTCATGTCATCATCAAGGGCTTTTACCTCAATGGCGCTGGTAGGGCAGACGGCCATGCAATGACCGCAGGAAAGGGATTTATCGCCGGTAACGACAGCAATTTTGTTGATAAGGGAAATTGTGTCTGAAGGGCAGACCTGGATACAAAATTCGCAGCCATTGCACTTTTCAGGATCAATAATAGTCGTTACTTTTCTCGGGTTCATACAAGGGTCCAATTACTTATGTAAATAGGCTAAGTTATCATAAATTTTC
>JAOZST010000003.1:0-52860 GCA_029939535.1 Desulfobacteraceae bacterium | reverse complement strand
CTAAAGCCTAATGGCTAAATGCAAATTCCTATACTATCAATTCCTATACTATCAAGCTATATGTGAAATCTTGTCAATACCCCATGAAAATTCTGGTGAATTTCAATAAAAACCAAGGTACAAGATATTCTAGGGCATGGCAAATTAATTTTCAAAATTTAACTCCACTATATTGGAATCTGTTTTGTTCATCACCAAAGAGGAAAACAATGCCATCCTATGGCCGGGGAGGATCTATTTCCATCCGGTTATAATAGTTCAAATCTATTTATTCCAAATTCTTAGTTGATCTATCAACCATATCTAAAATTTTTTTCTTTTTCAAAATCAAGTTTTTGCTTGACAGGGTTTCTTTCTTTTAAATATAGTTGTTTATTATAGCTGATTTATAGTTACATTGTAACACTATTTAATTTAAGTATGGAAAGGAGGTGAGGTCCCCGATAAAATATAGGTATCCCCCGTTTTCCCAACACAGGTCCAAGTAAATCTTGGCCCCATTACAAACTTTTTTAGGAGGTCAACAAAATGAAGAGGATTTCCATTCACGCTTTTTTGATTTTTGGCATTTGCGCATTGTTTGCAGTAAATGCATCGGCAAAAACCCAGCTCACCTATGCAAACTTTTTCCCTCCCACCCACATCCAAAGCAAGCTGGCTGAAAGCTGGTGCAAGGAAGTAGAAAAAAGAACAGGCGGTGAAATTATTATTAAATATTTTCCGGCCGGCACTTTGACCAAAGCTCCCCAGACCTATGACGGCGTTGTACAGGGAATTGCAGATATCGGCATGACAGTCCTTGCCTATTCCAGGGGACGTTTTCCCGTTGCCCAGGCAATAGATCTTCCTTTAGGCTACAAGAGCGGTGTACAGGCTACCAAAGTTGCCAATGCCGTATTAAACAAATTTCACCCCAAGGAATTCAATGATACCAAGATGATGTTCCTCCATGGTCATGGGCCTGGATTGATACATACAAGGGATAAAGCAGTAGCCAACCTGAATGACCTTAAAGGACTAAAACTCAGGGGAACCGGGACCAGCGGTCTTGTTCAGGCAGCCCTGGGTGCTTCTCCTGTTGGCAAATCCATGAGAGAATGCTATCAGATGCTCCAGAAAGGAGTTGTGGACGGTTCTTCCCATCCAGTAGAATCCAACAAAGGTTGGAAACTGGGTGAAGTGGTTCACTATATGACCCAAAATTTTTCCACTGCCTATACCACCACATTTGCAGTATTCATGAACAAAGACAAATGGAACAAACTAACTCCTGCACAGCAAAAAACTATCAAGGAAATTAATGCTGAATGGTCTGTAAAGCACGGTGTGGCCTGGGACGATGCCGACAAGCTCGGCATGGAATTTTTTAAATCCAAAGGTGGGAAAGTGATCAGTCTTTCCGAAGCAGAATCTAAAAAATGGGAAGCAGCTGTAGAATCTGTTATTGATGGATACATCGAAAAAGCCGCCCAAAAAGGCATTGATGGGAAAGCAGTAGTAGATTTCATCAAATCCAATATGTAAGAATAAATCTTATACTTTAAAATAAAATAAATGACCGACCTTCTTTGGCCGGTCATTTAGTAAAACAATTGAATAAAGCAATTAACCTAAAAATAAAATAAATCAGGATTCCCAATGAAAATAATTTTTTCGGCTCTGGACAGGTTTTCAGGAGTTTTGAAAATGATTGGTGCAATTGCCCTGACCGGCATGATGCTTTTAACGGTTGTGGATGTCATTGGCCGGTTTTTCAAGTATCCCATATTCGGTTCAGTGGAATTGGTGGGTTTTTTGGCAACCATTGTGGTGGCGGCAGCCCTGCCCTATACCTATAGGATGGAAGGCCATGTAGGAGTTGAAATACTGGTACGACTCCTGTCGGAAAAAACCCAGCTCTGGATCGATATTTTCACCAGAAGTTTGAGCCTTGTCCTTTTTTCCCTGATTACATGGCAGATGTTTCTCTATGCAATGGACATACAGGAAACCGGTGAAGTCTCCATGAACCTGGAATTTCCCATCTATTATATTGTATATCTGCTGGCATTCGGCATGCTGATTTTCTCTATAACCATTCTGGAGACAATCCTTGATAATATTAAGAAATTAAGAGAGTTGAAAACAAAATGAGTCCGACTTTTATTGGCATCATCGGCATTATAATTATGATTCTCATGTTCATGACAAGGATGCCTGTGGCATTTGTCATGGCTACGGTTGGCTTTGTGGGATTTTCCGTTATGATCACCCCCAATGCCGGCCTTGTCCTGTTATCCAGGAATGTTTACGAAACTTTTGCCTCCTACGATCTGACAACTATTCCCCTGTTCATCCTCATGGGCCAGCTGGGTTTCAACTCAGGCATCAGCAAACGCCTCTATGACGCGGGATATAAGTTCCTGGGCAGCGTAAGAGGAGGCCTTGCCATGGCAACGGTTACAGCATGCACAGCCTTTGGAGCGGTATGCGGGTCCAGCCCTGCCACTGCAGCCACCATGGCCACGGTGGGCCTGCCGGAAATGAAACGCTATAATTATGATGACGAGCTTGCAACAGGATCCGTGGCCTCGGGGGGAGGTATTGGAATGATCATGCCACCTTCCGTTGTGTTGATCATTTACGGGATACTCACAGAACAATCCATTGGTGCCCTGTTTGTGGCTGGTATTTTTCCTGCCCTTCTGGTAACCCTGCTCTTTATCCTGTGTATCTATATCCGATGCAGGATCAACCCGGAACAAGGCCCTCCAGGCGAACATTTTTCCTGGACCGAAAAATTTAAAGCCCTTCTGGGTCTTGGCGAGACCCTCATTGTTTTCACCCTGGTCATTGGCGGGATCTTCATAGGTCTTTTCACTCCCACGGAAGCCGCAGCAATCGGTGCTTTTGGAGTACTGCTCATTGCCATTGTCCGACGGCAGATCTCCTGGAAGGGATTTGTAAAATCCCTGATGGAGACTCTCAGGACCTCCTGCATGGTACTTATGCTCATTGCCGGTGCCGTGATTTTCGGCAAATTCCTGGCAGTAACAAGAATTCCCTTTGAAATTGCAGGCTGGGTGGGAGGACTTGAAATGTCCCCGGTACTTGTCATGGGTGTCATCATCATGATCTATTTTTTCGGAGGATGTTTCATGGATGCCCTGGCCTTTGTCACCCTGACCGTTCCAATCTTTTTTCCGGTGGTCATGGAACTGGGATTTGACCCCATCTGGTTTGGGATCATCATTGTAATGGTTACAGAAATGGGGGTAATCACCCCGCCTGTGGGAATAAATGTCTACGTGGTCTATGGAGTGGCCAAAAATGTATTGGACCATGAAATTCCCCTGGAAAAAATTTTCAAGGGTATTTTCCCCTTTCTCCTTGCCGTTATCGTGGGGGTCATCATCCTGATCATTTTTCCCAAAATCATTCTGTTTCTGCCCAACCTCATGTACTGATCTTCACACAAACAACCTGTCCAAACCATTTTTAGGCAGGTTGTTTGTCTTTTAATCTCAGTTTTTTCCAAAAATCAGGGTTTTCCTGATTGCTTTTCTGAAAAATACTTTATATAGTTCTTTCATCGCTCTTCATCACTTCTCCTGAATTACGATTTTTTACTACAGAAACTGCTACCGATCCTTGCCCTCTATTGTCTCAAATCTCCTTTTCCATCCATGTAAACGAAAAGGCGAAGCTGTGCAAAAACTAACGATACTGCAAAGTCTATATTGTTACCCATGACTCCATTTATGATTAAATCTCAATTTCAGAAAATAATGATATCATTATTTCAGCATCAATGGATAATTGTTTTCTGTATTGTCCTGACATCGATTCTGACCCTGCTATCAATAATATATCCTATTGGCGACATCCCTCAAAAAACAAAAATTATCAGGCTTGGAACAGGAAATCATAACCATGAATATTTTTTAAGGGGTATGGACCTGGTAACAAAACTTAACGATGACTTTAACGAAAATAAAATAAATAATATAAGTTTTGCAGTGAAAATCACGACAGGTCCCCGGGAAAACATCGACCTTTTAGACCAAAAAAAAATTGAGATGGCCATTTTATCCAGCAATATCTATGCCCACGGCCCACGCCAAAAAAAAATACAAAATGATTTGGAGAACCTTGCCGATCTTTACAAGGAAAATTTCTTTTTAGTTTACCGGAAAGATGAATATGCTGAAATAGATCCTGATGCCCTAAAAAAAATCTATAAAGATAACAGGCTCTGCCTGGGTCAAAGCTTTAACTATTCCAGGGCTAAAAAAAACACCTCTGACTATGGCAACACCCCAAAAGATTGGTGGGCCAAAACTTTATTCTATCAATTAAATGCCAGATTTGACCTTGATTGTCAATTCAACCCGGACAATCATCTTATGCATTCCCCCGATCCATTTAAAGCTCTGAACAATTACAAAAGAATATTCAAAAAAATTAATTGAACTGGAAAAACACAAGGAAAATATTTTAATCACCTTCCATACAACTAAAATCGAATCAGAACACTCAATGAAAAAAACAAAGGAGAGCTTAGACAAAATCCACGATTTAATGGACGAATCAGAGGTCTTAACAAAAGAAAATATTGATCTACTTAATCAAACAATAGATTCCAGATCAGAAGCTGCATTTGATAACCTTATCAAGGCAATACGCCATAATTCATATGCGGCTGGAGGGGATCCAGTTCCAATGCAAAATTTAATAGCAAAGAAAATTGTTCATATTCAAGAATTATCAGATAAAATCTTAAAATCCCCTAATCAAAAGCTAAAACACAAAAGTTACAAGAACCTGATCCATTTATTAAACAATTAATTGATCCAGCCCTGGACAGAGTTTCACCAGGCAAGATACCAGCAGACTGGTGCACCCGTGCGATCTTCAGCAATTTAGACGGCAGCAATGCCTGAATTTCAAGGGTTTCCGATGACAAAGCCCTTGAAAAATTTCCCGCATTAACCCGGTCCTATGCCCTGCTTTTAAAACCAATCACCCCATTTGATGCCTTTGTCTCCTTTGGACCAGGCGGAAGCACAACAGATCTTGATCTTCTTGATGCCGTTGTAAAAGGCCATGATGTTCACTACATTCCCATTGATATATCTCCTGTTCTCCTGAAAATGGCCTGCAATCATATGGAAGGTCAATATTCCATACCCCTGGCCATTAATGCAGACTTTGAGGGCGGATATGATTTTATTAAAACAACCCTTGGAGATTCTATTTCGGGGAAAACCGTTTTTTCCATCCTTGGAAATGCCATTGGAAATAGTGATATTGGAGAATTTAAACTGATATCCCAGTTGTGCAACCTTGCAACAGGGGAAGCTTATCTTTTCTTGTCCGTGGCAACGGGTGTTTTTGATAATTCCATTCTCGGGGAAAAAAAAGCTTTGCTCAGGTCCAATTACATTGAATACCTGCTGGCAGGCGGCCTGGCAATGAGAACAGCAGAATCATTTTCCACACTAAAGAGCCATCTGGAGAAGAGAATTTCTTTAGCACTTGGCAAAAGCGAGGTTGATGGTGCAACTTCCCTTAAGTTCAATGACAGGCAGATCAATCAATGTATATTTTCATCTAAGAGATATGATTTTAAAAAATTAAGATCCTGGCTTGAGAAAAATTTCCCTTTAGAGCTTTTAGATTCGGAAAACACCTTAACGCCCACATCCGGCCTGGGGATCGGCAGCTATATCTTCCGCATTAATAATTAAACAGATTTCGGGCATTGATACTGAACATCATGCCTGGGTATTGGACTGTAAACAAAAACCATAATTTACCAAAGGAGATTGCCAATGCTGAAACCACCGTATTATCCAATCATTTATGTCCGGGGGTATGCCGGAACTCAAAACGCAGTTGAGGATACGGTTGCCACCCCGTATATGGGATTTAACCTGGGAACAACAAAATATCGGCAGACCTATTCGGGTTCCGTAGAGCCCTATGTCTTTGAATCTCCTCTTATCCGGCTTATGAAGGATCATCTTTATGAGGATGCTTTCCATGACGGCCAAATCATGCCCCTGGGACCGGTCAGTCCGAGATCCATCTGGATTTTCAGGTATTATGATGTGGTTTCAAAAGATCTGGGCACTGGAGAACGCAAGGAAATAGAATTCCACGCTGAAAAACTCAGACAATTTATTCTCCATGTTAAAAAGGCCACAGGACAGGAAGATAACAATGATTTCAGGGTTTATCTGGTGGCCCACTCCATGGGTGGCCTTGTCTGCCGCTGTTATCTTCAAAACAGAGATATTCCGGATCTGGAAGGGAAAAAATCAAGGGACTGGACAAAAAAAGGAGTGGACAAATTATTTACCTATGCCACTCCCCACGGTGGAATAGAATTTAGAAAAGGATTTGGCTGGCTTGAAGGGCTCAGGGATTTTCTGGCCATCAATAATGCCGATGTTTTTGGTGAAAAACGAATGCGAAAAATACTTTCCCTGGACAAAGAAAAGGATAAAAATAAGCCTTTGCACTCCCTGAATAATTGTTTCCCGCCTGATCGGGTATTCTGCCTGGTGGGTACCAACTCCCAGGATTATGGGATGGCCAAGAAAGTAGTTGGGCCCAAAAGTGATGGTCTGGTCCGGATTGAAAATGCCTATGTACGGAATTCTGCAAGGGCATACACATTCCGGAGTCATTCAGGTGCCTATGGAATCGTCAATTCTGAAAGTGGCTACCGAAACCTTGAAAGGTTCTTTTTCGGCGACACCAGGGTTAAGGTAAGCCTTGAAAAGCTATCCATTGAGATCCCTGGAAAAAACAAAAATCTTTCAGCCACCTATGACATTGAAAGCATTGTTTCCATCCGGGGTCTTCCCATCCCCTTAAATAAGAGAACAAAAGAAACTTTTTCATCATCCTTTCGATCCTCTGATACCCTTGTAAACAAAAAAACACATCTGTTTACAAGTTTTCTATTAAAAACCGGCCGGCTCAATAAAAGAAGCCGATCCCTTGGATTTTCCATCCATTTCAGGATTCTCCCCCTTTACCATAAGGATTTTACATTCCTGCCTGACAAATATTATGAAGGCCAGGCTGTCTTTGATGACAGGTTGATCATAGAAACATCCGTGGAAGGAGATAAAAGTTTCAAGGTGAGATATGGATGGGGATCCAATAGCTTCAATGCAACAAAGCCCCTGAAATTCAAATCAGATAAAAACAATATAGCCAGGTCCCGGATTCAATTTGCTCAAAAACGCCCGGTAAATATGACAGCCGAAATCCTATTTGAAGTATCAGGCTGGAATTAAAAAAAATTTAACAAAAGGAATTCTAAAATAAAAAGGAAGCCTATCATGTGTTTGATACTTGGCAAAACAAGAACATTTCCCCAGAAAAACGGGGAAGAGGTTCAACTGAGAGTTATGGAGACGAATTTTATGCCCGTTACGAAACAATGGATGGGTATACAGTAATTTATGATACAGATAAAGATATATACTGCTTTGCCATCCCGGCAAAAGGAAATCTTATTTCCAGCGGTATACCCTCATATAAGCCCATACCAGGAGGAATTCCACGCCATCTCCAGGAAGACAAAAAGGTGCGCAACAAAAAATTTGAAGAAAAATTTCAGATGATGAGACCAAAAAAGTCACCACCTCCGGGTGTTTCAGCAACGTTGGGCAGGAACAATGGGTTACTGCCTGGGACCCAGCTGAGCCAGGAAAGCAAGGTAAGGGGTTTGACCATATTGGTCAATTTCAAGGATGTTACCACCCGGATTTCCAAGGAGCATGTGGATTCACTGCTCAATGGCGACAATTTTACTGCCCATGGTAATTCCTGCTCGGTTAAAGAATATTATAAAACCATATCCAGCAACAGGATTGTGATATCTTTGGATCCAATGAATGGCAGGGAGGAACTGGGGACAAACATTATCAATGCGCCCTGATCCAGGCGGATGGAGCACGGAACCTTGAAAACAACCGAAACCAGGGAGATGAATCAGATTTGTTCAAAAACGGGGAAGGTCTTATCCTTTCCCGGAATACCATTCCCTCTTCACGGGCGTGGGGAGGCATGGAATCGGGTCTGAAAATCTACAATATAACCGAACCTAAAGAAGTTATCTTTTTTGAGACAGGCAATCCTCTGGAACCCGAAGGGAGAGGAGAAACCATTATAAAGGAATCCAGGCCCTCCAGGCTGATTCCTGACAATGATCCCAACGGGATATCAGACCGAATTAAATTTTTTACACCAGGCATCATTAAAAAAATCAAAATAAGCCTGGACATCACCCACACCTATGTTCAGGACCTGAGAATACAGATTGCATCACCTTCAGGAGATATTATCACCCTTGTTGACCGGGAAGGAGGAAGCGGCCATGATATCCGTACCTCATTTGATTCAGGCCAGGTTTTGTCTTCCTTAAAAGACAAAACCTTTGCAGGGGCCTGGGAACTTCAGGTAATTGATCTGGCCCAAAGGGACATTGGCAAACTTAATTGGTGGAAAATGGAAATTGATTATCTAAAATGAGCAGGATCAATGCCATACCGCTTCATGATCTGCTGCAGGGCCTGGCGATCCATACTGCATTGCTTGGCTGCCTGGGTAATATTGCCCTTGGTCATGGAAAGTTTGGCACCGATATAATCGTAATTAAATTCCTGGAGTAATTTTTCTTTTGCTTCTTTATAGGGCAGGACTGAAATGCTGTTGCAATCAAACCCTTTTAAACAATAATTTTTTGAGTCTGCTTCCTGTAAAGGAATATCTGACAGATCAATTATACTCTCTTTTGAATATAGAATTCCCTGAACAAGAACATTTTCAAGTTCCCTTACATTGCCTGGCCAAGGCTGTTTCATCAAAAGATCCATCACCTCTTCGGATATTATTTTCAATGCTTTTTTCAACTTTTTACAATGCTTTGCCACAAGGTGCTCGGCAAGAATGGGAATATCTGTTATGCGATTTCGTAAGGGCGGCAGCTCAATGGGCAGCACGTTAAGCCGGTAAAAAAAATCTTCCCTGAATTCATGGTTGGCAATCTTCTGCTTAAGGTTTCTATTGGTGGATGCGATAATTCGTACATCCACCTTTTTTACTTTAGTGTCCCCAAGGGGTTTTATCTCTTTTTCCTGGAGAACCCTTAATAACTTTGTCTGAATACTGGGTCCTATATCTCCTATTTCGTCCAGGAAAATAGTCCCTTTGTCAGCCTCCTGGAAAAGTCCGTCCCTGTCCATGTTGGCGTTGGTGAAAGCACCTTTTTTATATCCGAATAATTCACTTTCCAGAATATTTTCCGGAATGGTCGGGCAGTTGACCGGAATAAAAAACTTATCTTTTCTCGGACTCAGGGCGTGGATGGATCTTGCAGTCAGATCTTTCCCTGTTCCTGATTCCCCTGTTATCAACACGGTGACATCACTTGATGCAACCAGATTGATCTGATCAAACACCCTTTGCATGGGTTCACTCTTCCCAATCAATTGAGAAGGACTGATCTTTGTCTTTTCCTTTAAAAGGCGTTTATTTTCTTTGAGCAGCAGACTTCTTTCAAGGGCTTTTTGAATTTTAAAAATAATTTCAGCCTGCTCAAATGGCTTGGGAATGAAATCATAGGCCCCTTTTTTAATGGCTTTTACAGCAGACTCGATATTTCCGAAAGCTGTCAACATTACCACAGTCAAATCAGGATAACTATCCCTTATATGCCCGAGCAGTTCAAAACCATCCATACCCGGCATTCTGATATCACAAATAACCAGGTCAAAGGATTCCTGTTCAAGAATGCCCAAGGCCATTTTTGCTGAAAATGCCATGGAAACCCTGCAATTGATTTCAGACTCCAGGGTTCTCTGCAAAAGCCTTGTCATATCCTTTTCATCGTCAACTGCAAGTATTTTTGTCTTCATTCTTTTCTTTCCTGATCACAATTAAGCTTTTGATTTAACGGCAGACAGACTGATGGTAAAAACAGTGCCTTTGCCTTTGCTGCTTTTTACACTGATATCTCCCTGGTGACGTTTAATAATGCCATATCCCACGGAAAGCCCAAGGCCAGTACCCTGTCCAACCGGCTTTGTGGTGAAAAACGGATCAAAAATCCTGGTTAAATTCTTTGTTTCCACTCCTTTGCCGTTATCCTTCACCCTAATGAAGATCTTATCCTGATCTGTTTTTTCCGTGACAATATCAATATTACCCTTACGGTCAACAGCATGACAGGCATTGATAACAAGGTTTATGATAACCTGGGATAATTCCTGTTCATTGCCGAGAATATTAAGCCTGTCCCCTTTATGGGGATTCAAGGTCATTTCAATATTCCTGAAATCAGAATGGTTGGATAAAAATTTAACCACACCGTCTACCACCTTGTTAATATCAACGATACTCATCTCAGTTGACCCTTTCCGTGAAAAGGAAAGAAGGTCAGATACAACTGTTTTGCAATTCTGCACATGTTTTTCTATAATTTTTAAATCATCTTTGTTCTCAGGTTCCTGCTCCTGTTTTAATAAAAGCTGTGTATAGCCAAGAATAATTCCCAGAGGATTATTTATTTCATGGGCCACGCCCGCGGAAAGTTCACCCAGGGCAGCAAGTTTATCTGCCTGGGCAATCTGCTGTTCCATCTGTCTTTTGTCATTCACGTTTTTGATGATAAAGTGATAGGTTTTTGCACATCCAAAGGCGCCATAATCAAGACCACCGGTAATCAAAACCAGTATGGATTCATTGTCCGGCCTTATAAATTCAGCTTCTTCATTTAAAATATATTCTTTAAATTTTATTTTTTCGCTGAGTTTTTCCCATTCAGACGAATCCAAAAAAAAGCCCCCCAGGATCATTTTTTTTTCAATCATCTCTTCCCGGTCATATCCCATGAGTGCTATACCAGCCGGATTGGTCTCCATTATCCTGAACTCAGCGTCCGTAACAAGAATTGTGTCCAGGGACTGCTCAAATATCCTGCGGCATTTATGCTCGCTGCTCGTGAGTCTTTCCGTCCTCTCAACAACTTTATTTTCAAGGGTCTGGTTCAGATCCATGAGTTTAATAT
Organism: Desulfobacteraceae bacterium; assembly: GCA_029939535.1. GTDB lineage: Bacteria > Desulfobacterota > Desulfobacteria > Desulfobacterales > Desulfobacteraceae > NBML01. Next base: position 41,792 of record JAOZST010000003.1, on the reverse strand, counting down.
GGGTTTCCTCCAGTTTTTTTCTGCCGGAAAAAATTTTTTCATTAATATTCCAATTCTGGTTAAAAAACAGAGTGATCAAGCCAACCAGCATGAAAGATACAGTGTTGACACTGCCTGAATAAGCACTGATGGCGTGCCAGGTGTCTGTATTTGAAGTGAGCACTAAAAATTGTTTTAAAATATGTCCAAAGGCTCTTGATACCGAAAAAATCGTCAATCCCACACTGATCCATAAAAGATAAAGAAAAATAGCATTATCCGGATCCATTCCCCTTAATATTTTTGCTTTGTAAAGGGATAAAAGGGAAATCACCACCATGGCCACAGATCCTAGAACATCTACCGCCAGTATGGGAATAAACGAGACAATCATTGACTGGCCTTTTCCTTTATTATCTTTTTCTGGTCATCCACAAGATTTGAAAGTCCTTTGAAAAGAAACAGCATGGCTGGAACGCTTAACAGATGATCCAGCTTTAGGATATAATACAGCCAGGGAAGAACAGAAGAATCATTCTGGCTGACCAGTTTTATCCGGGTCAAAGAGATATTTTCTATTTTTATGGCACAAATCTGGTTATCTAAAAAATGAGCAATAATCGCATCAATATTCCAGAGGACAAAAAAGAATGCTGAATATTGAATCATGCGCCAGCCTTTTTGTTTGTTCAGCCCCTTGCCTGTGATGGTAAAAATAAGAACCACCATGGAAAAAAGAAAAAAAAGATGACCCACCTGGTGGGTAATAATTCCTTCTGAACTAGTATGAATCTGGATGGCATAAACATCCAGGGGCAGCAGGATCAAACTGGCAATTGCGAATACAGGTATGAATCGTAAAAATGACCCCGGATTAAACCAATATTTTTTTGGCATATCGTATTTTATAGACCTTTTTTAAAACTGCAATCAATAAAAATGATGGCAACAAGCAAAGGACGAACCAGAACAAAGAACTTACATCCACATGAAAAGATGATCCCAAAGTAAGGGAAAATACCCATTTTTCTCCGAATCGTTCTAAAAGGGCTTCAGGGGTATACACCGAGGTTACATAGGAAACCATCAGCAATACAGGAAGAACATTACCGATAAAATGCTTTAACATCCCTTCAAAGAAATAATCATAATAGGCTTTATTTAATTCAGCCTGGTCAATATTTTTTGCCAGGGCCTTGCCTTTTTCCCCATCAGGATGATTCAGTGCTTCTTTTCTAACGCCCTGCCAGTGGTGAAATTCCTTTTCAAGGAGTATATATCTTTTGGTCACATAAAATTTTGAAATGATTCTTGTTGTGCAAATCGATAGAAACGCAAGAAAAAAAATAACAACTCCCGGTCCAAATACCTCAAGAGGAGAAAATAGGGCATCCAGAAACATAATTGTATTGTTCAAAAAGGAATAAATAACTTCCCATACCCTGTCTAAAAAACCGTCCATAAAATTTCCCTTAAAATAAAACCCGTGGCTGACTTAGCAATAACCAAAATTCAACACACGGGTTTTATATTTCAATTTACCTTTTATATGAATTATATCCAGATTTCAATCTTAAAGAACCTGAAAAACAGGAAGAACAAAGTAATTGCAAGAATAACTTTCAGGGTCATTTCCGAGAACATTTTCTGGGCCCGGCTGCCCAGCATACCACCGGCAAACCCGCCTATAATAATGGCTATACCAAGGGTCATGTCAGGCAGGTATCCTGCCATGAGATATCCGACAAAGGAACCAATACTGGAAAAACAGGTGCCGATCAAGGATATGGGAACTGCCACATACATGGGAAGAGCTGCCAAAGTGGTCATTGCAGGTACCAGGAGGAATCCACCGCCAATACCAAAGGATCTGGATACGATACCAATAAAAATTCCCAGGAAGGCAAAAAGCAAGGGGTTGATGGTAAATTCTTCACCCCAGAATTTAAATCTATAATCCATCAGCCCTGTTTTTACCGGCTCAATACTGCCCATCTGTGCTGAACGTCCTTCAGCCTTGGCCGCAGCAACTTCTTTATTAAATTTCTGGGTCATGGCCTTGATATTTTTTCTTTTTGCCATGGCTGCAGGTCTCATTTCCATCAGGGTCTTGATTCCCATTATAACCACCAGAATGGCCAGCCATTCCTTATAGGCTTTCATGGGCAGAACTGCTGATACATATTTACCCAGCCAGATGGACCCGATAAAAATACCCACACCAAAGGAGATCCCCACTGGCCAGGCAACGCGCTTTTCAATCTTGGCATATCGCCAGAAAGATCCCAGGGGGGAGAACAGGGTCAGGGCAATATTAGAGGGCTTTAATACATTGGCAGCATTGATACCCACTGGCCCCATTGTGTTGACAACCAATACCTGGAAGGCTGCCATGAGCATACCACCGGCAGCACCGATCATGGAGAAATAGGTTCCAACCAGAATGGCACCGATAACAATCCATAGTGGATTCATATACCTGAACCCTTTGGAAAGCCAGAACCCGTTTTTTTCTACAGTATAATTTCCAATTTTAGCGCCATTGGCATACACATCAAATTTTGTGTTGGGCGGAGTATGCCTGAAAGATTTAAAGGAGGCAGTAAATTCACCAGTTGCTTTATCCAGTTTTACGGAAGTGCCCTTGTCCCAGTAATTGCCACTTGACTGGTCACCGATGACAGATCGTGAAAAAATAACCACTTTCCCTTTTCTATTTCCTTCTTTAACAATGGTATTGATACCATAGCCACTCTCATTGGCATATTTGAATAAATTCCATTGTTCATCTGATTTGATAGGTCCGAGCATACCCCGGGCTGTTGCATCCACATCGCTTAATTTCTTTTTCAGATAGAACATGGTGGTGCTGTAAATCCCTTGTCCTTTTTTCAATAGAACAGAAGGGCCGCCGAATTTTTTCTTATCTACTTTACCAAACTTTTCAGGGACGTTGGTAATCATATAATAAAGGGGCGGGATAGCGGTATCCTGATCAAATCCTTTCTTTTTCCCATCCTTTTTTAATCTTTTTATTTCAAAGGCACCGTTGGTGTCTTTGGGTGCAAACATTTCCTGCTGGGCAATGGCAATATACAAATCCTGGCCCGGGGCAATCTTACCGGTTATTTCAACCACATCCCCTGCTTTATAGGTGGATGCAGACATACTGTTGGCAAAAGAGCCTGACGCTGAGACAAGCAAAGCCAGCGCCAGCATAATAAAATACGTAACAATTTTCCTCATTTGATTCTCCTTTTTTAAAATAACACACAAAAAAACTATAAATTAAAATATCTGACAGCCAGTTTTGCCCCCAGATAACTTGTGATTCCTGATACAGCCATATAAACAAACAAATCGGTTAGATTGAGTGAAAAGGCGTTCCCCATAAAGGGTCCGGCAAAAATTATGACAAAATTCAAGGCTACAAAAGTAAGCGCGCCTCCTCCGGTTCCCAGTACAAAAGAAAAAAGAGAAATATTTATAATCAAATTTTTCAGCACTTCCACCAGACGATAGCCCATCATTGCACCGTTAAAAGCAATAAAAAGCGGCATGATGAACAAAATTTTATCCGCAGCAATAAATGTTGAACAAAAAACGGCAAGGATTATTGATCCGCCAACACCAACAAAAATCGATTTTAAGGCTATAATGGTCATTTTTTTATATTTTTTCTACTTTGGTTTTTATATATTTTAGAATGGTGGTTCCGCCATCCTTTTCAGAAGCATCTGATTTCATGAGACTAGGCGTGTTGATCCCGCCCATTACCTGAAATTTGGGATCACCTTCAATTCCACGAACATGTCCAAAACCTCCTGGGCTGCCAAGAACTCCCTTCATAATTGACCATGTTGGACTTGCAACCGTTTCCACACTGCCCCATGGGGATTGCAGCCTGACCTTGTCACCTTCAGCTATGCCAAGTTCTCTAGCATCGATTTTATTGATCCACAAAAGATTTTTTTCATTTGTTTTCATGAGCTGAAAATTATTAAAAGTTGAAGAATGTTCATGCCCAAACAGCCGAAAATTTCCAAAAACAAACGGATATTCTTTGTCAGGCTGCAACTCTTTGTCAGGTTCTTTAAAATCAGGCAGAGGATCTATCCCCTTTTCCTGGGCAACAGGGTTCACAAAGTTATATTTTCCTGTTTTACTCTTTCCTGAGCTGCCATATCCTTCCGGTGGGTTAATACTTCCCCATTTTTTATATTTAAAATATTCTGCCTTATCTGTAATAATAAATCCTTTTGCCTTAAGTTCATCAAAAGACCACGGCGTTCCCTCCATCTGATTGCGCAATGCATCTTCAATATTGTCCCATGGGAAATATTTGCCTAAATTTAGTCTTTTCGCCAGCTCCACTGTTATTTTCCACACAGGCATGGTGTTATACATGGGCTCAACAATCTCAGCATAGTAGGCAATAAAAGCATCGTAAAGCCAGTCAGATTTTATCTGACTCTGTTCCAGCCATGAGGTATCAGGAAGAATAACATCACACAATAGAGCACTATTACACATATACGCTTCAATGGCGGCCTTAAATTCCATTTTTTCTATGGCTTTTATAGAATCTTCCTGGTTACCACAGGAAAGGACTGGATCGCCGAAATAGAGGATCATACCTTTAAGTTTGCCTGCTTCTACAGCAGACAGCGTATTGGCCGGGCCCCAACCAGACCACATGGTATATTTATGAATTTTGGGAGCAGATCCCTTGGGAGGTTTTTCCTGTCCCTCTCCCCATGGAGATTTCAACTTTCTTTTAAAGGGAAGAGAGGGTCCTCCAGGAGCATCGAATGTACCGCATAGCCCATTTAAAGCTTGTAATGCAGCAGTCCCGTACATACCATTGGGAACTTGTGCCACTCCGGTCCAGGACATAACCCCTTTCTTTTCAGCCATGGCAAATTCCATGGCAATCCGCTCTATGGTATCTGCAGGTACATCACTGATTTCTGCGGCCCATTCAGGGGTTCTGGCAATTCCATCTTCCGTACCAAGCACCCTGTTCTTAAGTTCATCAAAACCATGTGTCCAGTTTTTGACAAATTCTTTGTCATAGAGCTCATTTTTTATAATAACATAGCACATTGCCAATGCAACAGCACCATCAGTTGCAGGTTTTACGGGAATCCACTCTGTAGCGGCAGCAGCCGTATCAGATCTTCTGGGATCAAAAACCACCAGCTTTGCTCCGTTTTTAAGGGCAGATTTCAATTGAGTGGTTTTCCGCTGTCCATAGGAAGTAGCAAACTCGTTCATACCAAAATGGATAATATAATCGGATTCCTCATAATTAATCCATGGTCTCTTGTCATTGAGGTTATGCTCATTTGCCATACGGTTGGCATTGTCACACATGGGCCTGTGGGTCATTTTGGGGCATCCCAGATGATCAAAGAGTCCCTCATGTATCCAGTTGATAAAATCATTTCCTCTAAAAAATCCTAATTTTCCAGGTTCTATACTTTTAATACCGTCTGCGACAGCGTCAAGAGCCTCTTCCCAGCTTGCCTTTCGGAAACGGCCATTCTCTTTAATGAGGGGTTCTTTAAGCCGGTACGGTGAATATAGATGGCTTGGAGATGCAGCACCTTTAGGGCAAAGTCTTCCACCACCTTTAGGATCACCGGGAAGCCCTGAAACACCTGTCAATATACCGTCTTTAACTTTTGCTGTCATACCGCACAAGGCACCACAAGTGTAACAATGACTGGGGATTTCCTTTAATGGCTCTTGCTCAACAGCACCTTCTGCCAGCGTAAAATAAGCAGAATCAAGATCCAGGGCAGCACAAGCTTCCATCATTCTCTGGGTGGTCTCTTCACCCCTGCTGAAGCCATCAATCCGCATATTTTCACACATCAAGGCTCCCCGTGTAAAATGAGCAAGACCTTGATAGAATGCGGTTTTTGCAGAAGCAGTCAGTTGATCACAAAAGGAATTTACCCATTTAAGATAGGTATCTTTAAAAAAGTTTATGTACATCTCAGATTTCTGATTTTCAAGAAGATACCGTAAAAATTCCATTTCAACTGCAATATGATCATCAAGATCCTTATAGCCAGGATTTTTATGAACACCTGCATTTTTAAAATACTCTCTGAGGATTAAAACTGGCTTTTGCATAAGCACAGGGGTTTTCCCTGTGTGAGCAGATTCATATGGGAATGTGGGATTGGGCCCTGCGTTTAGAAAAATGTCTGCATAATCATAACGTAAGTCTTTATACAATTTTTCCGGGTCTGTATTTTTCAAACAGGAAGCCATGGCCTCTGCACCACTGGTTAGATCCATAAATCCACATCCTTTTACAGATTCAAGGAACCCAGTAAGAAATTGTTCGCCCTGCATACTTTGAATTAATTTCAGAGGAATCTCATCGCGATACAGGGTGGAAAGAAATTGATACCTTTTTGCCCTTGATTCCATATACGTTTTATCCATACTTTATTGCCTCCTTAGCAAATATTATTCTGTTTATATGAACAGCTCAAAATATATACAGCCATAACCGTGCCAGCAGGGTTGTTGCAGACCAAAATTCAATATAGTAACAATACAACTATCTGGAATTAAATAAAAAACTATTATTTAAAATTAAAAAAACAGCATTTATACTGAAACCCGAAACAAAACCGACATCAAATTCAATTCCATGCGATTATTCGGGGAAAGCCTTGGAACATAAGGAGATTGACTTATAGCAATAATAAATTGCAATAAAAATATTGCGCAATAAAAATATTGCATTGCACTTTTTTTATTGCACAATAAAATTTAGAAAACCCTGTTTGTATTCTTTTGTTTTCAATGCTATTCTTAGAGTAGTCATTGAATTCAAACAATAAACACTTAACAAATTATCCATCATGTTGATTAAAAACTTATTCCGATACTGGACCTATCAGGTATTTTCTCCGGGAACAATTTTAAGGGAAAAATATGAAGCCTTTAAGGCTTTGCTGGAGCATGACAAGGCTGCCCATGAATTCATGGCCTCCCTGGAGGATATCTATTATAATCAAAAAAAATATGATTTCCAGGCCATTGTGAAAACCTATGAGCAATTTGGCGCCTCTGTGTCAAATATGGTTGAAGAGCTTTTAAAAATGTCCCCTTCAAACTATTGGAGTTTGAAATCCTATTTTAAGAAATTTGATTTTTATATCCAATTTATGATCGCTCCAAAGGAGTTTGATTTTTCACCACCCTTTACCATTGAGTTCGATAAGATCTCATCATTTAATGAATCCGTTGCAGGCAAAAAAGCATTTGCTCTGGCCCTTTTGAATAAAGACCTTCACTTACCTACGCCCGATGGATTTGTGATAACAACCAATGCCTTTCATTTTTTTCTGGAGGCTAATGATCTACGAGACCCTATTAATGAAAAGCTATCTGATCTTGATATAAGCGACGTATCCTCTTTGGAACAAACAGCCCTCGAAATTGAACAATTAATCTTAAATGGCGCTATACCCGAAGATGTTGAAATAGCAGTAAATAATGCTATTTACCGCCTTGAAAACAATGATGAAGGCAATTTCAGGGTTGCGCTCCGTAGCAGCGCCGCTAAAGAGGATGGAAAAGCATCCTTTGCCGGTCAGTATGAAACAATATTAAATGTAGAAAAAAAGAATGTTTTACGGGGATATAAACAGGTCATTGCCAGCAAATATTCTGCCCAGGCCTTATTTTACAGGATCAGCCATGGCATACTTGATGATGCAACCCCCATGGCTGTCCTGGTCCTTGAAATGATCGATTCAAAAGCATCCGGGATAATCTATACCCGGGATATTCAAGATCCTGTTTCTGACAATATATTGATCCACTCGGTCTGGGGCCAGGGTGGGCTGCTGGTGGAAGGGGAAGTCTCTCCTGACCTTATCAAAATATCAAAAAAAGAGCCTGGAACCATTGTCAGCAGAAAAGCAGCAGAAAAACTGAAGCAAATGGTTTTAACCCATAAGGGCCAGGCAGACGGCCAGACGGAAAGCCAGACCAAAATCATTGATACAAATCAACAGCAAAAAAATATTCTTTCCCTTGATGAACCCTCTGTACTATCCCTTGCCCGGTGGGGATTTTCCCTTGAAGAATATTTTAATGAACCCCAGGATATTGAATGGTGCCAGGATCAATCCGGCAGTCTTTTTATCCTTCAGTCCAGGCCCTTGAATATCCCTGTCCCTGGTGTCCAAAATACTGTAACTCAGACCCAGGATACGGATATTCCAATGAATATTAAAAATAGAATAATTTGTTCAGGCGGAGAGCCTGTGTGTCCTGGTATTGGTTCTGGTCCAGTATACATACTTGAGCAATTATCACAAATAGCCCAGATTCCCCAGGGATCAGTTCTTGTGGTAAGACATGGCCTGCCCCAATTTGTTACGGCAATCAACAAAATGAAAGCCATTATTATCGAAACTGGAAGCCGTGCCAGCCATTTTGCATCCATTGCCAGGGAATTCGGGGTTCCTTCCATTGTAAACATTGCAAAAGGTTTTCGTGATCTTGTCCAGGGGAATCTGGTAACCGTGGATGCCAATGCTTGCCTTGTATACGATGGAGAAACAAAACATCTAAAGGAAGACTCCAGGCAAAAAGATATTTTTTTCCAAGACAGTCCCTTTATGACCAAACTCCAGTATGTAATTAATTTTTGTACAAAATTGAAACTCACAGATCCTGAAGACAGCTCTTTTGTACCGGAATCATGCAGATCCCTCCATGATATTATCCGGTTTACCCATGAAACTGCTGTAAAAGAAATGTTTCTAGGAGGAAATAGAAAAGGCAGCCGGAAAAAAGGGGCAAAACAACTCAACTCCGGTATCCCCATGCTCTTTTATGTTCTTGATGTGGGCCAGGGTATAAACGATGCCAAAAAAAACAACCACCAGAAAAATGAAAAGTTCATAAAACCGGAAAATATTGCCAGTCTTCCCATGAAAGCGGTATTGAAAGGGCTTTCAAACCCTGGCATATCCTGGTCTGAAACCTCCCATTTTGATTGGGAAGAGTATGACCGAATCGTCATGGCCGGAGGAATTATCTCTGCTGATTCACCCCAGTTTGGAAGCTATGCAGTCGTGTCAAAGGAGTATTTAAATGTAAACTTCAGGTTTGGATATCATTTTGTCATTTTGGACACCATCTGCACCTCTTCAAAAAAAAATAATTATATCCTTTTCAGGTTTTCCGGCGGCGGCGGTAACCCTGTTGGAAAAACTCTCAGGGCTAATTTTATTAAAGGAATTTTAACAAGGCTCAAATTTATGGTCCAGGTCAAATCAGACCTGATTGATGCTGAATTCAAGCATGGTTCATTAAAGGACATGGAAGAAACCCTTGAAATTATCGGACAGCTTCTGGGGACTACAAAACTCATGGATATGTATCTAAAAGAAAATCAGGATATGGAAACAATGATTGATCATTTTATGAACGGCCGATATGATTTCAGGCCGGACATTGAACCGGACATTGAAAAAGAAGGGTGATAAAATTGGGAAAAGAACAAATGTCCACATTCCCCATAACATGGATCACAGATAGTATTGCTGTTGGATATGCCCCTATGTCATTTGCTGAACTGGAGTCCATAAAAAACCAGGGAGTTGATGCTATTGTTAACCTTTGCGCTGAATTCAGCGATCTCCATGATATTGAAGAGTCCGCAGGTTTTGAAGTTTGTTATCTTCCCATCTGGGACGAGGATATTCCTAAAATGGAAGCCATGGAAGAAGCCCTGGCCTGGCTTGATGAAGCCATTTACCTTGGCAAAAAAGTTCTGGTCCACTGTAGGCACGGGGTGGGAAGGACAGGAACCTTTGTCACTTCCTATATGATTCGCAGAGGCCTTTCCCTTAAATCAGCTTCAAAAAGGTTAAAGTCATCCAATGCAAACCCTTCCAATTACGGTCAGTGGAAATTATTAAAAAAATATGGTAAAAAATCAGGAATCCTTAAGATCAGGGAACCCTCCCTGGAGATTAAAAACAGGGTGGATCTAAACGATTTTTTTTCTGATTATGAATCTTTGATAAAAAACATTGATGAGGAAATTCAAAATCATACAAAAGGAGAAAATATTCAATGCGGCAGGGGTGAGGATAAATGTTGCCATGAACCTTTTGATCTTCAACTCATAGAAGTAATTTATCTCCATTCAAAAATGAACAAACATTTTTCATCTGTTCAAAGGGATATTCTGATAGAAAGGGCTGTCAAGACATATAAGAAAGAAAACACTCTTTGCCCGCTTAATTATAATTCCTGCTGCAGGATATACGAGACAAGACCTGCCAGGTGCAGGATTTATGGAGTACCTGGTTTTTCAAAAGACAAACATGAAATCCAGAATATGCTTGTTGAACTTTCCCAAACTATATTCCTGGCCTTTTCAGGACAATTTTTGCCAGATACTGATTTCACCTTTTCCCTGGCCGATACAATTTCAGGAAAATTTGTACAAAAATATTTTCATTATATGGCCGATACGTATACGCCAGACACGACAAAAAAAGATCCAGCCTAAAAAAAAATTTAAAAGAAATCGACTGCGGTCAGCCATACCAGCGGTCAGGAATTTCCAAGCACCTGGGCAACCTTATTTTCCAGTTCATCCTTATCAATGGGCTTTACACAATATTCACTGGCCCCAAGTTTTAAACACTCCCTGGCTGTCTCAATGGTGGGATATCCTGTCAGCATGATCACCTGAATTGAGGGAGATATTTTTTTCAACTCTTCAAGGACCTCAACTCCGCTCATTTTTTTTAACTTGATATCCAAAATAGCCAGATCAACCTCATTGGATTCCAGAAATCGAATGGCTTCTTCTTCTTCTGTAAAAGGAAAAACCTTATGCCCTTTTCTCTCAAGAATCCTCTTAATCAGGTTGGCTGCATCCAGAACATCATCCAGCGCAAGAATCTTACCCATTTAGCTCTCCCTTTTTCATCTGTAAACCAGGGTTCCAATTTAAACCGGATTTTATATTTACACTATTTTTTACATTTATGCCAGAGGGTAGCAGGACAATAAATTCTGTCCCCTGTTCTTCTTTTTCCCGGGATAAGGGAGGAGAAAAAACTTTTATACTTCCATTATGCTCTTTTATAATTCCAAAGGTAACTGATAACCCCAGCCCTGTCCCCTGGTCCGGACCCTTGGTGGTATAAAACGGCTCAAATATCTTTTTTATATTTTCCTTGGAAATCCCTACACCTGTATCTGATATGGATATTTTGATCTCATTTTGAGTTTCCCCCATACCTGTATTGACACAGATACTGCCATGTCCTTCAATGGCATCAAATGCATTATTTAAAAGATTGATAAATACCTGTTTGAGCTTCTCCTTATCCCCTTTCATCAAAAAAACGGTTTTATCATATTCACGCCTGACAAAAACATGGTTCATGCTGAATGTATGTTCAATCACTCCCAGGACTTCGTCAATGGCTTCATTAATATTAAATTCAGAAATATTGCTTTCACTGGAACGGGAAAAATTCAAAAGATCTGCAACAATCTTGGAACAGATTTTTGTCTGTTTAACAATGGTTGAAACATCTTTATACACAAACCCGTCCTTTTCAACATCTTCCAGCAAAAGCTGGGCATACCCGAGAATAATCCCAAGGGGAGTATTAATTTCATGGGCTACTCCAGCTGCCAGTCGTCCCACAGATTCTATTTTCTGGGCATGGGTAAGCTGTTCCTGGACAGCTTTCAACTGGGTAATATCCCTTCCGCTGCATACAAGTCCCCTGACTCTATCCCTTGCTTCCAGAACAGGAATCTTTACCACATGCAGCCACTTTACCCCTTTTTTCCCTACCACCCTATTCTCTTTAACAAGGGGTTTCCTTGTTTCAAACACCTCTTTATCTTCCTCATCGTAAACCTCTGCCTGGCCTTTGAAAAATAGTTCAGCATTTTTTCTGCCCACAATTTCATCATGGGTTTTGTTCACCATTTTACAAAATCCTTTATTAACCGAAACATACCGGCCTTCATGATCTTGAAGGGATATGAAATCCGGAATGGCATCCAGAATTGTCTGGAGCAGGGTTTTTTGCTCATTTACAATACTTTCGGCATTTCTCAAATTAGACAGATTACCATTCAAAGACAGGGTCATGGCATCAAAACTTTCTGCCAGACTCTGAATTTCATCTCCAGAACATTGCCTGTAAACCTGGCATTGCTGGCAGGAATCCAGCCTTTTGGCATATTCTCCTTCCACACAGGTTTGGCAGAGGGTGCCGGCCAGATACCAGCACCTGTGATGAAAATTCTCATATGCCGGGCATTCTTTCTGACCACATTCCATAATATCCCAGCAGTTTTTTTTCAGCATGGGAGCAGTTCTGACATCAAGATTTCCCCGCAAAGCCTGTTCAGACGATTCGTGCAGTTTTTTAATACTTTTGGTCACGGGATTCAGGAGCAGGCTTCCCACGACACCTGCCAGGAGTATCGCCAGGATTATTGTTACAACAGCTGAAATCATAATTTTATTAACAGCTTTTTCAGCCCTTGTTTGAAAAAGGCCCAGTCTCAGGGTTCCCAGTCGATTATCATTGATAAAAATTGGTACTGCATAATCATAGATCAAGTTTGTGCCAGTATCCAGAATCTGCATGGAACCTTTCTGCCCCGCCAAAACAGAGTTCGCTGTTTTCAGTTCCTTTGGAAAACCATCTGTAAATGTGTGGATAACTGGATCACCTTTTTCATCCATAACAAAGGCATAAAATATATCATCACTCAATTCCACGGTTTCATCCACCAGGACCTTCATCCTAAGAAAATCCATGGCCAGCATGGGTTCTACCATTCGGGCTGAAAGATTTCTTCCTGTTGAAATCCCCTGATTTTTTATCTCTTCCAGCATGGAACTTTTCATGACCTGGCTGATCCAGAAAAAAATCACAAGGCCCTGGATCAATAATAAAGAAAAAAAACCCAGATATATTTTACCACGAAATCCCAACTTCATTTATTCCGTCATTCCCCCTATTCTCCCAGAGTCATGCCCACCCTGGCAGCCAATTTCCGCACAGAATCGAAATCTGAATCACAAGAATCTATCACCTTAATAAAATTAGCAGCTTCTAATATTTCACGATGATCTTTATTATTGAAATCAAGTTTTCCAAAGGCCTGTTTTAATTTTTCCACAATCTTTTTGTCCAGGTTTTTTCTGGCAGCATACACCCAGCCTGGATAGGGATCAGTCATTGAAACAACTTTTATTTTATTGATATCAATTTTACCTGCCACAACATCCAGGGTGCCCTCCCTGATTGTGCCGATATCATATTTCCCGGCATAAACGGAAAGAACAACCTTTTCCTGCTTTCCACCAGGGCCCGGTGCAAAGGCAATCTCCTTGAAATCTTTTTTTGTAATGCCATGGTCAATGAAATGACCCAGGGGGAATAAGTATCCTCCTGCCGAAGTTGAATCCACGGCAATCCATCTTTTGCTGCGGCAATCCTCCAAGGTCTGAATGGATAAATTATCTGCCCTGGAAATAATCTGCCCCCTGAATTTATCTTTACCAGTCATTTCCACAATCCTTGAAAAAGCCTTTGCTCCATATCGATAGGAAATTTTTATATAAATACATGGATTGGAAAAAGAGATATCAATTTTTTTTTGCCCCACCATTTCCATGTGCTGATCAAATGTGTCTGGAAATATCTGTTTGATATTCAACCCTGTTTGTTTTCGCAGATACTGAATCAAAGAATGATGGCGGGTGTGGGAAACAGAATGGGAATATTGGGGAAGATAGGCATAGGTGATCATACCAGGTTCCTCTTTAAGTATAATCTGTTCCTTTTTATTCAGGTCTACCTTAACTACAGGTTCATTATCTCCACACCCGGGAAATAATAAAAAGAAAAGCAGAACAACCAATCCATATCTCACTGTTATTTCTCCTGATTAAATTATATTTCCCTGATTATAGCAATAGAACAACCATACCATATGGGTGATGTTTTAGCTAAAAATATTTCAATTTTAATACCTCTGGTATAGCTATCATTACCCGAGACTCAGCCAAAACCCATAGGTCAAGCCTGAAAGAATGGTGCAGATGGATATGGCTGCCACTGCAAAGTCAGGATCACCCCCGATCTGTTTTGCCATAATATAGGTAAGGGTTGCGCTGGGTGATGCGAGGATGATTAACCCTGGAAGATAGTCAACGGAAGGAATAGAAAAAATCTTAAACAATAGTAACCCAATGGCAGGGATAATAATCAACTTTAAAAAACTGGATAATAAAACATGTAAAAATCTCGGCTTTAATTTTTCAAAAGAAAGAGAGGCCCCAATAACCAGCAGGGCCAGGGGCAGGGCCATACCCTGTAAAATTTCCAGGGCCCTGTCAATAATCAGGGGTGTTGTTACATTGAGTAAAGAGAAAGAGATGCCTGCCAGGGCTGACAATATCACAGGATTGGCCATGGTTTTTTTAATGGTGGAAAATAAACTTGAATGGCCTGTGTTTTTACTGCTGTGATATTGCAAGATAATTATTGCCATTATATTTTGTAATATCATTACAAAGCCTGCAATAATAGCAGCTTTTACAAATCCTGCATTCCCAAGGTAATAAAAGGCAACCGCAAGACCGATATAGCCGAGATTACCATGGAATGAGCATTGAATAAAACTTCCTTTTAAAGGCCTTGCCATGTTTAAAAAATGAGTTGTACCCCAGGAAATGGCAGCAATTACGACCACTGAAACCAATGTGATGATAATTACTTGGGGATTCATCTGGGTTTTTAAGGAGGATTTTGCAATGGAGCTGAAAATCATGGCTGGAATGGCAATATAATAAACCAGGCGGTTGGCTTCATCCAGAAACTCCTGGGAAATAAATCCCCTCTTTTTTGCAAATAAACCTAGAACAATGATAATAAAGACCGGTAATATTGTTGATATAATATTCATATAAAAAACTTCATCTTTAATTATAAATCAAAAAAATTAAAATATGGAACAACCCCTACCACAGATTGTAAATAGAATCCAAACAATATATATGCTAAACTAAAGCTCAGCTATATTTTGAGATTAACTATGGATTTTCAATTTTTTTAAAATCTATTATTAAAATTCATCATGGTGAATAATGACAACAAAATACCAGGCCCCCATTGTTAAAAAAGCATTTCTCATCCTCAGGGCCATATCAACTGCCGGTAATGGATTGCGGATAAGTGAAATATCTACCCGCTTGGATATTAGCAAAAGCACTGTCCATGGTATTGCCGCTGCCCTGGAAGACCAGGGCGCCATTATCCGAAACCTTGATTCCAAGCGATATACCATTGGTGCCACCTTAATGGAATTGGGTAAGGCTGCCTATGAAAAAATGGATTTTAAAAAGGCTGCCCGCCCTGCCATGGAACGGCTTATGGAGCAATGCCGGGAATCTGTATTTCTGGGAGTCCGTAACAGAGATACGGTAACAGTTATCGACCTGGTGGAATCAAGAAAAGATTTTAAAATAACCTCCCCCATCGGCACCTCTCTGCCCCTTTTGGCCGGTGCCGTAGGAAAAATATTTTTATCAGGAATGGCACCCAGAGAATCCAAAAAATATATCAGGTCAAAAGGCCTGACCCGATTCACCCCCAACACCATTATTGATCAGGATATCTATTTCAAAGCCCTTGAAACCGTCAGAAGCACAGGAGTTGCCTTTGATGATGAAGAATATATATCCGGGGTCAGGGCTGTGGCTGCTCCCATCCAGCCCCAGGGAGCCTATTACCCTGCCATCTGGGTGGTGGGCTTTACAGCAGGAATGGATGACAAACTCATTCCGACCATTATCAAACAGACCAAGGCCGCTGCCTTGGAAATCAATCAGAAACTGGCAGAAAATCCATGATCAGCGTATTAGGACCGCAAATTCAATTGCCCCATAAATTAATACTAGTGTATGAAAGACAAAGGAACAATGATATTTGAAAACTCAGAAATAAAATCTAAGGAGAGCATAATGAAAAATTATTTAAAAATACTATTGATTATTATTATTTTGGGTGTTGCTACCCTTTGTTCCGCAAATCCCCTGTCCAACATCATGTTATTGTTTCAAAAAGACCTGGTGATTGATGTGGTCTATACCAATCATAGAGATTTAGTCCAAGGCAGCAAGGTATATCTGGCAGAAAACCCAAAAGGTCAGAAAGTCTTAATAGGGACTGTAAAAAAAATATCTTTGGCTGAGTCTCAAATGTCAAAAGTTGAAATCGGTATTGATAAAAAGCATAAAGGAAAAATATATGAGACCACACAATTTGTTTTGATGAACAATATTTTTTCTAAAGATTCAAACCCATACATTGTTGCTGTCTCTTCTTTAGAAACATCGGATACAAAACCTTTGAAATCAGGATCTTCAGTAAAAGGAATTACCTTTATAGAGTATCAGCTTTCCATTGCAGGGGAAGAGTTAAAAAACGCCATGGCCAGGTTTAAACAACAGAACAAAGAGCTTATGGATCAACTTGAAAAATACATAGACAATTTTAACACCGAGGCTTTTTATAAAAAAATGGATGAGCTGGTCAATCAAATTTCAAAATTTTCAACAGAACAAAAGGAAGCCTTTAAAAAGGAGGTATTACCCGGCCTTAAGAAGGCCTTTGATTCAATCATGGAAAAACTGAAAGAGCAAAAAAATATGGAAAAATCAAAGGATTTAGAAAAACGATTCCAGGAAATCGAAAACCTGGTTAAAGTTTAACCAGCTTGACGATTCTGAATTTAAAATACTGGCGGGTATCAGTTATGATGCAAAGAGGAAAATTCACTTCTTAAAAGCATACCGACAACATCTTATTGAAGAGATGGTTACCAGAGATATCAGATTAAACCAATCCTCCTTGCATTCTTTTTTAGGAACTAAGATCCATGCTATCGATTCAACAATGGAGGAATATTCCAGCAAATAATTTTTTTGAATAACGAGAACAAGACAATTTTTTTAAACCATAATACATCAACAAAGGTTTAGAGAAAATTCCCTAAACCCTTGATTTTTATGGTAGGCACGAGCAGACTTGAACTGCTGACTTCTACCGTGTCGAGGTAGCACTCTACCAACTGAGTTACGCGCCTTTATTATTTTGATATTTTTATCAAATCCAGCCTTTTGTGTCAAGAAAAACTAATGCTTACTCTTTTATTTTTTTCCCCTCTCCAGCCCCAATGTCATCCGCCTGGAGCATGTTATCCCTTTTTTCAATAAAATGGATTTTAATCATCTGGTCCGTCACATCTGCAATTTCGATACCAAATCCGTCAAAGGTCTTGAGCATCAGGGCATGGGCAAATTGTTCAGGGTTTCCCTTAAACACAATCTCCATGACTGCGCTGGAGGAGCCTATTTCCTTGGGCTGAATATTTTCAATATCCCTGATCTCCTTAAACCTTTTTTTCAGGGCAATAAACCTGGATAGAAATTTATCTCCTTCAATGGCAACATCAAACAGGCTTTCCCGTCTAAGGTTCTGGGTCCAGAAAGCATCTATTTTCAGAATGAGATCCCGGGCTGCCAGATCTGCGGCTTTGGTAATGGCACCGGCTGCTCCTTCCTGATTCATATCGGTTTTTGCGCTCCCCTTGCTCAAGGAGAGGACCACTTCTTTACCAGATCCCAGATCATATCCCTTAAGCTCGATCACAGCATCAAAAATTTTTTCATCCCCCATGCGATTAATGGATTCCGCTGCATTTGCTTTTCCCAGAACCACCATATCTGCCTTAAGGGCTCTGCCCAGCTCCATTGCAGCATTGGCATCATAGATGGAAGAAAAATTGATATTATAAAAAGAAGGGACTGGCCGATCAGGACCGATACCAATAAATTGGAACCGATTTTGGGACATTTGTTCCAGGATAATGGTTTCTGAAATAGAAGCATAAGGTTCTGGATTATTTCCCCACCAATATCTGGGAAGGATGTCTCCGGGCATTTGTTCAGCAATCAAAAAAAGAATCACAGGTTTATCCGTACCTGCATTGAGTATCCTGGCATCGGTCAAATGTTTTTCAAGAAGCTCCAGGTTGATCTTAGATTCAACCCCCACCAGGTAATTTCCCTTATACTTCATACCCCCCAGAACCCTGTATGTGGTCACATAATCCGAAGTCATGGGCAATAATTTTTCATATAAAAATTCCAGGTTGGCTGCAAATACCTGGCGGGAAATCAGGGTTGCAAAAGCATTCTGAACAGCTGTTTCCAGCGCCTGGTCCACAGCCTTCTGCTTTGCCCTGGGAATATCCTGATCAATAATTTTCTGTCGGCCAGTGGTCACACCTGTCAGCATTTCAGGCCCTGCGGCAAAGCAAGTCTCCATCATAAGCAGCAGCCCTAGAAAAATGGTGATGATACCTATCTGTCTTTTTATTCCCATGATCATACCTTTCTTTGGATTGAATAGTCTGCAATAAGATGCAGCAATGATTTTGAATCCGAACCATCAACAAATACCCCTAGCAGACTCTTTGCCTTTTCCACATGGTATTCTGCCCGTTCCAGGGTATAGGAGATACCCCCTAGGTCTGTAAGTTTTTCTTTAAGTTCTTCAAACTGATCCTTGTCAAAAACAGGTTCTGAAATTACCTGAAGCATCCTTTCACGGTCTTTGCTGCTGGCTTTGGATAGACTGTAGATCAAGGGCAGGGTCAGTTTTCCTTCCCGATAATCTGCTCCTGGATTTTTCCCCAGTTCTTCTGCCGTTGCCGTATAATCCAGAAGATCGTCTGCCATCTGGAAAGCCATGCCCAGATGGTACCCATAGGATGCCAGGGTCTTTTCCTTTTCAGGGGACACTTTGGCAATTATGGCCCCGCTCTGGCATGCGCCCTGGATCAGGACAGCGGTTTTCCGTTCAATGATCTCGAGATACTCTGCTTCAGACAGGTCTTTTCTGCCTTTTTTATCCAATTGGTCAATTTCCCCCTGGGACATTGCCTGGGTAATATTTGCAATCACAGAAATCACTCTGGGTTCCAGGGTTTGGGCAGCAATGGCCAGGGCCCGGGCCAGAAGAAAATCCCCGGTAAGCACCACCTTGGGAGCTGACCACTTGGTATGGGCAGTTTTTTTTCCCCGGCGCATATCAGCTTCATCCACAACATCGTCATGGAGAAGGGTTGCAGCATGGAGGTATTCAAAAATTATGGAAAACAAAATTTCAAACCCGGAACTATACCCGCACATCCTGGCGCTGTGGATCATGAGCAGAGGCCGCAGTCTTTTTCCCCCGCTGAACAAAAGGTGGGAGGCGATCTCCCGGACCAGTTCCAAATTGGGATCCAGATTCTCAGCCAGGGCTTTTTCCACCTGTTCAAGATCCTGGGAGACCAGAGCCAGAATTTGTGATTTTATGTCAGAACTCATGCCACTTCTCCGGCTATATCATATTCATATGCATCTGTTATTCTTACACGAACCATGGTCCCGATTTCAAGGGTCCCGATTTCAAGGCCCTGGGAATAAATAAATGTCATTCCATCCACCTCGGGCGCCTGGAACATTGTCCTGCCGATATATACACCCGGTTCAGGACTTTCTTCCACCAGCACTGGATAGATTTCGCCCACATGCCTTTCATTGAGTTCCTGGGAAATTTTTGCCTGGGCTGACATGAGAATATCGTGGCGCTGTTCAGCCAGCTCTTTTGGCACATGATTTTTTAAGCCGTGGGATTTTAGGTCCTCGGAATCCGAATAAATAAATACCCCCAGATGATCAAACCGGACCTCCTTAATAAAATCCAAAAGGGTCTGAAACTCCTCTTCTGTTTCACCTGGAAACCCCACAATCAGGGTGGTACGGAGGCTGGCCTTGGGATCCAGTTTTCGAATCAGTTCAAATAGTTCAACAAGGTCTTTTCGGGAATAGGGCCGGCCCATGCGTTTGAGCATGGTGGAGGCGGCATGCTGAATGGGAACATCATAATAGGAACAAAGATTGCGATTACTTTGGACTATTTTAATAACCTCAGACCCCAGGGTTTTGGGATGGGTGTATAAAAACCTGATCCAGACATTTTCATCCTGGTCTGCAAGGGTGTCTGACAGGGAAGAGAGTACCCCGTCAAATCCAATCCCGTTAGACTCAATTTGGTCTGGTTTAATTTGGTCAGATTTAATCTGCCCTGATCCACAACTGGCTAAATCAGTTTTACCCACCAGATCCTGTCCGTAATCCGTGGTGTTTTCTGCTGTGAGGATGATTTCCTTCACCCCCTTTGCCACCAGGGAAGAGGCTTCGGCGCAGATATCTTCAACCGGCCTGGACCGCTGGATGCCCCGCAGTTCCGGTATAATGCAATATGTGCAGTGACGGTTGCATCCTTCAGAGACCTTGATAAAGGCATATCCCCGGGAGATAAGCTCCCGGTCAGTGCGCGGATCCTGGAACCTGCGCTGGCTGGGGTCGGGAAATAGAGTCAGGGGGGTGGTCTGCCTGCCTTCCACCACATCCACAATCTGCTCACAGGCAGCAGTGCCCAGAAAGGCATCCACCTCTGGCAGGCTTGCAAGAAGATTGGGATCATCCTTGTAGCGCTGGGCCAGGCACCCGGTAGCTATGAGCTTTTGGCAGGACTTGGATTTCTTAAATTCCACCATTTCCAGGATCACATCAACTGCCTCTTCAGAGGCAGTTGATATAAATCCACAGGTATTGACAATAATAACCTGGGCCAGGCCCGGGTCATCTGTCCTCTGGTGTCCTGCTGCCACAAGCTTTCCCAGCATGATTTCGCTGTCCACCTGGTTGCGGGAACACCCGAGACTTTCAAGAAAGATGATCATATGGCCTTAGCCATGAGGTCACCCAGAAGCGATGAAAACCTGGCTGGATTATCCAGTTTGCCACCTTCGCTGATCACTGCAATATCAAAAAGCAGATCAGAATAATCCGTAAGAACCGGATTGGTTGTGTCGCCCTCAAAAAGTCCTTTGATTTTTTCCATGACCGGATGGTTGACATTAACCTCCATCACCCTTTTCTGGTCAGGTGTTTTCTGGCCCGAGGCTTTCATGATCTTTTCCATGTAGGCGCTCATGCCATAATCATCTCCGGACAGGCAGGAAACAGAATCCTTGAGACGGTCAGAAACAACAACATCCTTTACCTTTGCTTCCAGCTTACCCTTAAGAAAGGAGAGAAGAGCGGAATATTCATTTTTCTTTTCATCATCCACCTTGTCCAGGTCCAGGTCACCCTTTTCTGCACTTTTTAACTTCTTTTCCTTGTAATCCATAAGGGACTGGGTTACCCACTCATCAATGGGATCAACCATGAGCAGGACTTCGTAATCCCGGGCTTTTAATGATTCCAGCAAGGGAGAATTCATAAGGGAAGTGAGACTTTCTCCGGTAAGATAATAAATCTCTTTCTGGTCTTCCTTCATGTTCTCAATGTATTCATCCAGGGACACATAGTTGTCGCCGGACTTGGTGGTCTTGTACCGGAGCAGGGAAGCCAGCCTTTCCTTGTTCTGAAAATCTGTGGGAATACCGGCTTTCAGGGCCTGACCAAACTCCTTGTAGAACTCTTCATATTTTTCTTTTTCCAGTCCCTCCAGGACAGAAAAAATCTGTTTGACCAGATTTCGCTTGATATTCCTCACCAGCCGGTCTTCCTGGAGAATTTCACGGCTCACATTGAGATTCAGGTCCGGTGCATCAACAACGCCCTGGACAAAGCCCAGGTATTCCGGCAAAAGCTCCTTGCAGTCATCCATGATAAAAACCCGTTTGCAATACAGCTGCATCCCGTGTTTTCTTTCCGGCCGGAAAAGATCCATGGGAGCAGTGGAAGGAAGGTACATCAAAACATCATATTCAGTCACCCCTTCAAATTTCTTATGGATAGTCTGAAAGGGCTTGTCCCAGTTATGGCTGATATGTTTATAGAACTCTTCATGCTCTTCCTGGGTAACATCTTCCTTGTCTTTGGCCCAGATTGCTTTCATGGAGTTGAGGGTCTCGTCTTTTCTTACCTTTTTAAAGGTATCTCCAATGGGTTTCCCATCTGAATCCTTGATAATCTCGTTTTCCGGAATAGGCTCACTTTTTTCAAGATTCATGATCACAGGATAGGTCACAAAGTCGGAATGCTTTTTAACAATGTTCTGGATGGTATAGTCTTCTGTAAAATTCTGGTCCCCCTCTTCCGGATCTTTTAAATAAAGGACAATGCTTGTTCCACGGTTCTCTTTTTCAATTTCCTGGACCGTATAGGAACCCTTGCCGTCGGATTCCCAGCGGACGCCCTTTTCTTCTCCAGCTGCCCTGGTATCCAGGCAGACCTTATCAGCCACAATAAAGGCAGAATAAAAGCCCACACCAAACTGGCCAATGAGTTCAGGTGACAATGCAGTCTCGTTTTTGGATTTTTCCAGGGCCTCCATAAAGGCTGCTGTTCCTGACTGGGCAATGGTACCGATGTTGTCATTTACCTCGTCAAAGGTCATGCCGATGCCGTTGTCGGAAATGGTAATGGTTTTTGCTTCCGGATCTGTGGCAATACGGATATGGTAATCTGTATCATCGCTGAAGAGTGCAGGCTCGATCTGTTCCTTGAATCTTGCCTTGTCAATGGCATCCGAGGCATTGGATATCAGCTCCCGCAAAAAAATTTCCTTGTTGGAATACAAGGAATGAATAATCAGGTGCAGCAGCTGCTGCACTTCGGTTTTAAATTTACGTGTCTTTTTGGTTCCCATTTTTACTCCTGTTTCAATTATGTTTACAAATTTTTTTCATTACAATTACAATTATTTTTTAATAATAATTGTGGCAAAAACAAAATTGTCAAGGCAGGGAAATGAATTTCAAAATCGGACCTGTAACAGGTGTAGCAGGGATTGGATATCTCTATATTTAAGATTTTTTAAATGTTTTTATGATTCGGCCGTCAATGGCGGCAAGACCGATAAAAATCATGATCATGCCGGCAAAGGCATTCCATCCTGGGGATTCGCCCAGAACCACAACCCCCAGGAAAATAGCAGAGATTGGAATCAAAAAAGTTACCAGCAGAATATTGGTGGCCCCTGCCCTGGCCAGAACATAAAAATAAATAATATAGGCAAGGGCAGTGGAAATGGCAGATAATCCAAGGATAGCCCCCCAGGTCAGGAGGGTGGGTTCAAGGGTCCAGGGATGCTCAAGCACCAGGGCAACGGGAATCATCATCAAAGTGGACCCGGTAAGCATTCCTGCTGCCACCACCACCGGGTCCAGATGCTTAAACCTCCTGGCAAAAATAGCAGCACAGGCATAGAGGAAGGAAGCTCCCAGCACAGCAGCCTGGCCTGCCACCTGGAGGCCTGCCCCCTTCAGGGAATCCACCCCGATTAAAACAGCCACCCCCAGCCAGCCAAATACCACCCCTGTGACACGGTTGGGAGTCAGGGGCTCCTCCTTTGTCAGAAAATGGGCCAGGATTACGCTGAACACCGGAGCAAAGGCATTTAAAATAGATGCCAGGCTGGAATCAATTAAAGTCTGGCCCCAGGTGATCAAAGAAAAGGGGATTACATTGTTCAAGGCCCCCAGGCCCAATAAGCCAGTCCAGACCTTTAAAGATGAAGGCAGCCGGCGGCCGGTGAATCTGACAACCCCCAGAAGAATCACAGCCGCAAACCCCACCCTGTACATGACTATGGTAAAGGGGGTCATGGTTTTCACAGCCACTTCCACAAAGAAAAAAGAAGCCCCCCAGATCACGGACAATAAGAAAATCAATATCCACTCTTTCAGGCCCATGACATGGCTGACTGAGTTGTTATGGTTGTTCTGTGTCTTTTCTGCCATGGAAAATAATTCCTTTATATATAAGGCCCCCTTGGTCCGGGCCGGTTGAAACAAAAAAACAGATTAAAAAAACAAAGCGCACAATCCCGGCCATGATATCCTTTTCATTTGCCTTTTACCACCCTGAAAAATACTGTCTTTACCGACTGCCAGGTGTTTGCTACAATAATCCCATAATGGACAAGCAAGCAGACATACGGGATCAGGCCCATCTATCGGGAACAGAGGTGAAAAAGCTCAACTTCATCAAAAACTCAGAAGATATTATCTTCAGGAAATATTATAGATCAGGCCTGAGATCCCATATATTTGAAGTTCTTGCTGCAAATGATGTTTTAAAGGAGACCCAGGGGGAAATAATAGATGGAATCCGGATGTTTCCCAGGGCCAGGCCCACAAAAATATTCCGAATATTGCGAAACAGGTTTAAAAATAAAGAGGCCATTTTCCAGGAAGTTAAAAAATATAATCTCCTTTTACAATTTCTGGGGCCTGAGCTTATTGCCACTTCCCAGGAATTCATGGTGGATTATACTGGTACGGGCACAAGCCAGATCGTCCTGTGCGGCCTCCAGGAATATGTTGAAGGCCAGATACTTGATCCCTGGAGATTGTATGGGAAAGATTATTTGCTGGAATTATTCAAATCAATGCCCAATAAGGATAAGAGCCCAAGAGATATCCAGTGCCGGCCACAGGTTGAAAAATTGGCTGACAAAGCCAGGAACAATATTGAAAACTTCGTAAAAAAAATCAGACATATGATAACCAATGCCGGATATATTCCCGACCTTGCAGGCATCGGCAACCTGATCATCACACCTGAAGGGAATCTAAAACTTGTAGATATCAATAACATTGTTGAAATCAAGCTTAGCAACACAATCCTTCTTGATGATAAAGGATACCCTTCCTGCGATGTATCTATTGAAGTCCTGGCCATCCTTGAACAGGATATTCTTCAAAAAAAAATTTCCTTGGATGATCCACTTTTTCAATTTTTTTTATCTCCAGACAGGAAAAAAAAAGTAAAAACCATTGAAAAAAAATTTTATGAAAAACAAGCATAAGGAAAGACCATATGAAAATCTTAAAAAAAATTTTATTCATTATTCCGGTTATCTGCGGAATTGCTCTTTTGGTGTGGATGAAAAGCAACAAACAGCCGCCAGCCCGCCTTGATTTCAAAAAACGGGTTCAGACTGTCCGGATAATTCCTATGGAAAAGACCCCGGTTGTACCCAGAGCCATCAGCTATGGATATGTTGAGGCAGATCGTACCTGGGAAGCCATTTCCGAAGTCAGTGGAAAAATCGTTTTTATGAATAAAAACCTGAAAAAAGGGTATTTCATCCAAAAGGGCGAACTTCTGCTAAAAATAGACACCACCGCTTACGGTCTTGCTGAAACCCGGGGAATGGCGGAACTCTTGAATGTGGATGCCAGGCTCAAGGAACTTGACCAATCCAGGAAAAATACCCAGAGACTTCTGGACATTGAAAAAAAAGCTTTGGCTATTTCCGCCCAGGAGCTTAAGCGAATGCAGGAATTGTTTGACAAGGGGGTTGTCTCAGCCTCTATACTGGAAAAAGAGGAAAGAAATTTTCTTGCCCGCCAGACTGCCGTGAATAACCTTCAAAACACCCTGGCCCTGATCCCGTCCCAGAAAAAAGCCCTTCTGGCCCAGAAAAAATCAGGGGAGTCCACAGTGAGCCAGCAGCGCCTGGATGTGGCAAAAACAGAAATCTACGCCCCCTTTAACTGCCGCCT
Source organism: Desulfobacteraceae bacterium (assembly GCA_029939535.1). Classification (GTDB taxonomy): domain Bacteria; phylum Desulfobacterota; class Desulfobacteria; order Desulfobacterales; family Desulfobacteraceae; genus NBML01. Next base: position 16,130 of record JAOZST010000003.1, on the reverse strand, counting down.
GTCTTCCGTGAATATCGAACTTGACCAGTATGAATCTGCGGGAAGCGTTCTGGTTAAAGCTGAAAGCATTGACAGGGCAGAGATCCCCATACAGCTATCACCCAACAATTTCTTAAACCTCATGCCCAGGGAACATGGCGCCAAAATCCCTGGACTGCCCGATATGGAAACTCTTAGAAAGGCCATAGCCCTGACGACTGCCAGGGTCAGGCTTCCCATGGATGAAATGAAGCAGGTTGAATGGGAGGGCTGGTTTTCACGGACCAGTGAGTCCATGGATCTCAAAACCGGAGCTATTACAGTCTATATTATAGTGGACAAACCCTATGAAAAGTTAATCCCTGGAAAACGACCGCCCCTGCTTACAAATATGTATGTGGAGGTGGAACTGAGGGGTCAACTCATTCCAGACAGGTTTGTTGTCCCAAGAAGCGCTTTGCATGAAGAAAAAATTTATATCTGCACACCTGAAAACCGGCTGAAAATCAAGCCTGTGAAAATTGAATTCCAGATGGAGGATATGGCTGTGCTGTCCACAGGGGTTGAGCAGGGAGAGAGACTGGTGTTAAGCGATCTTATACCTGCCGTGGAAGGGATGCTGCTAAAACCTGTACCAGCCCTGGACATTGCAGAACAGCTTAGACAAAAAGCCCTGGGGGAGGCTTTATAGAATGTCTTTATTTAAACGAATCATCTCATTCATGTGTGCCCATCCCACAGCATCAAATCTTCTCATGGTATTGTTCATTGTCCTGGGCCTTATTTCCATTGCAGACCTGAAACGGGAAACCTTTCCCGACTTTTCAACCAATGCCGTTGAAATTACCATAACCTATCCAGGGGCCAGTGCCGCAGATGTGGAATCCTCCTTATGCCAGAGGGTAGAAGATGTCATAGACAGCGTGGCAAATATTGCCGAAGTCCGCAGTACGGCCATGGAGAACATGGCTTCCATTGTCGTGGACATGGTGGATCAAGGCAATATCATCGAGTTCTTCAATGACATCAAAACCGAAGTAGAAGCCATCAATGATTTCCCTGCAGAAGTTGAAAATGTCATCGTAAAAAGGGTTAACAGAACTGATCCAGTGGTGTCTGTGGCAGTTACCGGACCCATGAGCCCAGTGCATTTAAAATTCTATTGCGAAGATCTTAAGGACCGGCTCAAGGCTTTGGACATGGTTTCCCAGGTGGAGATCCTGGGGTTTTCCGACCATGAATTTTTAATTGAAATCCCCTTTTACAATACAATGCGCTTGGGCCTTTCCGTAGCAGATATCCATGATGCCGTGGCAGCCCAAAGCCTGGACCTTCCGACCGGAAGTCTGGAAACAAGGGATTCAGACATATTGATCCGGTTTTCCGAAGAAAGAAAAACCCTGGATGCCCTGGAAGATCTCATTGTAATATCCGGCGAAACAGGTGCTGAAATCAGACTGGGGGATATTGCCATAATCTCCGAGGGATTCATGGAAAAAGAAGACCAGATCATGTTTAACGGAAAACGGGCCGGGCTTCTCCAGATCACCAAAACCAAGTCTGAGGATTCCCTGAGAATCCTGGATGCAGTGACAGAGTTCATAGAAAAAGAAAAGGCCAGGGCTCCTTCAGGAATCTCCTTTGACATCACCCAGAATGTATCCAAGGTGGTGAGGGACCGCCTCCGGATGCTGGCAGTTAACGGAATACAGGGACTGGTCCTCGTTTTTTTTGCCATGCTTTTATTTTTCCCTTTTTCCTTTTCCTTCTGGGTGGCCATGGGCCTGCCGGTTTCCTTTTTGCTTACCTTTTTCTTTATGAAGCATATTGGGCTTTCCCTGAACATGTTATCCATGGTTGGCCTGCTCATAGGACTTGGCCTGCTCATGGATGATGCCATTGTCATTGCCGAAAATGTTGCGGCCCACCTTGAAAGGGGCAAAAAAGCCTTTACAGCTGTTGTGGATGGGATCTCTGAAGTGGCTGCAGGCGTATTTTCTTCCTTTTTGACCACCCTTTTTATTTTCGGGGCACTGGGCCTGGGCATGAAAGGGGACATCGGAAAAGTGCTCTATGTGATTCCCGTGATACTGATCCTGACCCTGACCGTAAGCCTTGTGGAAGCCTTTTTCATTCTTCCCAACCACCTGGCCCACGCCCTTGGGGGGCATGACCCGTATAAAGCAAAAAACAGATTTCGCCAAAACGTTGATAGAGGTCTTAACTGGCTGAGGGAAAAACTTTTCGGCTGGATAGTGGATAGGGCTGTTAATTTCAGATATTTGTTTATGGGACTGATCATTTTTGCCTTTATTGCCTCCATCTCCATGATTGCCGGCGGGTATTTAAAAATTCGGGCTTTCCCTGAAATTGAAGGAGATGTCCTCCAGGCAAGGATACTGTTTCCCCAGGGAACTCCTTTGGAAAGAACTGAATTTTATGTGGACAAATTTGTAAAAGCCGCCCAGGAAATGGATGCAGCCTTATCCCCCTTACAACCTGACAAAGCAGACCTGGTAAAACATATAAGCGTACTGTTCAACACCAATGTGGATGCAGGAGAAAAGGGTGCCCATGTTGCAACGGTTTCCCTGGACCTTTTAAGCGCTGAAAACAGATCCGGGTCCATGGATGATATAATCAATAAATGGAGAACCCTGGCAGGGGATATCCCCGATGCCATTGCCATTGCCTATAAAGAACCCACCCTGGGCCCGGGCGGGCTTCCCATTGAAATCCGTCTTAAGGGGCAAAATTTGGATGAATTAAAATCAGCCTCCACAAAGCTTATCAACTGGCTTTACAACTATAAGGGTGTGGCAGATCTTTATGATGATCTGCGGCCGGGCAAGCCGGAAATCCAGGTCAAGCTTAAAAAAGGAGCAAAGGCCAGGGGATTTGATGCCAGAATTATTTCAAAACAGCTGAGAGCGGCTTTCTACGGAATCACTGCCAGTGAAATCATTGTCAGGGACCAGTCCTATGAGGTTAACCTCAGGATGGCTGCTTCTGACAGGCGCAGTATTGCAGATCTTGAAAATTTCCACCTCATGGATGGCAATGGAGATAAAATCCCCTTGGATACAGTGGCATCCATTACCCACACCAGGGGATATACAGGAATCCGAAGGGTGGATGGCCAGCGGACCATCACCGTTACAGGGGATGTGGATACCAGGGTTGCCAATACTGCAGATATCATTAAAGACACAAAAGCCAGGTTCATGCCAAAATTAAAAAAAGAATTCCCCAATATTTCCATTGATCTGGAAGGCCAGGCCAAGGAGATGAAAACATCCATGGGCGGTATGTTAAAAGCCCTTGGCATAGGTATTTTTGGTGTATTCTGCCTTTTGAGCTTCCAGTTCAGATCCTTTCAGGAACCCCTGGTAATCATGGTAACCATTCCCTTTGCCCTTATAGGCGTTATCTGGGGGCATTTGCTCATGGGGGTTGACCTTTCCATGCCCAGTATGCTGGGATTTGTATCCCTGGCAGGTATTGTGGTGAATGACTCCATTCTCCTAGTCAGCTTTGTCAAACTGCACACGGCAAAGGGTGAGGACGTGGCCCAGGCAGGAAAACTGGCTTCAAGAGAGAGGTTCCGAGCGGTTCTTCTGACTTCGGTAACAACCATTGCAGGACTTTTTCCCCTTTTGATGGAAAAATCCATGCAGGCTCAGATTTTAATTCCCCTGGCCTGCTCCATTGTGTTCGGACTGCTCATGTCCACCCTGCTGGTACTCCTGGTAGTACCATGCCTTTATGCCATTCTCGGCGATTTTAACCTGTTAAACCTAAACAAGGAAGTAGAATGAACCATAAAGTACAGAAAATCTATACCCATGGAATCCATATCCTGGAAGAGGTGGGGATCAAACTCAAACACCCTGAGATACTGGATATTGTCAAAGAAAACAATATCAGGGTGGATGGGGAAATTGCTTTTTTTACCCGGGACCAGATTGAATCCTGGATCGGCAAAGCCCCTGAATCCTTTACCCTCCATGGAAGAAATTCCCTGCACAACTCAATAATCGGAGAAAGCCAGACAAATTTTGTTCCGGGCTATGGCTGCCCGACCATCTACGAATTAAAAGGAAGCACACGGAATGCACTGCTCAAGGACTATATCCGATTTGCAAAACTGGTCCACCAATGTGAGCATTTTCCAATCAATGGGGGCATACTTGCCCAGCCCAATGATGTTCCGGCTGAACTCAGCCATTTGATCATGGTTTATTCTGCATTGCTGACATCGGACAAATGTATCATGGGGGTTCCAGGAAACCATCTCCAGATACAACAGATCATGGATATGGCCGCAATTATGTTTGGCGGTAAAGATGCGTTACAGAAAACACCCAGGATTTTAACCCTGATCAACACCATAAGTCCTCTGCTCATGGATGAAATGGCCCTGAGCTCCATTAAGGTCTGCGCACAATTCAACCAGCCCATGATCATAACTCCCTCGCCGGCAGCCGGGACCACAGGCCCCATTGATCTGGCTGGAAACATGGCCCTGGCAACGGCAGAAGCATTGGCCGCCATAGTCATTGCACAGATGATCAGACCCGGAGTACCCATAATCTTCGGTGTTCAAAGCAATATGGCAAACCTTAAAACCGGTGGTATATCCATTGGTTCGCCCGCCTATGCCCTCCAGGGAAAATATACAGCTGCCCTGGCAAAAATGCTTAAACTGCCCTGCCGCTGCGGAGGTGCTGCCACTGATTCCCTGTGTGTATCCCCCCAGAGCGGTTATGAAAGCATGTTTTCAATGCTCACTGCCTGCCGGAACAATGTTAACCTTATTGTACACAGTGCCGGGATCCTGGACAGTTTTGCCGCCATATCCTATGAAAAATTCATCATGGATATTGAAATGCTGGATATGATACAATTTTATAGTACTGACTTTCAAGTCAATGATACCACCCTGAACATGGATTTACTCAAGGAAGTCGGACCGGGCGGGCAATTTTTGACCTCCAAGGACACCATGGAAAAATGCCGTTCCCATTCCTGGAATCCCAGGGTGGGGGTCAGGGGCTATATCGACCCGGGAAAAGCCCTGGAACTATATTACAAAAACATAGACAATGCATTGGAACAGATGCTGACGTCCTACACAAAGCCTGAATTGGATGCTGATATAAAAACTGAGCTGGATAATTTCATGATGGATCAAGGGGTTTCCAGCCAGATTCTTTTATCTGTGAATGATCTTGTCAATAATAATTTGGAGAAAAACTGATGATATACCAGAACCGTGATTTGAATATCAACTATGCAAAAACCCGTAAAAACCACACCTGTTACGGTATGGGCCTTGGCATCATGGTGCTGGACGATGCCTATCCAGGATTCCCCGGAGATGTTAGAAACGCCAGTGGCTTCCCCTTTCCAGTCCAGTATGAAATAGCAGCAGGGGTTGATAATTACACCCTGGTCTGGGAACAGAACAAAACCCCCTGTAGAGCGCCCATTCTTGCTGCTGCCAAAAAACTGGAAAGCATGGGATGCAAAGCCATTGCAGCGGAATGCGGCTATTTTGCCTATTTTCAAAAAGATGTGGCAGGATATGTTGATGTGCCTGTGTTCATGTCCAGCCTGCTCCAGGTACCCTTTATCCAGCAGTTGATCGGTCCGAATAAGGACGTGGGCATTGTCTGTGCCCAGAAAAGATTCTTAACTGACACCCATTTGACAAATGTGGGCATTGACCTCAACAGTAATTTTGTAATTGCAGGTGCCCTGGATGAATACGGCTGTCCAGAATTTGACAACCTCTGGAACCCTGAAAAAAGACCGGATATTCCTGAAATCTATTATGATAAAGCTGAAAAAGATATGATCAGCACTTGTAAAAAATTTTGTGACACCCATCCTAAAATAAATGCCATCATGCTGGAATGTACGGGAATGCAGCCCTTTGCCAGGGCCATCCAGCATGAAATTGATCTGCCTGTTTTCAGCTGGGGCACACTTTTGGACTATGCCTATTCAGTGGTCTCCCACAGGGATTATTACGGTCATGTGTAAAAAGCATATAATTTCACAGGAACTCATTCGACCTGTGCGGTTAGCCCTTAGAGGTCAGGTGTCAGCCTAAAAGGAGTGGAAATAATTCATGGAATTTAGAACTCAGGATATGGACCAGAAAAATTGTATTGAAAAAATCAGAACAGCGCTACACACTGCGGTTCACCCTCCCCCGCCAGACCCGGGTCTGTTTCAGAACACCAGTGTCATGGCCTTATTTGTATTTAACCAGGTACTGGAGCTGGTCTTTATACAGAAAGCTGATGTGGAAGGGTATCCCTGGCGAAACCAGATGGCATTTCCCGGTGGTCATGTGGAGGAAATGGACTTCACAAGCCAGGCAGCAGCATTACGGGAACTAAAGGAAGAGATGGGAATCCATGAAGAAAATGTGGGAGTCATGGGTTCCCTTGGACATTTCCAGACAATTAATAATAAGGATATTGAGGCCTTTATTGGTATCTGGAATCAAAAGGGAATGATTACCCATGACACCTCGGAAATTTCACGTGTACTCAAGATTCCCTTTGCCCATCTTACAAAACTGCACAGGGAAAAAGGCTACTCAGGATGTATACCCAATGTAATGAAATTAACCTATCCCTACGAAGATGTGGTGATCTGGGGGGTTACTGCGAAAATTCTCCACCATTTGATAGAGGTCCTGATCCCGCCAAAGACGTAAGGACCGCAAATTAAAAATTTTTGGAACGTAGGCGAAGCCGGATAAAAACCTTAACCACAAGGAATCCGGATAAAAATGCCAGAAATTCAGGAAACCAGATATGATCCCCAAAGGCTGGCTCTCCTGCGGCCAGAATTATCCCTGCCAGGGAAAAAGCAAAAACAACCAGCATAAAGACGATCAAACACCAGCAGGCAAAGGATGAATCATACCAGGGAGTTATGACTTTTCTAAAGAAAGGATTCTGATCAAGCTGCATTTGTGTTCACTACTATTTTGTGTTAAAATCACTATATATGGTTTTTTTTCTTGACAATTAACTACATGTTGGGATAAATCTGTCTTTCAGTAATCAAAAAATCATGACGGCAGCAACCAAAAACCATGATGGGTTTTCCAAAACCCAACAACAAAAGATATGTTAATTTCAATTAGATTTCAAGGGGTGGGTACATGTTTGAGCAAATAAAAAAACGTGGCGGAAGGATAGTGGAGTTTGATTCTAAAAAAATCACACAAGCTTTAATAAAAGCAGGCGAAGCAACCCAGGAGTTCAACGGCAGGGAAGCAAAAAAACTTACTTTAAAGGTTCTCACCCTGGCAAGAGATCTGCAGCTGGATCCCATTCCTGAAGTGGAAGAGATCCAGGATATAGTTGAAAGAGTCCTTTTGGATTCCCCTTTTTATAAAACAGCCAAAGCATATATTATTTATAGGGAACAGCACAACCAGATCCGGAAAATAGCCATCAAGGAAAATGTGGATCTCATGGAGTCCTATATCAGCAGGATGGACTGGAAAGTCAAGGAAAACAGTAATATGAGCTATTCCCTCCAGGGGCTCAACAATTACATATCTTCAGACATTACCGCAGAATACTGGCTCAATAAGATTTATCCCCCAGATGTAAGGGATGCCCATTACGCAGGCGACCTTCACATCCATGACCTGAGCCTGCTATCGGTGTACTGCGTGGGATGGGATCTCCAGGACCTTTTGGCCGAAGGCTTCAAAGGAGTGGCAGGAAAAGTTGAATCCTCAGCACCCAAGCATTTCAGAAGTGCCCTGGGCCAGATTGTCAATTTTTTCTACACCCTCCAGGGAGAAGCAGCAGGGGCCCAGGCCATGTCAAATTTTGATACCCTGCTGGCACCTTTTATCCGGGAAGACCAGTTAAACCCTAAAGAGGTAAAACAGGCACTACAGGAATTTGTATTCAACATAAACATTCCCACCCGGGTTGGATTCCAGACACCCTTTACCAATATCACCATGGACCTGAATGTGCCATCTACCCTGAAAGATGTTCCTGTAACCATTGGAGGCGAACTAAGGGAAGAAACCTATGCAGAGTTTCAGGAAGAGATGGACATGCTCAATTCAGCCTTTGCAGAGGTCATGATGGAAGGGGATGCCAAAGGCCGGGTCTTCACATTTCCCATACCCACCTATAATATTACCAAAGACTTTGACTGGAGCAATCCCAACCTTGAAAATATCTGGAAAATGACAGGAAAATACGGAATTCCCTATTTCTCCAACTTTGTCAATTCAGACATGGACCCGGAAGATGCAAGATCCATGTGCTGTCGCCTCAGGCTGGACAATCGGGAACTTCGCAAAAGAGGAGGCGGCCTTTTCGGCGCCAATCCCCTGACAGGTTCCATTGGGGTTGTTACATTGAACCTGCCCAGAATAGGTTACCTTGCTACGGATGAAGCAGACTTTCTGGCACGCCTGGACGATCTTATCAAGATTTCTGCCGATTCCCTGAGTATTAAACGGAAAATCCTTGAAAAATTCACCAATGGCGATCTCTACCCCTATTCCAAATTTTATTTAAGAAAAATAAAGGAAAGCACCGGTGTTTACTGGCGCAATCATTTTTCCACCATCGGTATTTTGGGAATGAATGAGGCCTGCGTCAATTTCATGGATCAAGGTATTGCAAGCAAAGAAGGGCAGGCATTTGCCGTTAGGGTAATGGACCATATCCGCAACAGGATAGAAGCATTGCAGGAAGAAACCGACCAAATATTCAATCTGGAAGCCACCCCGGCAGAAGGTACAACCTATCGGTTTGCCAGCATGGACAAGAAAAAATTCAAGAACATCATCTGTGCTAATGAAGAAGAGTTTCAGGAAGGCAAAGATCCTTTCTATACAAATTCCACCCATTTGCCAGTCAATTATACCGATGACTTGTTTGAGGCCCTGGAACTCCAGGACGATCTCCAGACCAAATACACCGGCGGAACGGTTCAGCACCTTTTCCTGGGTGAGGAAGTATCAGACATAGGGGTTGTCAAACAAGTAGTAAACAAAGTATCCAGCAGTTTCAGGCTGCCCTATTTTACCCTTACCCCGACCTTTTCTGTCTGCCCCTCCCACGGTTATATTGCAGGGGAGCATGCAAAATGCACCACCTGTGATGCCGAGACCGAGGTATATTCAAGGGTGGTGGGTTATCTCAGACCTGTAGGACAATGGAACAACGGCAAACAGACAGAATTCTGCATGCGCAAAACCTATAAAGCCTATAATGTTTCTTAGAAAGGATTTTTCATGCACATCAATGGATTTCAAAAAAATTCCCTGATTGATTTCCCGGGAAACATTGCATGTGTGGTATTTACCCCGGGGTGTAATTTTATCTGCCCCTACTGCCACAATCCAGATCTTGCTGCCGGCCCTGTAAAAGGGGCCGGCAGCCTTTATGACCAGGATGAAATATTTTCTTTCCTTGAAAAACGGAAAGGAATGCTGGAGGGCGTTGCAATAACAGGAGGTGAGCCCACAATGCAACCGGACCTGATACAATTCTGCCGGGCAGTGCGGAAAATGGGATACAATATCAAACTGGACAGCAATGGTACCCGGCCAAAAATTCTGGAAACCCTGATTGAGGACAAACTTGTTGACTATATTGCCATGGATATCAAGAGCAACCTTACCAACTATCCTCTGGTATTCAAAGGAGACTTGGATGTGGGAAGAATTGAGGCCAGTATTGAATTGATAATGAAAAAAGCGCCGGCCTATGAATTTCGTACCACCTGTGCCCGGCCTTTTATTACTGAAGAAATCATGGCCGACATTGCAGAGACAATAAAAGGGGCCTCAAAATATGTGCTTCAAAAATGTTCCAGGCATGTTGATGTTCTGGAGCCTGATTTTGTCAAGGAGGACAGCCATTTTTTCTCAGACAAAGAGATGCTGGCCTTGAAAGCCATTGTGGAGGGGTCTGTTCAGACCATGGCCATGCGGTAATTTATGCCTGTTCCGGATAGAGCATTTTTCCGCTCATGGACAGGTCATATCCCCCGTATTCCCGGGCAGCGTTCTGGATGCTCCTGCCTTTTAATAAAGAAAGAAAGAGTTGAATACCCTGGTCAAAAAAACGGTCTTTGTGAATCAGCAGATCAAAGCGTTCCCACCGCAGGGACCTGGATCATTTCATCCTGAATAAAGGGAAAATTATAATCCTGATTGTCTGCTGCCAGGTGGCTTGCGGCAATATGGCAGAGATTCCTGCGCAGGGCCTTAAGCCCTCCCATGCTGCCGGTAAGGCCAAACATGACCATATGTTCTTCATATTTAAGATTAAAAAGGGCAATAACTTTATCCAGCAGCAAATCATTGGATCCGGCAATAAGTACCAGCCCATGATAGGGAGGCAATTTTTCTGTTTCAGGATAATTTTCCATTCCCGTCTCAACCCATTGACGGACCAGGTCAATGGGAAAGAGCCACTTGCCGGTAACCTTGGAAGCAGGCAGGCCTTTTTCATTGATGAGTGAATAAACCATTTTTTCATTTACATTTAAAAATTCAGCCACCTGCTTTGTGGAAAGCATCTCACCCATGGCGTCCTCCCCGTATTTATTGGAGATAGTGTCCCAGGTCTGTCACAATCTGCCCGGGAGTCATTGTTTTGCAATCAATCTTAATATCACAATATTTATCATACAGAGGGGTTCTTTCTTTGTAAAGATCATCAATCCCTTTCCCGGGATTTATGGCTACCCCCCTTGCGGTTACATCTGACAAACGGGTCATAAGGATATCCAAATCAATGAAAAGATAAACAATACTAGCTATTTTGGAAAGGTGGACCATTGCTTTTTCCCTGTAAATCACACTTCCGCCGGTTGCCAGAACATGTTGTGAACAATTCAGGCTGAGCAAATGGGCTGCTTCAATTTCAAGGAATTGTTCCAGCCCGGTTTTTGAAATAATCTGGGCCAGGGTCATTTTTTCCTGGGACTGGATCAAAATATCAGTATCCAGAAAGTCAAATCCCATTTTTTTTGCCAGCAACACCCCAACCGTACTCTTACCCACGGCCGGCATTCCGATCAAGGCAAGATTTTCTTTAATTTTCATCAATTTTATCCTAATTTTCTGCTCTAAATCACTTATTATCAAAAAATAGAACACTAAAACATTAATACTCCCCTTTGTTGCTCATTGCAAGCAGAAAGCATTGTTTGACCATCCCCAGGCTTGACTTTCTTACACTCCAACACTATTTTAAGAAATAATAAATCAATCTGAACTGAACTTGATTTTAATACTAGCAGAGAAAGCAAAGACAAGACTATGAAACCAGAGATTATCTCCATAGCAGGAAAATCCAATTCCGGAAAGACCACCCTCCTTGAAAAGCTGATTTCAGAATTGAATGGCTGGGGATATAAAATAGGATCAGTCAAGCACACCCATGATGGGTTTGATTTTGATAAAAAAGGGAAAGACAGCTGGCGCCATAAACAGGCCGGAGCCAGATCAACCCTTGTGATCACCGATACAAAAATCGCCCTGGTTAAGGATGATACTCGACCCTATGTGGAAAAAATGAGGTCCTTTCTTGGCGACATGGATCTCATACTGGCAGAGGGATTTAAAAAACAGCCCCTGACCAAGATTGAAATCTTCAGAACCAGCAGTGATCATAAAGAGCCCATGTGCCTGGAAGACCCGAATTTGATCGCCTTTGTCACAGACTCAAATTTTAAGCCAAATGTACCAATGTTTGGATTGGATGAAGTCAAGGAGATAGCCTCATTTATTGAAAAAAATTATTTAACTCCTTAATTCTTTAACTCCTTAGGTAGGGACAAAGATCATTTACTCACATCACAAAAAAACAGTCCTTATTTTTTTTACAATTTTATTTTTTGTATCCATTAATCATGGATATGCCCAGGAGAGACCTCAAAGCTATCATTGCATAACTGCCTTTGATAACGGGAAAATCAATTGGAGCACAGGCAAAGTCACAGCACTGGGCAAGGCAAGTCCAACAAAAAACAAAGAAGATGCCCATGGGGCTGTGCCTGGGTCAGCCCGGGCAAATGCCAGTAAAAAAATAATTGAAATTTTAAAGCAGCTGAAAATTCATAATACCCTGACTGTGGACCAATATGCCTCAAAAAATGATATAATTCTGGCAGGCATTGAAAAAACTGCCAGAGATGCCTTAATTGTCAAACAATACTATACCTCTGCCCTGGATGTGGAAGTGATGATAGAAACCAGCATCTTCGGGGGCTTTCTTCAATTGGTTCTGCCCGATGATATCCGGCAGATATCCAAAATAAACATGGAAAAATCCAAAAACAAGGCCCAGCTCTCAACAACAGGAATGGGCAATATCCCCTATACCGGACTGATCATTGATGCCCAGGGGCTTGAACTTGAACCGGTCCTTTATCCAACGATTATCAGCGAAAAGGGCAATGAAATTTACTCTTCCCTTTTCATCAGCCGGGAATTTGCTGTCCAATACGGCGTTACTACCTATGTGCCTACCATGGATGAAGCCAAGAAAAACAAACGAATAGGCAGCCATCCCCTTGTATTCAAAGGGCTTAGAAAATCAGACAATGACAACTCTTCCATTGTTATTAGCATGGCCGACACAAAAAAAATTGAGAAAGCCACAGAGCGGCATACCTTTTTAAAGGAATGCCGGGTAATTATTGTTATGGATTAATAATTTATATTGAACAAAATGAAATTAGCGCACTATCACGCGAGCTGTTAGCTAAAGCCTAATGGCTAACAGCTAAATGCAAATTCCTATACGATTAAATTAAAAGGAGTTACTATGAACACCTACATCCCCTCCCGTGACGACGCTCTGAAACTGCTGAAAAAATACAATCAAAAAGATGGATTGATCCGCCATGCCCTGGCTGTTGAATCTGTTATGGGACATTTTGCCGAAAAATTCAAAGAAGATGTTGAAAAATGGAAAATTATTGGACTGGTCCATGACCTGGATTATGAGATGTACCCTGACCAGCATTGTGTTAAATGTATTGAGCTGTTTGAAGCCCATAACTGGCCCAAAGAGTATATCAGGGCAGTGATCAGCCATGGATGGGGTATCTGTACAGATGTAAAACCTGAAACTCTTCTGGAAAAAACACTATATGCCATTGATGAACTTACCGGCCTGGTGGGCAGTGCCGCCCTGGTAAGGCCCTCTAAAAGCATCCTGGATATCAAGGCCAAATCGGTAAATAAAAAATTCAAGGACAAACGTTTTGCCGCTGCTGTTGACCGGGAAGTCATTAAAAAAGGAGCAGAATTTCTAGATATGGAATTATCCGAGCTGATCACCCAGGTAATCCTGGGCATGAGGCCTGTGGCAGAGGAAATCGGTTTAAAAGGAAATCTATAAACGCCCGGACTCTCTGGATTATGACTTGACAGTATAGAAATTTGCATTTAGCCGTTAGCTAATTGCTAAAAGCCCAAACGATAGCTCGCTAATTTGATTGACAGGCATTTTTACAGGCCTGTCAAATCCTTGACAATCCATCCAGGCCGGCATGAAAAATTTGCCGGGTACAAAAAATCAAATCCCAGATCAGTTGATTTAACTCCCTGAAATAAAACATAATATACATTTTTTCTTATTCTGGCACACCTATTGCTTTATTCATTAAGTAAAGCAACCTGTACCCTTTGGCTATTAAGGAATAAGAATGAAAAAGACTCTGAAAAGTATAACCTACAATTTATCCGCATTTTTATCCCTGGTTTTCAGTTCAACTGCAAGACAAACAGCAGCCCAGAATAAACTTGGCCGGCATATTATTGCCCTTAATAAAAAGACTTCTTCAATGGAAATCATCAATGAAGTGGCTGTCTGCCTTAAAGACATCCTTGGTTACCGCCTTTTTGCCTTTGTTGTAAAAAAAGATGCTGGCGTTGATGTCTGGCTTGATCCCAGGATGTATAAAAAATCCCTTGAAAATATTATCCTTTCTGATTTCAATATACAAAACAAAAAAAGCCTTCATTACCTGAATCATTCCTTTGAGCCGGGAGAGCACCATGAAAAATTCAACATGAAAAACCTTGTTCACTATGAGTTAAATGAAGAAAACTGCTGTTCAAGGCTTTATATGCTGCCCCAGAAAAACATTACCCCCTTCCATGATGAAGTGATCAACCTGATTCTCCAGGGATGTGCCTCAGCTCTGTCCAAACTCATAAAATTTGAAAAGCTGAGAGATGCCGCCATTATTGATCCACTAACAGGATGCTACAACCGCAGGGAGTTTGATTCCCAGCTCAAAAGGCATATTGCTGCCGCCTCCCGCCATGAAACAAAGTTGTCCCTGTTTATATTGGACCTGGATTATTTTAAAAAAATAAACGACACCCATGGCCACCTTGGCGGGGATCATGTGCTCAAGGAGATATCCCATCTGGTCAGAGACAATATGAGAAAAGAGGATGTTCTGGCCCGGTACGGTGGAGAAGAGTTCATTGCCATTCTTCCTGAAACTGACAAGATCAAGGCCATGGAACTGGCTGACCGCCTAAGGTCTAAGATTGCAGATCTGAACCTGGCTTTTAATAATAACAGTATTCGCGTGACAGCCAGCTTCGGTGTATCTGAACTTTCCCCCAATGCAGATATGAACAAATTTATCCAGGATGCAGATACCATGCTGTATAAAGCCAAAGTCAGTGGCCGCAATACTGTCATGCCCGGCCTGATAAGGATCTGTTCCCCCAAGGATACTGAAAAAAAAGAAAAAATCAGATTTTAACTGTATATTTAAAACCAGATCATTACCGGACTTCAATTCCCTTTTGAATAAGGTGATTTTTCACAGCCTGGATGGATACTTCTTTCCGGTGAAAAATTCCAGCTGCCAATGCTGCTTGAGCACACAGGCTCTGGCAAGGGAAACAGCATCAATGTTCCTGGTTTGTCTTCCTCCCTGCACTGTACACACTGGTACCAGCAATAGTTTTCCCCATCTGGCCCTGGTATGGATGTTCTGATCACATGGTGATCCTTGACTTTGTCCAAAGAATCCCAGCAAAATTGGACCAGGTTGATAGTGCTAAATTCTTATCCTAATTATTTTACCAAACAAATAGTGTCTCATAATTGTTTTGTTGACAAATTATCTAAAAATAACCATATTACCAGCATAATAATAATTTTACGAAAATGCCTATGGAAATAAACATTTTAAAATTTCGCCCGGCAGGATATGCATATCTACTCGAAAATTTAGAACTAGCCGGGCTGCCTCACTGGCATACCTCATTTGTATCGTCTACCGGGGCTCACAAGTCTAAAGTCCAGAATAATGCAATAGAAGACATATACCCGATAAGGTACTGGCCCGGGGAAAAAATCGGTGACCATCTTGAGTTTGCATTGAAATATGACGGCATCAACCTGGGGTTGTTGGCCCTCATCTTTAAACATACTCCCCAGGCAGAACTCACTGAGTACATTAGATCCAAGCCTACTGGAAAGTATGCTCGAAGGATCTGGTTTTTCTATGAGTTCCTGACCGGCAAACAACTGCCCATAGATGACATTACTTCGGGTAACTATGTCGATGCACTTGAGGCAAAGGAGTATTACACCATTTCGAATGGCGATAAATCCCAGCGACACCGCATTGTCAACAACCTTCTCGGTCCCCACTCCTTCTGTCCTATCATCAGAAAAACAGAGAATCTTTCCAAAATGGATTCAGTTGATCTGCGGAAAAGATGTGAGGATATCGTCACCGCGTACCCTCCTGAGCTTCTTCGCCGGGCACTAAGCTATCTGTATAATAAAGAGACAAAGTCATCCTTTGAAATTGAGCATATAAAGCCCAATGCCCCACGAGCCGAAAAATTCATTACATCTTTGGAGCTTGCCGAAAAAGAGGACTTCTGCGAGAAGGGCCGGCTGATAGAACTTCAGAATCGGATTGTTGACCCTCGATTCAAAGACAGCGACTATCGCATCAGCCAGAATTATGTCGGGCAAACAGCTGCCTACCAAAAGGAGATCATTCATTTTATCTGCCCAAAGCCTGAAGATCTTCCAAATCTGATGTCCGGGCTAATTGAGTCCCACAAGCGGATGAAAGAGGGGAAA